>DXBY01000334.1 GCA_019116305.1 Candidatus Ruania gallistercoris | reverse complement strand
AGAGCCTCGCCCACTCTCGCGTCGTCAGGGTGCGGGCCTCGCGTCGTCAGGTGGCGGGTGCGCTCTGGCGCACTCCCGACCTGAGGACCGGGGGCTAGCTGGCGTTCCGCACGACCGGTGGGTCCGGAGGCTCCGGTCCGCCGGTGGCCGCAAGCGCCTCACGCGCCTGGGTCCCGGTCAGCCCGGTGAGCTCGAGCAGGTCCACCACCAGGGAGCGGATCAGCACCACCAGGGTCTGCGTCGGCCAGCCGGTGAACTGGCGCGGGTCGAGCCGGCCGGCCACTTCGAGCAGGTACGGCCGCAGCCCGATCAGCTGGGCGTTCGAGCCGAGCGCGAAGGACAGGTCTTTCACCGAGCGGGCGATCCGGTCCAGCAGGTCCGCGAGCGCCTGGTGCTGGGCCATCTCCCCGGCCACGACCCCGGCCCGGCGGGCGATCACCCGGGTGTTCCGCATCGCCCGGTCGGCCAGGGTGGCGCTGCGGTGCATGCGGCGCAGGAAGTCCTCGTGCCGCAGCCGCGACGGGGTCAGCTGGGTGGCATCCAGTGCGGTGTCGAGCAGCTCGTCCCACTCGTCGATCACCCCCTGGGAGCCGCGGGCGCGGGTGAGTGCGTCGTCGACGACGTCCGGATCGCTGGTGCGGATGCCTCGGGCCACATCCTCCAGGGTCAGCGCGATCTCGGTCATCCCGGACTCGGCCAGGCGCTGGGCACGTCGGCGCACGTCCAGCGGCAGCAGGATCGCCACCAGCAGCGCCATCGACCCGCCGACCAGGGCTTCGGTCCAGCGCGGGAAGCCGCCGCCGCCGAGCATCCCCGGCAGCGCGACCACCACCACCGACTGCACCCCGGCCTGCATCCCGAACATGGTGGCGCCGTCGATCAGCCGTGCCACGGCCACAGCGAGGGCGAGGACCACGGCGATCTGCACCGGCCCGGTGCCGAACAGGGCGGCGAACAGCTCCCCGAACGCCACCCCCACACTCACCCCGAGGGCCAGCTCGGCCACTTTGCGGGGGCGCCGGTCGATGCCGAAGCCGAGGGAGACGAAGGCCGCGATCGGGGCGAAGATCGGATAGTCGTGACCGAGGGCGTAGTGCGCGATCGCATAGGCGGCGCCGGCAGCGAGCGCCGCGGTGAGGATCGCCCGGCTCTCCGACCGAACTCGGCGGCCGCCGCGACGGGCCCGAGCCCGGGCCAGCAACCAGCTGCGCCGCAGACCGGGGCGGCCGGTGCGGCCGGGCGGGGCGCCGGCAGTGCTCACGGCCTACAAGGTCCGCCGGCGCAGCCGCGGCCCAGTCGGTGCCTCCGGGCGGCCGGTGCCGAAGCCGTCCGGGGAGACGATCACCTCCTGAGCGGCGGCGATACCGCCGACCGTCAGCTCCGCCGCCGGGTCCAGGTTGCGCTTCAGCAGGGCGAGTGCGATCGGGCCGAGCTCGTGGTGGCGAGCCACGGAGGTCACCGTGCCCACCTGGCGCTCCCCATTGGTGACGGCGTCTCCCGGCTCGGGCAGGACATGCTCGCTGCCGTCGAGGTGCAGCATGGTCAGCCGCCGTGGTGGGCGGCCGAGGTTGAACACCCGGGCGATGGACTCCTGGCCGCGGTAGCAGCCCTTGTTCATGTGCACCCCGGTGCGCAGCCAGTCCAGCTCGTGCGGGATGGCGCGTTCATCCACGTCCTTGGCCAGCCGCGGCCGCCAGGCCGCCACCCGGAGGGCTTCGAGCGCCCAGATTCCGGCCGGTCGGGCACCGGCGGACTCGGCCTCGGCGACCACAGCGGCCACCTGGTCGCGGCTGGTGATCCAGTACCGCAGCTGCCACTCGGTACCCGGGTGCTCCTCGGCCGGCGGACCGTACCGGGTGGAGCCTTCGGCAGTGGCCGGCCAGGGGTCGGTCCAGGAGAGCAGGTCGGTGCCGTCGGGTGCGGCCAGGGCCGGGCCGTGGGCGCTGGTGGCGAGCACCCCGAGGTCGGTGCGGTGGGTGATCTCCACCCGGAGCATGAACCGCATCGAGTCCAGGAAGGTGGCCAGGTCGGCGGCGTCGGCGCTGTCCGCGATCAGCCAGGTGGTCTCGCCGTCGTCCAGCACAGCGGGTGCGTGCGCGATCCGGCCGTTCACATCGAGCAGCATCAGTTCGGTGCTCTGCCCGGGGGGCAGGTCGCGCAGCCACTGCGAGGACAACGTGTCCAACCAGCTGAGCCGGTCCGGGCCGGTCACGGTGACCACTCCACGGTGCGCAGCATCGACGACGCCGATCCCGCGGGACAGGGCGCGTTGCTCGGCCACCGGGTCGCCATAGTGTGCCGGGACGCCCTCGTCCGGGGCGCCCGCGGCTACGGCGCCACGCCGGTCGAGCAGAGGCGAACGGTACGGCAGAGTCTCGGTGGTCATACTGTGTCAATCACGAAGAGGGTGCGCTTCATTCCGACTCCTTGGCGCGGCACGGCTCAGCCCTGCCGTTGCATCCGGCCGGAGGAGTAGGACTGCATCTCGTGGCCGAAGGCGGCCAGATCGGTGGCCCACATCAGCTCGGAGTTCACCAACCCGTACATCCGCTGCGCGGCGGTCATCTCAGCACCGGTGGCAGTGCGTGCAATCAGGTCGGTGGCGAGCTGGATCCGCGGCCCCTGGGCGAGACCGAGGTAGACGCTGACGTGCCCGCTGGGTTCGGCCAGGAGCACCTCGAGCTCAGTGCGCGGGCCCTGCCCCGGTGCGCCTTCGCCGTCGCCGGCCCTCTGCTCCGCCGCAGGCGGCACGCGCCAGTAACCGGACTCGCTCGCCCACACCGGCCCTGGCTGCAGCCCGGCCACATCGATCTCCCCCTCGAGGGAGGCCGGCGGGTTGGTCAACTCCCAGGTGGTGGCTGCATAGCGCAGGTACGGACCGCCGTCGGAGCTGAAGGTTGCCTCCACCAGAACGGCACGTTCGTCGATCCCGGGATAGTGCACGAAGCCCGGCCCTCGCCAGGTGCCCACCAGCCAGGCCAGCGGGTACACCTCCGGTGCGAGTCCCTCAGGGATGGCGAAGTTCATGCGGGTCCTCCAGCGGGTCGGCGGCGCTGCGAACCAGGGTATCCGCCGGCCGCTGCTCCCGCGGCGGGCAGAAATTGTGTTGCACCCGAGCGAGGGCATCTTCCTACGCTCGATGCGCAACCAGGCCGGGGCCCCTGGAGGCACCGGCCTTACCGAGCGAGGAATGGACCCCTCATGCGTAAGCTCGCCCGAGTAGCGGCAGGTATCGCCACAGTGGTGGCCACATCGACCCTGGTCGGCGGCGGGATGGCGCAGGCCAGCACCGGGCCGGCGGCGCCGCAGACCACCGGTGTGGCGCAGGTTCAGGCCACGACCAGCTCCGACGTCGGCCCGCAGGAGACCTTCCACAGCTGGTACTGGAATCGGAACGACTGCGTGCGGGCCGGGATGGACCTGATGTACAACGACCCGTTCGTCGACGACTACCGCTGCCAGCCTGTCGGCCTGTACCACCGGCTGCTGGTCACCTACGGCTGACGGTCGGGCGACCCGGGCCGGTGGCCCCCCGCTCGTCAGCTGCTGCTCCCCCGCCCGACCGGCGGGGGAGCAGCACAGCACCCGGAACCACCGCCTGGTGGGGAGAGGACAGCACCGCAATGAGTATCCGCGCGAGCGACGAGCACACCCGATGGCGGCACCGAGCCATCGCGAGCATGCGCTGGACCGCCGCGCTGCTGGCAGCGCTCCTGCTCGGCGTCGGCCCGATCGCACCGGCATCTGCCGCACCGACGACAGCCGAGCAGCTGGACGCCGACGCTGTGGACTCCTACGTCCAGAGCTACCTGGACCGTCACCGTCTCGTCGGCGCCTCGGTCGCCATCGTCCAGGACGGACAGGTGCTGCACACCGCCGGGTACGGCGAGGCCCACGGCGCGCCGGCGAGGGTCGATACCCCGATGGCGATCGGGTCGGTGAGCAAGCAGATGACGGCGTTCGCGGTGCTGCAGCTCGTCGACGACGGCACAGTGGACCTGGACGACCCGGTAATCGAGCACCTGCCCGAATTCGACCTGGCCGACGAACGGCTCAGCGAGATCACGATCCGTCATCTGCTCAGCCACACCTCTGGCCTGCCGAGCCCGGTCATCGTGGCACCGGCCAGCACCCTCAACGAAGGTGTGCAGCGCCTGCAGGACTGGCAGCTCGATACCGACCCCGGCGAGCAGTACAGCTACAGCAACATGAACTACCACGTGGCCGCCCGGCTGGTCGAGGTGGTCACAGAGACGCCGTTCGCCACCTATCTGGAGGACAACCTGTTCGGCCCGTTGGGGATGGACGACACCCGCTCGGTCGACACTGCGGGCACTGACGACCCGGGTCTGACCGGCGGGCACGTCACCGCCTACGGCACCGCGCTGCCGCTGGGCGAGATGGAGCAGCTGATCGCCGGCGCCGGCGGGGTGGTCAGCACGGCCGAGGACCAGGCCCGCTGGCTCGCCATGCTCACCAACAGTGGGACCGCGCCGGGCGGCGAGCAGCTGCTCTCACCCGAGCTCTTCGACCAGGCCCAGAGCCCGCAGCCGGGCACCGACGGCGATGGCCTGGGCTGGCAGGTCAGCGGTGAGGGCGTCGACCCGCCGCGGATGGGCCACTCCGGCGCCACCAGTCGCTACAGCGCTCAGCTCGACGTTGTGCCCAGCAGCGGCTACGGGGTCGTGGTGATGCTGAACAGCTTCACCCCCACGATGGAGCACCCCTACAGCATCAGCTCCGGCATCATCGACATCACCGAGGGCAGAACAGCGCAGCCGGGAACGCCCCTGCCGACCCTGGTGGATGCGGGCCTCGGGGTGCTCACCCTGCTGGTGCTCAGTCTCACCGCCGTCGGCCTGCGGCGTGCCGGACGGTGGTCCCAGCGCCGCGCCACCTGGCCCCGCTGGCGTCTGGGGCTGCGGCTGCTCCCGCAGGCCATCGGCCCCGTGCTGGCGATCCTGGTGTTCCTCGTGCTGCCGATCGTCCAGCGAAACGCCATCACGCCGGTCGATGCCCTCGCCGTCTGGCCGGCGGCGATGGTGCTGCTGCTGGCGTTGGCCGCCTCGGGAGCGACCCTGATCATCGCCCGCAGCGTCGCCAGGAGGACCAGGTAGGCAACCGACGCTCAGCTACGCTCGGCGATCACCGCCGGTTCCTCCGTGCCTCGACCGGGCCGCAGGCCGCGGGCGTTCAGGAAGCGGAAGGTCGCCACGCCCACCACCAGTGCCGCCAGCGCGAACGCCACCAACAGCCAGAGCAGACCGTCCCGGTTGGTCGCGAGCAGGGTCGGCGTCACCAGCGCGAACAGACCGAAGACGAACCGGCCAACGGCGTAGGTGAAGCCCTGTACCGAGGCGCGCACGTTGATCGGCAGACTCTCCTGGGTCCAGACCTTGTAGTTCGCCTCACCGGAGAGGTTCGAACCCACGTTGAACACCGCGATGGCGAGCACGTAGATGAGCAGCACACCGTTGCCCACGCCCGCGATCATCATGCTGACCGCCTGCAGCAGCCCGCCGATCACG
>DXBY01000333.1 GCA_019116305.1 Candidatus Ruania gallistercoris | reverse complement strand
ACGTTCGAGCTGGATGTGGCCTGGGCGGCTCATGCTGGTGTGGATGTGCCGGCGCTGATCGGTGAGTACGGCGATCGGATCGAGTTGTTGCACATCAAGGACGCCACCGGGTTGGGGAGTGTGGATGGTCCCTCGTTTGTGAACCTGGGTGAGGGTGAGATGGCGTTGCAGGAGATCCTGGCCGCGGCCGAGGATGCTCCGATCGCTTATTACGCGTTGGAGTACGACATGGCCGCTGATGGGGAGTCTTTCGCCACGTCTGGGTTTGAGTACCTGACCGGAATCGCAGCAGGGCAGCCCGAACCCGAGGAACCGGTGCAGGTCACCCCCCAGGAGGTCACCTTCACCGACGAGCCCGGCACCGAGGACGATTCGTTCACGGTCCCTGAGGTGGAGGGCGTGCAGTACCTGACCGGTGATGAGGTTGTTGAGGCTGGTACTCATGCGGGTGCGGGCTCGGTCACGGTCACCGCGCAGGCACTGCAGGGCTATGAGTTGGCTGAGGGCGCTACTGCTGAGTGGTCGCACACCTTCGATACCACTGGTGGCCCCGGAGAGTTGGTGGAGGTCTCCCCGGAGGAAGTCACGTTCACTGATGAGCCCGGCACCGAGGACGACTCGTTCACGATTCCTGAGGTGGAGGGTGTGGAGTACGTCCTGCTCGGGGAGTCTGCTGGGGCCAGCCCCGGACCTGCGGGGGCACGCTCGGTGTTCGCGCGGGACATTGCGAGGGCGTTGGTGCCCACCCCAGGTGAGGTCCTCACCCCGGGTACCTATGCTGCGCAGGGTTCGGTGACGATCATCGCCCGAGCGGCTGAGGGGTACGTGCTGGGCGAGGACGCGACCACGGAGTGGACCTTCGAGTTCAGCACCGCCGGCGAGCCGGGGGAGGAACCCACCGACCCGGGGGAGGAACCCACCGACCCGGGGGAGGAACCCACCGATCCGGGTGAAGACCTGAGTGATCCCGGTGCGGACCCGACCGACCCGGGTGCGGACCCGACCGGTCCCGGTGCGGGCCCGAGCGAGCCAGGTGAGGCGCCTACTGATGGGTCTGCAGGTGGGGACCTGCCCGAGACGGGAACCGACGTCGGGATGCTGACCGGACTGGCCGCACTCCTGCTCCTGGTCGGAACCGGTATCGCCATCAAGGCACGCCGACAGCACGCCTAACCTGCCCCAGAAAGCCAGTGGCCGGACACCCCACCAGGTGCCCGGCCACTGGTCGTACTGTGGCCGGAGAACCGCTACCAGGGAGCCCGACATGCTGCGACGGCCTCAGCACCGCCGGCGGGGCCTGCGCGACCTCAGCGGTGCAGCGCTGGCTCTGCTGGCGGTGACAGTGACCTTGTCCGCGTGCGCCGCCACGGAAGAGCCGGACTGCGCCGACCGAGCGGAGGAACCCGGCTATCGGGTGCTGTTCGACGGGAGTCGGTCCAGTCTGGAGCAGTGGCAGATGACCGGGCCGGGGACCTTCGAGCTGAGCTCCGGGTGCTCGATGGTGACCAGCGGTGGCATGGGGCTGCTGTGGTACCCGGAGGAGTTCGAGGACTACATCCTCACGCTGGACTGGGCGATCACCGACGACGACAACTCCGGCGTATTCGTCGGGTTCCCCGATCCTGAGGGGGACGTGTGGACCGCGGTGAACCACGGGTACGAGATCCAGATCGATCCATCCGACAGCCCGGAACGGACCACCGGATCGATCTACACATTTCAGGGCGCTGACATCCAGGCGCGAGATCAGGCGGTCAACCCGCCCGGTGAGTGGAACTCCTACCGGATCATCGTCAGGGACGGTCGTATCCAGGTCGACCTCAACGGCACGCTCGTCAACGACTTCACCAGTGACGATCCGGGCCGAGATCTCAGCTCAGGTCGGATCGGTCTGCAGAACCACGGCGAGCACGATGCCGTGCACTTCCGCAATGTGCGGATCCTCGAGCTGACGAGTTGATCGGGCTGGGCCCGATCAGGCAGCGGACCCGATCATGCGGTCGATCGCGGGTGCAGCGAGTACCTGTTCGATGACCATCTGAGCGGCCCCGAGCACTCCGGACTGACCGCCCGCCTTGGAGACCACGATTCGCAGGTGTTGGGTGGCCAGCGGCAGCGACCGGCTGTAGACGACTTCCCGGATCCCGGCGAGCAGATGCTCTCCGACGTTGGCGACCTGACCGCCGATGACGATGACTGTCGGGTTCAGCAGGTTGACGCAACTGGCCAGGACCTGGCCGATGTCGCGACCCGCGTGACGGACGGTCTGCATCACATGCGTGTCCCCGTCCCGGACGAGGTCGACGATCTGTTCCGCCCACTGGATGTCGTAACCCTGGTCGCGCAGCGTCTCGACCACGGCATGTCCGCTCGCCAGTGCCTCCAGGCAGCCGGTGTTTCCACAGCGGCAGGGAACCTCTCTGCCCTGGGGTACGGCGATGTGGCCGAGGTCGCCCGCAGCCCCCTGAGCGCCTCGGCGAAGCTGGCCATCAGTGATGATGCCAGCTCCGATGCCGGTGGCGACCTTGACGTAGATCAGGTCCTCCACCTGTTGCCAGTGGGCCTTGTGCTCGCCGAGCGCCATGATGTTCACGTCGTTGTCCACGAGGATCGGTGCCGGAATCTGTTGCTGCAGATAGCCCGGCACATCGAACCCGTCCCAGCCGGGCATGATCGGCGGGCTGATCGGCCGGCCGACGTGGTGCTCGACCGGACCGGGCAGGCCCACCCCGACGCCGAGCACCTGGTCCACGCCTCGCCCGAAGTCCTCGAGCATCGCGAGGAACTCGGTGATGACGGTGTCGAGCACGGCCTCCGGCCCATCACTGATCGTGATGTCCACCGAACGCTCGCTCAGCACGCGCGCAGCGAGGTCCGTGATCGCCAACCGACCGTGCCTGGCACCGAGGTCAGCGACCAGGATGAGGCGCACGCCAGGATTGAAGGCGAACGTTGCCGGCGGTCTGCCGCCGGTGGAGGAGGCTTCTCCGGTCGGGACGATCAGCCCCGCGCGTTCCAGCTCATCGATCCGGGCAGCGACCGTAGGACGGGCGAACCCGGTGGCCGTGACGATATCGGCGCGAGTGCGTGGCTGACCGTCGCGCACGTACTGGAACAGAATCCCTGCCGAACGCGGGTCTGACTCACGCGAGGGCTTCGGTTCACTGATGGTCCCCTTGACTGCGGTTTCGCTCACCAGACCAGTAAACCATCACTTTGCTGCACTTCTAGCGATTGTGTGGCTGTAGGCGTGTAGGCACTGAGCGACTTTTGGTTGACGAGTTTCATAACCCATGCCTACGATGCTGCGCATGGTCACAGCAGACCCCTCCCAGCCCATCCTCACCATCACCGACCTCATCAAGCATTTCCCCGGTGCCAAGGCGCTCGACGGGGTGGACTTCGACGTGCGTGCAGGTGAGGTCCACTGCCTGCTCGGCCAGAACGGCGCCGGCAAGTCGACGCTCATCAAGGTGCTCGCCGGTGCCCATCAGCCGAACGCCGGTGAGATCCGGTGGCAGGGAGAGGTGGTGAAGATCGATTCGCCGATGGCAGCGCTCGATCTCGGCGTCGCCACCATGTATCAGGAGCTCGACGTCGTCGACGGCCTGACCGTGGCGGAGAACATCTACCTCGGTCACGAGCTCTCCCGCGGTGGAGTCCTGCGGTTCGCTGACGCACAGAAGCGCACCCGCGACCTGCTCCGCCGCCTCGGGCACCCGGAGATCCCGCCCGGCCGGGACGTAGGACAGCTCTCCGCCGCCGGCAAGCAGATCGTGTCGATGGCGCGGGCACTCTCTCACGACGCCAAGGTGATCGTGATGGACGAGCCCTCTGCCGTGCTCGACCCGGAGGAGGTGGACAAGCTCTTCCAGGTGGTGAAGATGCTCACCGCCGAGGGTGTTGCGGTGATCTACATCTCCCACCGTCTGGAGGAGATCCGCAGCATCGGCGACCGGATCACTGTGCTGAAGGACGGCAAGACCGTTGCCTCCGGCCTCGCGGTCGCCGATACACCGACGACCGACCTGATCCAGCTGATGACCGGCCGACGCGTCGAGACCGACTTCGGCGGTAGCGGTGTGGCGGATCCGGGTGAGGTGGTGCTCCAGGTGGACGACCTCGCGCTGGCCGGTGTGTTCCAGGACGTGAGCTTCCAGGTCCGGGCAGGGCAGATCGTTGGTCTGGCGGGCCTGGTCGGAGCCGGTCGTTCCGAGATCCTGGAGACCGTCTACGGTGCCCGGCCGGCCTCGGCAGGCACCGTCCAGGTGAACGGGAAACAGGTGCGGGTCGGTTCGGTCCCGAGCGCGGTCTCCCGTGGAATCGGTCTGGCGCCGGAAGAGCGGAAGAGCCAAGGTCTGCTGCTGGACGAACCGGTGTACCGGAACATCACCCTGTCCTCCTTCGCCCGGTTCGCCCGGGGCGGCTTCCTCGACGAGCGTGCTGAGCGCAAGGCTGCCCGCGAACAGATGGAAGCCCTGCACCTGGTGCCGGCCGATCCGGACCGACCGGGCCGGACGTTCTCGGGCGGGAACCAGCAGAAGGCGATGCTCGCGCGCTGGCTCGTGCACGGTTGTGATGTCCTGCTCCTGGACGAACCGACGCGCGGCGTCGACGTCGGCGCTCGAGCCGAGATCTACGGCTTGATCCGACAGCTCGCCCACCAGGGGACCGCGATCGTCGTCGTTTCCAGCGAGATCGAGGAAGTCCTCGGCCTCGCCGACCAGATCCTCGTGATTGCCGACGGTGCGGTCGTGCACCAGGGACCCGCCGATCAGATCGACGAGCACCGCGTGCTCGACCTCGTCATGGAAGGAACCGCACATGAATGACAAGGCACCGGTAGGAGCCTCGGCCGGTGGCGGCGGGACCAGCTCCCCGCCCTCGGACCACCAGGAACCCGTACCGGCCGGCGGATCTGCTGGTCGGCGGTTCCTGGCGAGCCTCGGCGGCGGGGGAGGCCTCGGGCGGATGCTCGGGCTCATCGTCGCGCTGATCCTGATCTGCCTCGCCGGCGTCCTCACCGCCGGTGACCGGTTCGTCGACACCAACAACGTGCTGACCATTCTGCGTGCCGCAGCCGTGCTGGGGGTGGTGAGCGTCGGCGTCACCTTCGTGATCACCGCAGGCGGCATCGACCTGTCCGTGGGTTCGGTCCTGGGCCTGGCCAGTGTCTGGGCCACCACGCTGGCGACGCAACGGATGGCCGAGGACACTCACTGGCTCGTCATGGTGTTCACCGCGGCAGCGGTCGGGACGGCCGCCGGCCTGGTGAACGGGCTGATCGTCGCCTACGGCAAAGTGGTCTCCTTCATCGCCACTCTCGCCATGTTGATCGCGGCCCGCGGACTCGCTGAGATCATCTCGGGACGCAGTACCCAGCTCGTCGACACTCCGGGATTCGAAGCCTTCTTCGACGGTGACATCCTCGGAGTGCCGACCATCGTCCTGATCTTCGCCGTCGTAGCTGCGATCGCCTGGGTGGTGCTGAATCGCACCACCTTCGGCCGACGCACCGTCGCTGTCGGCGGCAACGCCGAGGCGGCCCGCCTGGCGGGTATCAACATCAAACGACACATGGTCTACGTCTTCGCCCTCTCCGGGTTCACAGCCGGGATCGCGGCGGTGATGATGATCGGGCGCACCGGCGCCGGCACCTCGACCCACGGCATGCTCCTCGAGCTCGACGCCATCGCAGCCGTCGTCGTCGGTGGCACTCTGCTCATCGGCGGGCGGGGCACGATCATCGGCACAGTCCTCGGTGTGCTGATCTTCAAGACCCTGGAGAACGTCTTCGTCCTGAACAACTTGTCCACCTCGATGCAGGCTTTGGTCCAGGGCGGAATCATCGTCGTGGCGGTCCTCCTGCAGCAGCGCTTCGCGGTCCGGGGCACTTCCCCATGACCTCGCTCAGCACTGCCTCTCTGCCCGCCCGGCTCGGGCGCGCCGTCGTTTCACCCTGTCCCCTCCCGCACGAATTCAAGGAGTAGTTTCCATGACCTCATCAACGACGTGGCGTCGCGGTGTCACCACCTCCCTCGCAGTACTCGCCTCCGCGGCGGTCCTCGCCTCCTGTGTCTCCAACGCACCTGAGGAGTCCGACGACGACGGCGGTGGCGGTGAGGCCGCCGCCGGAAGCAGCAACGACGAGATCGGGGAGACCGTCACCATCGGCTTCTCCGCACCGGCGGCCGACCACGGGTGGATGGGCGCGATGACGACCCTCGCCCAGGACGCGGCCAGCGAGTACGAGGACATTGAGCTGCTGGTCGCGGAGGGGACGAACGATGTCAGCCTCCAGATCAGCCAGCTCGAGACCTTCATCAACAACGACGACGTGGACGCTATCGTCGTCGTTCCGTTCGACGGCGCCGCGCTGACCGGTGTCGCCCTGGAAGCGATGGAGGCCGGAATTCCGGTGATCAACGTCGACCGGGAGTTCTCCGACCCGAACGCTTCCCGCGTGACCATCCTCGGCGACAACTACGGGATGGGCGTCTCCGCCGGCGAGTACATCTGTGAGCGGATCGGGGACGACTCGGAAGCCGTCATCGCCGAGATCGCCGGGATCGACTCCCTCCCGTTGACCCAGGACCGTAGCCAGGGCTTCGAGGATGCGCTCGCCGAATGTGGTCAGGAGGTGGACAACCGGGTGGCCGGTGACTTCACCGTCCAGGGCGGTGAGGAGGCGACCTCGAACCTGCTGCAGGCCGCACCGGAGATCGACGCCATCTGGAACCACGACGACGACCAGGGTGTCGGCGTGCTGTCCGCCATCGAGAATGCCGGACGGGACGAGTTCTTCATGGTCGGCGGCGCCGGCTCCGCGAATATGATGCGGCACATCCAGGAGGGTGAGTCCGTGGTGGAGGCCACGGTGCTCTACCCGGCCAGCCAGGCCGCAGATGGCGTGCGGATCGCCCGCGTGCTGGCCCAGGGCAACGCCATGTCCGACCTGGTGGAGAACGAGGTTCCGCGCCTCATCCAGCTCTACGCCCCGGTGGTCACCGGGGACAACGTCGAGGAGTACCTCGACTCGGCCTTCGAGTCCTGACCCCCTGCGGCGGTGCACCGGGGTGGGTCCTCGGTGCACCGCTGCGGCGTGACCACGGCGAAGACCAGGGCACGAACGTCAACCTCTGACCGGCCCCTGTCGCCGACCTCGGTGCAGGTGGCAGGTCGCGGGTGGAGGCACGATCCGGCGCTACCGCCCGTCCGCACCCAGAGAGACAATCTTCATGACGAGCGATCCAGGAGGACTCGATCGATGAGCAGCAAGGAAGCCCCGCCGCTGCGCGTGGCGATGATCGGCTACGCGTTCATGGGAGCCGCACACTCCCATGCCTGGCGCACTGCACCCCGGTTCTTCGACCTGCCGCTCAGCCCGGTCCGGCACGTGCTCTGCGGGCGTGACAGCGCCAAGGTGGTTGCCGCGGCCGAGACCCTCGGCTGGGCGAGCACCGAGACCGACTGGCGCTCCGCCGTCGCCCGCGACGATGTGGACCTGGTGGACGTGTGCACTCCCGGCAACACCCACGCCGAGATCGCGATCGCGGCACTCGAGGCCGGCAAGCACGTACTCTGCGAGAAGCCGCTGGCGAACTCCGTGGCCGAGGCCGAGGCGATGGCCGCGGCCGCCGAGCAGGCCGCCTCGCAGGGGGTGCGGGCGATGGTCGGCTTCACCTACCGGCGGGTGCCGGCGATGCAGCTCGCCCGGCAGCTGATCGCCGAGGGCAGGATCGGTGACATCCGCCAGGTGCGGGCGCAGTACCTGCAGGACTGGCTCGCCGATTCCAGCGCTCCGCTGAGCTGGCGGCTGGACAAAACCACAGCTGGATCCGGCGCACTGGGAGACATCGGTGCGCACATCGCGGACCTGGTGCAGTTCCTCACCGCACAGCGGATCACCGGCGTGACCGCGATGACCGAGACGTTCGTGACCGAACGGCCGATCGAGACCGAACGGGTCGGGATCGCCGGCGTCGGCGGCGACGAGCTCGGTCTGGTCACCGTGGACGACACCGCGATGTGGCTGGCCCGCCTCTCCGGCGGCGCAGTGGGCACGTTCGAGGCCACCCGGTACGCCTGGGGCCGCAAGAACGCCCTCCGGGTGGAGATCTCCGGATCGGAGGGGGCGATCGCCTTCGATCTGGAGCGACTGAACGAGCTGGAGTACTTCGACGCCAGTGACGACCCACGCACCGGCGGCTTCCGCCGGATCCTGGTCACGGAGACTTCCCACCCCTATATCGCCGCCTGGTGGCCGCCCGGACATGGACTCGGCTACGAGCACGGCTTCACCCACCAGGTGGTGGACCTGGTGACCGCGCTCGCCGCCGGTGAGCAGCCCGAGCCGTCGTTCGCGGACGGGCTCGCGGTGCAACGGGTGCTCGACGCCGTGGCGTCCTCCGCCGCGGCCGGCAGCACCTGGGTGGACGTGCCCGGCTGACCCGAACCGATCGACCAGAAGCGACCCGAACCAGAGGAGAAGACCGATGGCACGACCGATCACGTTGTTCACCGGCCAGTGGGCCGACCTGCCGTTCGAGGAGGTCTGCCGGCTGGCCGGCGAGTGGGGCTACGACGGGCTGGAGATCGCCTGTTGGGGCGATCACCTGGACCCGAACCGGGCCGCCACCGATGACGACTATGTGGCCGACAAGCTCGCCACGCTGGAGAAGAACGGCCTCAAGGTCTGGACCATCTCCAACCACCTCAAGGGTCAGGCGGTGTGCGACGATCCGATCGACATCCGGCACCGGGAGATCCTGCCGGACTCGGTGTGGGGCGACGGTGACCCCGAGGGGGTGCGCCAGCGGGCCGCCGAGGAGCTGAAGAACACTGCGCGTGCGGCCAACCGGCTCGGGGTGAAGACGGTGACCGGGTTCACCGGGTCGGCGATCTGGAAGTACGTGGCGATGTTCCCGCCGGTGCGCGAGGAGATCATCGAGGCGGGCTATCAGGACTTTGCCGACCGGTGGAACCCGATCCTGGACGTGTTCGACGCCGAGGGGGTGCGGTTCGCGCTCGAGGTGCACCCCAGCGAGATCGCCTACGACTACTGGACCACGGTGAAGACGTTCGAGGCGATCGGGCACCGGGCCGCGTTCGGGTTGAACTGGGACCCCAGCCACATGGTGTGGCAGCAGCTCGACCCGGTCAGCTTCCTGCTGGACTTCCCGGAGAAGATCTACCACGTGCACTGCAAGGACACGAAGGTGCGGATGAACAACGGTCGCAACGGCAGGCTGTCCTCGCACCTGCCGTGGGCGCACCCGCACCGCGGCTGGGACTTCATCAACACCGGCCACGGGGACGTGCCGTGGGAGGACGCGTTCCGCGCGCTGAACCACATCGGCTACACCGGCCCGCTCTCGGTGGAGTGGGAGGACGCCGGGATGGACCGGCTCGTCGGTGCGCCGGAGGCGCTGGAGTTCGTGCGCGGGATGAGTAAGTACGAACCGTCCGCAGCCGCGTTCGACTCCGTCTTCTCCACCCGCTGAGCCACGCACGCCCGCGAGGGTGGCCTCGGTGTCGAAAATCAGCCGAATCTCGACACCGAGGCCACCCCCACGTCACGGCGGGCGGTATCCTCGCCCTGACCATGGCCGCCAACGATCTTCCCGTGCCGCCGGGTCCCGGCAATCCCGGTGGACTGGTGGTGCCCGGCACTGAACTGACCGAGAGGTTCAGCAGGTCCTCCGGGCCGGGCGGGCAGGCCGTGAACACCACCGATACCCGGGTCGAGCTGTTGTTCACCCCTGGCACCTCGAGCGCGTTCACCTCCGCACAGCGCGAGCGGGTACTGGCGGCGCTGGGTGAGCGCCTGGTCGGTGACGAGCTGCGCATCGTCGCCAGCAGCCATGCCGCTCAGCTGCGGAACCGGAACGAAGCGCGGGACCGGCTCGCCGCGCTGCTCCGCCAGGCGCTGATGCCGCCGCCACCGACGCGGCGGCGCACCCGGCCGAGCCGCCGGGCGCGCCAGCGCCGCCTGGATACGAAGAAGCAACGCGGACGGACCAAGTCGTTGCGCCGCCCGCCCGATCGCCAGGGTGGGGACTAGAGGGCGACGATCGCATCGACCTCGACGAGGAATCCGCTCAGGTCGGCCTGGATCGACGTGCGCGCCGGGTAGGGCGTACCGAGGAGCTCCTTGGAGACTTCGTTGAACTCGGCCCAGTCGGCGAGGTCGTTGAGGTAGACGCCGATGCGGACCGCCTTGCTCATCGATGTGCCCGCTGCGGCAGCGATGGCCTCGAGGTTCGCGAACGTCTGCCGCGTCTGGTCGGCGAACGTCGCACCGACCAGGTTGCCCTCAGTGTTGAACGGCCCTTGGCCTGCAATGAACAGGAAGCCGCCGCTGACGATGCCGGAGGAGTAGGTGCCGGCCGGCTCCGGGGCCGAGGGGGTGGAGATCTGCTGCACTGTGATTCCTTTCTAGTGGCGGCCCAGGACGGACCAGATATCGACCACGACGCCGTCCTCGACGGCGAAGACGCGGGAGTGCATGTTGGTCAGCCCGCAGGCGTGGTTGGGGCGGATCCGGACCAGGTCACCGACCTGCAGCGACGACGAGCCGCGGAGGAAGCCGTGCTCCTCGTTCCCGGTGGCGAGCACGCCCCCGCTGTCGGAGACCACAGTGCCGATCCGGCCGTCACCGTGCATGGACCCGTCCGAGCTCATCGCCTTGATCCCGGCGTCGACCAGCACGGGGTCCCCACGCTGGGTGCTGATCACGCGGCTGAGGATGCTCATCGCAGCATCGCTCGGCTCGATCGTGCCGATCGCGACCTGGTTCTCGTCGCCGTAGACGTAGGTTCCCGGACGAGCCTCGGTGACCCCCGGGACCCGAGGGGCTGAACGCGCGCCGGCGGTCGAGCCGACCGAGACGCTCGGGAGGTCGAGCCCGTCCGCGCGCAGCGTGTCGGCGACCTGCGCGAGCAGCTGACCCGCTGCCGTCCCGACCTCGGTGCGCCGCTCGGGGTCGGCGCCTACCCCTTGGACCTGCCCCTCGTGCGTGAAGACGCCCTCCAGCACGAGCCCAGGCAGGTGCGCGAGGCCTTGTGCGACGGTCAGCGCGTGATCGGGGTCGACCCCTGTGCGGCCCAGTCCGGAGTCGACCTCGAGACGGATCTCGACCTCGATCCCCTCGGCCTCGACGGCCTCGGCGAGCGGCTGGGCTGATGCGAGCGAGTCGAGTCCCACGATCACGCGCGTGTGCCGCGCAGCGCGCAGGGCTGTCTCGATCCGGCGGGGACCCACCGGCGGATACGCCCAGAAGATGTCCTCGACCCCGGCCTCGACCAGCGCCTCGACCTCGGCACCGGTCGCTGCCGTCAGCCCGACCGCCCCCGCCGCGAGCTGCAAGCGCGCGACCTCCACGCACTTGCTCGTCTTCCAGTGCGGGCGGAGGGCGACGCCGAATCCCCGGGCAAGGGTCGCCATCTGCGTGATGTTGCGGCGCAACGTCGGGAGGTCGATCAGCACCGCTGGAGTGGGCAGCTCCTCGATCGAACGGCCGACGAGGTCAGGTGGGACGGTCACAGTCACAGGTCCTCCAGGGGGTCGCGGTCCCTACGCGAGCGGGAACTCGCGCCGCACGTCGAACTGGGAGTAGGAGACGTGCCGGGTGAGGGGATCGGCAGCCTCGGCGTACTCGGTCAGCGGCAGCAGCGAC
This sequence comes from Candidatus Ruania gallistercoris, assembly GCA_019116305.1. Lineage (GTDB taxonomy): Bacteria > Actinomycetota > Actinomycetes > Actinomycetales > Beutenbergiaceae > Ruania > Ruania gallistercoris. The sequence goes on along the minus strand of DXBY01000333.1, from coordinate 18,348 downwards.
CTCGTCTCGCTGCGGAACCGGACATAGGGCTCGGCGAGCGCCACACCGGCCGAGCGCCCGAACTCGCCATTGCTCGCCTCGATGAGCTTGCGGGCGAACGGGCCGTCGTAGCCCTGGCTGGTGAAGCAGTCCATCGCCGCGACCTTCCGGCCGACCACCGAGGTGATGTCGATGAGGAGATCGTTGCGCACCCCGTAGGTGGACAGTGCGTCACTCGCGAGCACCGGAAGGCCGCCGAGGAACACCTGCTTGATGTTGACCTCCTCCTTGCCGTCCAGGTTCTTCAGGAACGAAGCCGCTCGGTCCATGGCCGCAATCAGGACCATCGTGGCGATGGTGTGAGTGGAGTTCGTGACCGCGGGATTCTGCGGATAGTCGGCGATGACGACATCCGGCCGGTGCTCCGCGATCAGCTCGGCGACCTGGTCCACCAGGTCCTCCTGGACGGTGCTCATCAGGTCGTCGTGGTCGAGGAACTCGATGGCTGTGATGCCGATGATCTCGGCCGCACGGCGCAGCTCATCCTTCTTGTTCTCGATGATCTCCGCCCGCCCGGCAGCGGTGAGTCTCGGGTCCGCGTTCTCCTTGCGGGCCTCCTCGGCATACACGTTGGGGTGGATGCGCCCGCCGTGGGTGAGGATCACCGCGACGATCTCGTCGCCGGCGTCGGCGTGCAACGCCAACGTGCCGCCGCAGTTGGTGATCGTGTCGGCGGGGTGGGCGTAGACGGTCATGATGCGCATGGGTGTTCTCTCCTGTCGGACTGGTCTAGACGTTGGTGATCGTGGTGACGTGCCGGGCCCGTTGCCGGGCGGGGTCGGGGATCGGGGCAGCGTCGACGAGCCGGCGTGCATACTCGGTCTGCGGGTCGTTGAGTACCGACCGCGCGTTGCCCTGCTCGACGATCCGTCCCTGCTGCAGGACGACGACGTTCTCCGCCAGCAGCTCGACGACCGCGAGGTCGTGGCTGATGAACAGGCAGGAGAACCCGAGACGCTGCTGCAGATCCTGGAATACCTCGAGCACGGCAGCCTGGACCGAGACGTCGAGCGCCGAGGTCGGCTCGTCGGCGATGAGCAGCTCCGGGTCCAGGGCGAGAGCGCGTGCGATGCCGACGCGCTGCCGCTGTCCTCCGGAGAGCTCGTGCGGGAATCGCGTCGTCCATGCAGCGGGCAGCTGCACCTGGTCGAGCAGCTCGACCACCCGTGCACGACGAGCGGCGGGCGACATCGTGGATCGGTGCGCCACGAGCGGTTCGGCGATGCACTGACCGATCGTCATCCGCGGATTCAGCGATGACGCCGGGTCCTGGAAGACCATGCCGTACTTCTCCCGCGCCGCACGTGCCGCCTTGCCGCGCAACTCCTTCAGCTCGACGCCGTCGACCCGGATGCTCCCGGCCGTGATCGGAGCGAGCCCGACGATCGCCTTGCCGATCGTGGACTTGCCGGACCCTGACTCGCCGACCAGACCGAGTACCTGGCCGGCGGGTACCGAGAAGCTGACACCGTCGACTGCGCGCACACCCTGTCTGCGCCAGGAACGGTGGTACTCCACGGCGAGGTCGCTGACCTCGAGGGCCGCAGGTTCTGCTGCCTCCGCCTGACCGGGCTCCGGCGTGGCCTCTGCCGGTTGGGGTACGGCGTCGAGCAGCTTGCGGGTGTAGGGATGCTCAGGAGAGGTGAACAGCGTGTGCGCCTCGGCCATCTCCACGACCTTCCCCTCCTTCATCACGACGATGCGATCGGCCATGTCGGCGATCACGCCCATGTCGTGCGTGATCAGCATGATCGCTAGGCTTCGTCGATCGCGGAGCTCGCGGAGGACGGCGAGGATCTCTGCCTGGATCGTGACGTCGAGCGCCGTGGTCGGCTCGTCGGCGATAATCAGGTCCGGATCGTTGATGAGGGCCATCGCGATCACGGCTCGCTGGCGCATCCCGCCGGACCACTGGTGCGGGTACTGCCTGGACCGGTCCGCGGCATCGAGCACGCCGACCAGCTCCAGGGTCTGGACCATCTTCTCGTGAGCCTTCGCCCGGGATACCCGCGGATGGTGGATCCGGTACGCCTCCTCGATCTGTGCGCCGATGGAGATCACCGGGTCGAGGGTGGTCATGTGGTCCTGGAAGACCATGGCGATGCGCCGACCGCGGACCTTGCGCATCTGGCCCGCGCTGAGCGTGGCGAGGTCGGCGCCCTCGAACTCGATGCGGCCGCCGACGATGCGTGCGCCTGCCGGCAGGATGCGCAGCACGCTGAGTGCCGTCATGCTCTTGCCCGATCCGGACTCACCGACGATGCCGACGATCTCGCCCGGGCGAACCTCGAACGCCACGTCCTCGAGGATGCGTACCGTCCCCTGGGGGGTGGAGATGTCGAGCGTGAGGTCATGGACGGCGAGCGGCGGCGTCGGTGCTGTCGTGTTCGTCATGTCAGTTGTTCTTCCGGGGGTCGATGGCGTCACGGACGCCGTCCCCGATCGCCATCGCCGACAGGACGGTGACGGCGATCATCAGACCGGCCGGCACCCACAACCACGGCATGGACGAGAGGACGGTGAGGGACTGCGCCTCGTTGAGCATGTTTCCCCAGCTGGACTCCGGTGGCTGCACTCCGGCGCCGAGGAACGACAGCGATGACTCCAGCAGGACCGACTCGGCCACGAGGAGCGTCGCCGAGACCACGATCGGGGGCAGCACACCTGGCACGAGGTGCCGGAAGATGATGAATCCTGTCCGGGAGCCGAGGGCGCGGGCGGCTTGCACGAACTCCTCCTCGCGCAGACTCAGCACCACGCCCCGGGCGATCCGTGCCGGCGTCGGCCACGCGAGACCCGCGATGACCACGACCAGCATCGGCACGCTCGGACCGATCACGCCGGCCAGGACGATGATCACCAGGACCGGCGGCACGGACAGCATGATGTCGATGATGCGGCTGATGATCCCGTCCACGATGCCGCCGAACCATCCGGCCACGACTCCGGCCAGTGTGCCGATCGCCACGGCCATCAGGGCGGCGAGGAAGCCCACCATCAGCGAGATCTGTCCGCCTGCGAGCAGCCGGCTGAAGACGTCGCGGCCGGTGGAGTCGGTGCCGAGCAGATGGTCGCCAGACGGCGGCTGGCGGACGTTCCCGAGGTCGATCTCGTTCGGTGGATAGGGGCTGATGATCGGGGCGAGCACGCTGGCGAGCACGGTGATCAGCAGAGCGATCGCGCCGATCACCGCGACCGGATTCTTCCGGAACCGGCGCCATGCGAGCTTGTCCGGCGAGGAGTCCTGCCGGGTCGGCGGACGGTCGACGGTCGAGACGGGCGACTGACTGTGGTCTGTCATCGTGCAGTCCTCACCCTCGGGTCGATGATCGTGTAGGACAGGTCGGCGATCAGGTTGCAGATCAGCACGAGCACGGCGATGTAGAGCCCGAAGCCGATCAGGACCGGGTAGTCGCGGTTCCCGAGGGCGTCGATCGCGAGCTGACCCATACCGGGCCAGGAGAAGATCTGTTCCAGCACGACCGCGCCGGAGAGCGCGATCGGGATCGTCATCGCCAGCACCGTGACCAGGGACATCAGGCTGTTCCGCAACGCATGGCGCAATGCCCTCCCCGGAGTTCCACCCTTCGCGATGATCGTGCGGACATAGTCCTTCTGGAGCTCCTCAAGGACGCCGCTGCGGATATAGCGGATGAAGTTGGCCGCGTTGGCGAGGGCGAGCAGCCCGACCGGCATGATCATGTGCAGCAGCAGGTCACCGAGATCGTCCCGGCCGGTGCTGTGCATCCCCGAGGAGGGGAGGATCTGCAGCTTCACCGCGAACGCGTAGATGGCGAGCATGCCGAGGAAGAAGCTCGGCACGGCGATGGCCAGCACACTCACCGAGCTGATCGTGTAGTCGGCGAGGGTGTTCCGACGCACGGCCGCGATCACCCCTGCCGGTACGGCGATGACGAGCCCGATGAGGAGTGCACTGCCCATCAGCAGCCCCGTCGGGCCCAACCGGCCGGCGAGCAGCTCGCCGACCGGCCGGCCGGTGGTGTAGGAAAAGCCGAGGTCTCCCGTCATCAGCCCGCCCAGCCACCGCCAGAACTGCACCACGATCGGCTGGTCGAGACCGAACCGTTCGCGCACCGAGGCGATGTAGGCGTCTCGTGGAGCGCCCGCAAGCTCAGGCGGCACCATCATGTCGATGGGGTCGCCGGGGGCCAGCCGGACCAGGGTGAACAGCCCGATGGCGATGAGCAGGAAGACGGCCACGCTCGAGAGGAGGCGTGGGAGGAGAGCTCTCAGCATGCAATCAGTCCGTGACAGTCCAGTCGGCGGCGTTCCAGAACCCGTTGGCGAAGTCGCCGTGCGGCTCGAAGCCTTCGATCCGGTCGCTGGTTGCCCAGAGCGTGTCGGGGACGTAGAGCCACAGGTAGGGCACCAGCTCGTTGTCCAGCCGAGCGGCGTCCTGGTAGATCGCCTCGCGCTCGGCCTCATCGGCCGTCACGGCGCCCTGGTTGAGCAGCTCGTCGAGCTCCTCGTTGCAGAACAGGGACGTGTTGCCGCCGGCGGGGAAGACGCTGTCACAGAGCAGCGCATTGGCCGAGACGGTCGGGTCGGGGGTGTACATCCCGCCACCCGAGACCATCAGGTCGTACTCGGCGTTCTCGATCATGTCCAGCTGGTTCGCTTCCTCGATCTGGTTGGCGACGGCGTTGATGCCGATCGCCTTCAAGTTCTCCAGCACGACCTGCATGGCCGCGTCCCGATCGGCGGTGCCGGGGATCCAGCTCACCTGGAGCTCCTCGGAGAAGTCGAAGTCGGCCTCCTCAAGCAGGGCCTGTGCCTCGTCGGGGTTGTACTCGTAGGGTTCAAGGTCCTCAGGGAGCGCCCAGGGCGTCATGATCGTGCTGTTGATGACCTCACCGTGGCCGCCGAGGATCCCGTCGATGATGCCTTGGCGATCGATCGCCTGCAGGAGTCCCTGGCGGATCCGCTCATCGTCGAACTTCGTGAAGTTCACCAGCAGCCGGAGGAATCCGGGCGACGGTGCCGAGCTGACGTTGACCCCGTCGAGCCCCTCGACCGTCTCAAGGTCCTGCGGGGAGATGTTCACCACGTCGATCTCTCCGGTGGCGAGCTGGGCAGTGGCGACATCGCTGGTGACCATCTGCAGGTAGAGCGTGTCGATACCCACGTCGGACCAGTAGTTCGGGTTGGCCTCGAGCACGAGGTTCTCGTCGACGTTGAACTCCTCCATCACGTACGGCCCGGAGCTCACCGTGGGACGCTCGAAGAACTCGTGCTCCATGATCTCGCTCGGTTCGACGTCACCGAGGACGTGCTGGGGGAGGATCCCGTAACCGCCGCCGAAGAGCGCGAGGAAGCCGGGGGTCGGCTCGGTCAGGGTGATCGACACGGTCTGGTCGTCCTCCGCCACCAGGCCCTCGAGCGTGTCGGCTGCGCCCTCCTGGACGTCCTGGAAGCCCACGACACCTGCGAAGGGCGCGGCGTTGGGGCTGGCGACGTCCGGGTTGGCGAACAAGTTGTACGTGAACACGACGTCCTCCGCCGTGATCGGCTCGCCATCACTCCACTCGAGCCCGTCCCGGAGGTGGAAGGTGTAGGTCGTGGCGTCCTCCGACACGTCCCACGATTCCGCCAGCCGGGGGACCGGCTCGAAGTCCGGGCCCACGTTGAACAGGCCGTTGTACACCAACGACATCGCGAGCTGCTCGGCGCCCTGCCCAGGCGCCAGTGGATTGAACTGGACCGGGGCCTGGTACAGGTACAGGTTGGCCGACGTCGGATCGCCACCTGCCGATCCGTCACCGTCGGTTCCGCCTCCGGTGCAGCCCGCCAGGAGGGCGGTGGTGGCGCCGAGCGCGACTGCGGCTACGGCGATACGTGATCTCATGATGACTCCTTCGTGATCAGGTGGATCTGGATGATGCATCTGGACAGGCGTTGCGGTTCCGGACGGCGCTAGCCCGCCACGATGGGGGTGGTCAGGGAGCCGAGGCCCTCGACCTCGGCGACCATGCTGTCGCCCGGCTTGAGGAAGACGCCGGTGGTGGCACCGACGCCGGACGGTGTGCCGGTGAGGATCACATCACCAGGATTGAGGGTCATCAGCCGCGAGCTGAACGAGACGAGCTCGGCGACGGTGTGCACCATGTCCGTGGAGCTACCCCGTTGCATGACCTCACCGTTGACCTCGAGGGTGAGGTCGAGGGCCTGCGGATCGGGCACCTCATCGGTGGTGACGAGGTAGGGGCCCATTGGCGCTGAGCCGTCGAGCCACTTGCCCTCGAGCCAGTCGAAGAAGCCGGTTGCGGCCTCGCCGTCACGCTGGACGCCCAGGTCGAGGCTGCGCGCGGAGATGTCGTTGCTCGTGGTGTAGCCGAACACATGGCCCAGGGCCTGCGCTACTGACACGGCCTGTGCGCGTCGGCCGATCACCGCAGCGATCTCGACTTCCCAGTCCAGCTGGGTCGTGATCGGGTTGAGCACCACGGGCGCATCCGGGCCGGTGATCGCCGTGTCCGGCTTCAGGAACAGGCGTGGTGTCGCCGTCTTCTGGTCGCGGGCATCGCTGCCGCTCTCCTTGACGTGCTCCTGGTAGTTCGCGGCGACGGCGATCACCTTGCCCGGCGTGAGCAGCGGCGCGAGGATGCGCGCACCCTGCACCGGGAGACGTTCGGTCACCCCGGTCTCAGACTCACCTCGGACCACTGCGGCCAGGTCGCCGTCGCCGGTCACGGCGATCTCGTCACCGTCGAGATACCCGTGCCGGATGGTGCCGCCCACGTCGAATGTCAGCCACTTCATGCTCTCTCCTCCGTCACCAGGTGGTCGATGTCGTTCGTCCGGATCGCGCTGATTCGGCGATCGCGGACAGCGCGTCGGTAGCGTCAGCCGGCGAGACCTGGGCGCCCGGCAGGCCGAAAGGCTCCTGTCGTGTGCCGGCCACGGTGCGGACCTCCAGCAGCGGGCGCAGCAGGTCCACGAGCACCGAACCGTGCGTACCCACGAGCCGGATCGTCGCTCGGAGGTACTGTCGGGGTTCTCCCGCGACGAGCGAGAGGTGCGCGCTCACCGCGATCCCGTGACTGGCCCGGCCGAGGAACGTGGTCGCGCCGCCATCCGCCGTCGCATGAGCCTGGAGGTCAACAGATGCCGGACCGGTCGCGCTGCGGATGAGCGCGATCGCTTCGGGACCGAGAGTGCGCAGTGCGTCATCCTCGCCGACTGCGACGATGTCGAGGGCGAGCGCACGCAGCAGCCCGATCTCCGCGCCATGGACCGCGGCGAGCGCGCGGGTGAAACCGGGTTGGGTCGTCAGTGTGGCGGTCATGCCGGTGCTCCGATCCTGATCGTGCGGCCCGCGCGGAGCGACTCTTCCGATGCGACGGCGATGTCGACGGCGTGCACCGCTGCTGCCGGGGGCGGGATGACCTCGGCCCGACTGCGTGCCGCGGCGACGAATGCCTCGAGCTCGCGGACGAAGGCTCGCCCGCCGGCTCCGTCCACACCCCACGCCGTCAGACCGGTGTCGGTCCAGGCGAGGACGCCTTCGGCATCCCAGGTGCGCGAGATAACCCCCTCGGTGCCCGCGACGGTGAGCTCGAGGTAGCCGGCGCTGCGGGGCCGCTCGCCCCGGCTGATCTCGCACACGGCCGAGGCGCCGCTGGCGAAGCCGAGCCCCATGACCAGGTAGTCGTGGATCTCCAGGGCTTCGCTGGTGGCGTGCTGGCCGACCGAGTAGACGCTCGTCGCGGGCTCGCCGATCCACCAGCTCGCAAGGTCCACGAGGTGGACGCCGTTGTGCAGCGAGTGACCGCCGGACTGCTCGGGGTCCAGCACCCACGACTGCCAGCCGGGCCAGATCCATCCGCCGTTCATGACGACGCGGACGAATCGCGGCGTGCCGATCTCACCGGCATCGATGATCTCCCGGATGGCCAGGCTCTGGTCGGTGAAGCGGTGGCTGTGTCCCACGGCGAGTGCGAGACCATGGCTGGCCGCCTCGTCTGCGACGGTGCGTGCCCCCTCGGAGGTCAGCGCCAGCGGCTTTTCCATCAGGAGGTGCTTGCCCGCCCGCAGTACCTGGAGACCGAGCTGTTCGTGCGTCATGTTCGGCGTGCAGACGATCACTGCCTCGACGGCGTCGTCGGCGAGAAGTTCTTCGACGGAGCCGTACCCGGCGCATCGCTGCACGTGCGCCACCTCGCTAGCGCGGGCGGCGTCCAGATCGCACACGGCGACCAGCTCTGCGCTCGTCATGGCGTGCAAGGCGGCCATGTGGGACACCGCGATGCCGCCGACGCCCACGATCGCGACGCCGAGTGGCGTGTCGTGTTCGGTCACTGCTGCCCCTTCCTGATGAGCTTTCCTGGCCGGGCTCCGGTGTGGTGGCCGGACCCGATGACGGCCGAGCCGTTGACGTAGACGTGCTCGAGCCCGACGGAGCGTTGCGCCGGCTGCTCGAACGTCGCGGCGGAGTCGAAGGTGAGGTCGTCGAGAACGACCAGGTCGGCGCGATGCCCGCGGATGATGCCGCCGGTGATTCCGGCCCGGGCGGCCGGTACGGTGGACAGACGCCGGATAGTTTCGCCGATCGGCGTACCCTGCCGGCGCAGTCGCCGGTAGCCGGCGGAGAACGCACCCCAGGAGCGGGGGTGGGCGGCGGAGCTTCGATGGGTACGGTTCAGCGCCGTGCCGTCGGAGGCGATGCTGATCCAGCCGGTGGCCAGCGCCAGGTCGACGTCGCGCCACAGCCCGCTCTCCAGGGCGACGTCCACCAGGGCCTGGTTCGCCACCAGCAGGTCGACCAGCAGGCGCCAGGGGTCACCGTCGGATTCGGTGAGGTTCTTCCCGACCATGTCGGGAGTCCTCGCCGCCTTCATGACGATGATCTGGTCGGGGTGGTAGCCGGCGGTCTTGAGGTGGTCGGCGACCGCGGCTGGGTCCCTCCGGCAGGCCTCGAGAACGGCGTCTGGCCCCGCGGCGCGCAGCGCCGAGGGCAGCAGCTGGATCAGGGTGGTGTGCCCATGCACATACGGATAGGCGTCCGCGGCGATGTCCATCGATTCCCGCAGCTGCTCGACGCGGGCGAGCACCTCGGCAAATCCATCCTCGGTGCCGACGCCGCGCAGGTGCGAGATCTGCAGCCGAGGACCGTCGTCGCGGACGGCGTCGGCCAGCTCGTCGATGGAGCGCGGCAGCGCGCCGGTGCGATAGTCACGCAGGTGCGCCGAGAGGACGCCGTCATGAGCGGCGACGATGCGTGCGAGAAAAGCGAGCTCGTCGGCGCCCGCCGCCTCACCGGGGGCGTACATCAACCCGACGCTGGCGCCGACCACGCCCGCCGAGAACGCTTCCTCCACTTCGTGTTCGAGTGCCGCCAGCTGGTCGGTGTCCAGAGCGGCAGTGCTGTTGCCGGCCGCGGCGAACCGTGCCGAGCCATGCCCGATCTGAGCGGCAACATTGGTGGCCGTGGGGCAGTCGTCGAGCGCCTGCAGCCAGCCGGCGACATCGCTCCAGGTCCATTCCAGATCAGGAGTGACATCGATCGTGCTGATGACCCGCGCCAGGCCGGCGACATCGGCGTTGCCCGGTGCCGGCGTCATACCGCAGTTGCCGACCACTTCAGTGGTGACGCCCTGGGTGATCCGGCTCTCGTTGTCCGGGTAGGCGAGCAGGCTGAGGTCGGAGTGGCAGTGCAGGTCCACGAAGCCTGGGGCGATGACGCGACCGGCGCAGTCGATGGTCTCCGCGTCGTACCCGGCGACGGGACGTTCGCTCGCCGGGACGACGGCGGCGATCCGGTCCGCCGCGATCACCACATCGCCGAGGAAGGGCTCACCGCCGAAGCCGTCGGCGACGAGGCCGCCGCGCAGCACGGTCTGAGAGGTCGAGGACATATCAGGCGCCGACCCGGGTCGTCTCGAAGAGCCCTTCGCGGGCCATGGCGGCGAGGACCTCCTCCGCCTGGGTGAGCGTGGTGTCGATGTGTTCCTCGGTGTGCGCCAGCGAGATGTGGTTCCGCTTCAGTGCCATCGGGTACATGAACGAGCCCTTGTCGATCATCCGACGGTGGAAGGTGGCGTAGGCCTCGTCGTTGTTGCGCAGCAGATCCCGATAGCCGCGGACTTCCCCGTCGAGGAAGTACGGGATGAACACCGAACCGAGGCCGGTGATGTGCGCGGCGATGTCGTGGTCATCGGCGATCGACTGCAGCCCGGTGCGCATCCGATCGCCCAGGCGGTAGACGTGACCGTAGAAGTCGACGTCAGGGTCCTGCAGCACGTTGATCGTCGCGATCGCGGCGGCCATCGAGGAGGCGTTGCCATTGAAGGTGCCGGCCAGCATCACGGTGCCGCCGCTGGGGGTGAAGTTGGTCATCATCTCGGTGCTGCCGGCGAGGCCGGAGACCGGGAAGCCGTTGCCCATCGCCTTGCCGAACGTGGTCAGGTCCGGTGTGATGCCGCACAGTTCCTGGTAGCCGCCGAGGGCGTGCCGGAAGCCGGTGATCACCTCGTCGAAGATGAGGACGGTGCCGTGCTGGCGGGTGAGCTCCCGCAGACCCTCCAGGAATGACTGTTCCGGAAGCAGCGCGCCGACGTTGTGCGGTACGGGCTCGAGGATCACGGCCGCGATCTGCTCGGGATGCCGGGCGAACAGCTCCTCCACCGAGGCGAGGTCGTTGAACTCGGCGATGAGGGTGTGGTCCACGGCGTCGTCGAGGATGCCGGAGGAGTTGGGGTCGCGCTTCCACGCCCGGTCGGGCGTCGAGATCACATTGCGGGCGAGGGCGTCGTAGGAACCGTGGAAGCAGCCCTGGAACTTCAGGATGTAGGGACGCCCGGTCGTACCGCGAGCCAGGCGGACCGCCTGGAACGTCGCTTCCGAGCCGCTCATCGTGGTGATGACCATCTCCGCGCTCGGGACGGCGGCCACGATCAGCTGGGCCGCCTCCACCTCGAGCTCGGTCGTGCCGACGCCCAGCAGGTCGATGTCGGCGATAGCGCGCGTGACGGCGTCGTTGACGCGCTCATCGCAGTGCCCGAGCAGGATCGCACCGAACGCGGCGTGGTAGTCGGTGTAGCTACCGCCGTCCAGATCGGTGATCGTCGCACCGCGCGCAGACTTCCACGCCCAGGGGGCGCCGATGTTTCGCGTGGCGGAGTTCACTCCGCCCGGGATGATGCGCTCTGCCTCCTCGGCGAGGCGACGGGAGACGGATGTCACGTAATGCTCCTTGGTTGCGATGAGTGCGTGTCGACGGGGTCGGTCCAGGTGCGAGGGGCGGAGAGCTCGAGCATCGTCAGCGCATCGCAGCCGATGATCTGCTCGATCGTGTCCTCGGCCACGAACGGCAGGTTCCCGGCTCGGAACTGGGCGATCGAGCGGAGGTTCGCGATGGCCTGCGCAGGGGTCCACAGGGGGTAGTCGGAGCCGAAGACGAGCTTGTCCACCGTGCGCCACTCCTGCGCTCCGACGAGCGCGAAGAAGGCATCCATCGGGCGCGACGGGACACCGGAGACATCGGCGAACACCCGACGGTTCTTACGGAGGACGACATTCGTCTCGCGTTGCCACGGGTGCCCCATGTGCGCCATCACCTGGGTCAGGTCCGGGTGGCGGCGGGCGACCTCGTCGATCACCATCGGCTGGCTTACCGCGAGCCGGCCGATCGGGCTGGGGGTGGCGCCCATGTGCCAGAGGGCGACCATGCCGTTCGAGATCAGCTTCGTGTAGAACTCGTCGAACTCGGGAGCGAGCGGATCGAAGAGGGAGAGCACTGGATAGAGCTTCACGCCTTGGAAACCGAGCTCGATCGCGTCGTCGAGCTGGTCGCGCCAGTCGGTGTCGAGCGGATCGATCGCGCAGAACGGGATTGCCGGTGCCTGCATCTGTGCGACGAAGTCGGCCACGAAGGCGTTCGGTGTGCGCACGCCGGCCTGCGATGCCGCCAGGCCGAACACGATGGCGACGTCGACGCCGGCTTCGGCCATCACCTGGTCGTAGGAGGCTGGGGTGACGACCGGGTACGGCTGGCCGCCGTAGGCGCCCTGCCAGTGGTCTTCGTGCTCGTGGCCCCAGTGCTCCGGCTGGTGGCAGTGGCTGTGCACGTCGATGATCACGTGAGCACCATCCGGGTGCGCAGTGGGGCGAGCGCAGTCACGAACCCCGGTAGAGCGACCAGCTCGGCTGCGGCCGCCCTCAGCACGGGCAGCAGAGTCTCCTGGGCGGCCGTTTCGAGCTCAGCGCTCGGCGCCGACACGGACAGCGCGAGCGTCGGAGCGTCGTCGGTGGGCAGCAGCACGGCCATGCAGGTGACGCCGCGGTTGCGCTCCTCGTCGTCGACGCTGTAGCCCACGTTGCGAATCCGTTCGAGCTCGGTGACGAGGTCGGCTCGGGTGGTGATGGTGTGCGGGGTCCAGCTCGGGTAGGGCTCCGTCTCCGGCAGGTGCGCGTCGATCGCGTCCTGGTCAAGCACGGACATGAGCAGCTTGCCCAGCCCGGTGCAGTAGGCATAGTCGAGCATGCCGCCGGTTGCGAACCGGAGGGCGCGTTGTGGCTCGGCTACGTGCAGGTGGAGGACTGAGGGACCTTCGAGTACGCCGAGGTTGGCGGTGAAGCCGACCTCGTCGGCGAGCCTGCTGAGTACAGGCGCGGTGATCTCGGCCATGCTCGGGGGTCGATACCCCTCGGCGATCTCGTGGATGGCGTGCCCGATCGAGTATGCAGGCTGCTCGCCGAACTTGCGCACGAAGCCCTCGTCCTCCATCACGTGCAGGAGGCGGACCACCGTCGACTTGGGCAGGTCGAGCTGCGAGGCGATCGCCGCCAGTGTCAGCGGAGTGTCCGCCTTACCCAGGAGGCGCAGGATCGCCAGAGCCCGGTTCAGACCCTGCGAGTGGTACGACGTGGCACGCTGTTCCATGTCCGGTAACGTAACAGAGGATCCGGAACATGGAAAGATGTTCCATGTCATGGGGTCGGTCACGTGCCGGACCTGTGGTGCCGGGTTCCGCGCTGAGCGCGGCTGATGGGCTCGAGAAGGTAACGATCCGGTAACGCGATCTGGAACTCTCGACATGGAACGCTGGTTCATGTTGATAGTGGCGGCGACACGGTACGCGAAGGAGCCGAACGCGATGACGCACTCTCTGGTCCAGACCAGACCCACCACCCGCCGCCGTCGCGGGAGTGTTGCTGCTGCTTTGGCTGGTGTGGTGGCGTTGGCGTTGGCAGTGGTGCCGGGTCAGGTGGCTGCTGCGGCGCCGGCCGATGGTGCGGTGCGCAGCTTCGATGAGGAGGCGTTGGGTGAGGCGCCGGCGGACTGCGAGACCGTCGGTGATGTCAGCGTGGCCGAGGCCGGTTTCGGTGGTGCGGACGAGGCGAACCGAGCGATGCGGCTGGTCGATCAGGACAGTTCGGTCTATACCCGTGCGTGGTGTCACTATCCGCAGACGGAGGAGCGCTCGGTCTCCTACCGGTTCTCACCGGCACAGTTCGACGCCGGTCCGTACGTGGCGATCCAGGGCGCCGAGGGGACCAGTGCGAACGGAGTGTGGCGGTTCACGTTCAACCGGGACGGGGATGATATCCGGATCGCGGCCTATGACGGTTCCAGCTTCGCCGACGTCGCCACCGTGGTCGATGGTGCGGCGCCCGGTGAGTGGGTCGATGTCACGATCAACGCCACTGTCGATCGTGCCGAGCTGATCGTCAACGGGGTCCGGTTCGAGACCGACCGGCGCAACGCGGAATCTGCCACGTTGGGTGACATCTTCTTCGGCTCCGCTGGGCAGAGCGCTGTCGGTATCGACTACTACATCGACGACCTCGCCGTGGCCGGCGAGCTGCCCGAGGACGCCTTCACCGGCCTCGACATCGAACCCCTCCTCGACGACTTCGTCGATGCTGGCGAGATCGTGGACGCCCCGGTCTCGCGATTCCGGCTCCCTGACGGGACCGCCGTCTCGGACTTCACCGTGGCCACCACGTGGCGGGGAACATCGGTCCCCGTCGAGCTGACCCGTCCGGATGCCGACGGTTGGGTGAATGTGTTGATGACGCATCGCTTCGGCGAGGGGGAGAGCGGCCTCCTGCGCACGGTCGTCACTGGCCCGGACGGGAGCGAGTCGGTGACCGTGCAGTCCGTCACCGCGAGCTCCAGGACTCAGCCGGACGTGGTCATCGCGACTGCCGAGGGCGATCAGCGACCGTTCTTCCCCGAGATCGCACACCTCGACGACGGCCGGCTGGTCACGGTCTACTACTGGTCCAACGAGCACTCACCGGGTGACAACGGCGGTGAACCCGGGGAGATCAGGTGGACCGAGAGCACGGACGGTGGACAGACCTGGTCGGAACCTCGGGTCATCATCGACACACCCGAGGACGACCGCGACCCGCAGATCACGCAGCTGCGCGACGGGACCCTGGTGCTCACCTGGTTCCAGACCGACTGGGCGGACTACCCCACCGAGGCCGCCACGATCACCGGCACCTACGTGGCGCGCTCTGAGGACGGTGGCCAGACGTGGTCCGATCCGGCTCTGGTGGAGTCGTCGATGAGCTGCGGATGCGGTCCGCGGCACGGGCACTACTACCTCGGCTGGTCGGCCGAGTCCGGCAACGTGGTCGAGCTGGACAACGGCGACCTGCTCGTGCCTCTGTACGGGACGCGCCCCGACGACGCGCTGGGCCGCGCCAGCGTCGTGCGCAGCACGGACGGCGGACGGACCTGGCCGCTGGAGAACGAGGTGATGCTTCCCGCGCCACCGGCAGTCGGCCTCTCCGAGACCGAAGTCGCTGTTCTCCCCGGAGGGCACATCACTGCAGTGATCCGCCCCGGCTTCGTCAGCGACTCCTTCGACGGCGGACGCACGTGGTCGGTCGCCAGTCCCGTCCCGTGGAGCATGCAGGCCCCCGACCTGCTCACGTTGCCGGGGGGAAAGCTCTTGCTCACCTATGGGGGACAGGACTACGGATCGAACGAACCCGTCGTCGGTCGACTTCTGCGCCGCAGCCAAACGTGGACCGACACCAGTCCCGTCCTGCTGTACCTGTCCCGGCAGAACGTCGATCAGGGTGATCCGAGCTCTGCTGTCGTCCAGGGCAGCCAGTACCTCACGGTGAGCTACGACACGAACATCAACGCCGTCGTCGGCACCTTCAGCTCTATCCGCGACTACGTACCCACCGCCCGCCCCGGTCACACCGGCTGAATCCTCGAGGAGAAGAGAGAAATGAAACTCCGGACATCCCGATCCCGTCGGGGGAGTGTTGCTGCTGCTTTGGCTGGCGTGGCGGCGTTGGCTGTGGCGGTAGTGCCGGGTCAGGTGGCTGTCGCGGCGTCGGCGAATTCGACCACGGTCGTCACCGCCGCCGACGGCAGCCAGTCCGAGGGCACCCAGGAGACCACCGTCGCCGGTGAGTTCTCTCTCGACTTCGAGTCCGACGCCGTCGGCTCGGTGCCGGCCCACTGCTCCACACTCGATGGCTACGATCCAGCCCTGGTCACCGACGAGGCCGCGTCCGAGGGCGCACACTCACTCCGGATCCAGGACTCCAGCGCCGAGGCCGCCGTGGGTCTGGCCTGTCCGGTCCTTCCACAGCAGGGCGCCTACCTCTCCTTCCAGGTCAACCCCCAGGCGCTGGAGGGCTTCACGGTCGACCTCATCGGCGAGTCCCTGGTCCCGACCGGTCACCCGGCCAACTCGCTGTTCCGCCTGACCGCGGACGACGACGGCAGCATCCAGTGGTACGAGCAGTGGACCTCGACCTGGCGGGAGCTGGCTCCTGCCGGCAGCGTCCCGCTCGGTGAGTGGTCGCAGATCGAGCTGGCGGTGCCGAGCGACAACGCGGCCGTGCGGGTGAGCGTCGACGGCGAGTACGTCGGGTCCGCCGGGTCCACGATCGGCAACAACTCGGGTGAGCACAACGAAGTCACGGCGATCACCGGACTGGCCTTCACCACCGGTGCCCATGACGTCGGAGCCGCTGTGGACGATGTGTTCCTGGACGAGGTCACGTTCGGAACACCCGAGTCGACCCCACCGGAGGCGGTGGGCACCGCGCCGTTCGACATCAGCGGGACCACGACGGTCGACGACAGCGGTGAGCAGGTCGGCTTTCCCCTCGGCGGAGTCGTCGTGCCCAACGGCGACGACGGCCAGCGCATCCTGCTGCCGTACTCGGCACACGAGGACGCGATCGACGCCTCCGGCTTCCTGATCGGTGCCTCTGACGACGGCGGCGCGAGCTGGTTCAGCGGTGCGGACATCAACCCCATGCCGGAGGCATCGGGCATCACGCTGACCAAGCTGCGCAACGGCGACCTGATAGCGGTCGACTACAACTCGTTCATGGTGGACGGAAGCGACAACCGCCAGGCCACAGTGGAGACCTCGGTGTCCGACGACGGCGGCGCAAGCTGGGAGCACCGCTCCGGAGTCATGGAGACACCAGAGCCGATGCGCCCGATTGGTGATTCCTCCCCGCGGCCCGGGACGACGCTAGGTGGCTTCGTGCTGCTGCACACTCTGCTGGAGGACCCCGACGGGACGCTGTACATCTCGGCCTACGGGTACTACGAGGGCGATGAGAACTACCGCCAGATCCTGCTCGTCTCCCACGACCGTGGCGTCAACTGGGAGGTCGCCGGCACAGTGGCGGAGCCGGATCCCGAGCAGGCTGACGTCCAGGCGTACGACGGACCCAGCGAGGGTGCGATCGAGCGGCTCTCCGACGGGTCGCTGCTGATGGTGATGCGCACCGGTTGGCACCTGCCGATGATCTACTCGCGCTCGTTCGACGACGGCGTGACCTGGACCGAGCCGGAGGAGATCGAGGTCGGCCCGGCCGGGCAGGACTTGCTTAGCGTCCAGCCCACCCTGGAGCGGCTCCCCACCGGCGAGCTGCTGCTCATGGTCGGCCGACCGGGGCTGGTGATGACGGTCTCGGAGAGTGGTCTCGGTGACGACTGGAGCGTCCCGGTCGGCGTCGACTACGCGAACAGCGAGAACGGCAGCTTCACTGTGCTCGATCCGACCACTGTTGTTGCAGCGGGAGACCGCGGGCGGGTGGAGCCGTGGGAAGTGTGGTCGCGCAGCGTCACCGTCGATCCCTCCTGCGAGCAGACGATCACCGGCACCCACGACGGCGAGGTCACCGCCGGTGCGGGCGGGCTGTGCCTGATCGATGCCACCGTGGACGGCTCGATCACGGTCGAGGACGGTGGCCAGCTCATCGTCCAGGACTCGACCATCACCGGGCCGGTCACCACCACCGGAGCCTCCGTGGTCGCGATCTGCGGATCGCACATCGACGGTCGGGTGACCGTGGCGGGCAGCACAGCAGGCGTCTCGGTGGGGGACACCACCAGCGGCTGCGACCCGTCCACTGTCGCCGGAGCGCTGCGGATCACGGACACGTCGGGCCCGGTGACGTTGGACCGCTCGGAGGTCAGCGGCACCGTGACCCTGACGCGCAACAGTGCTGAGCTGGCACCGGTGCTGTCCGGACTCACCGTGCACGGATCGCTGGTCTGCGTGCGGAACACGACGGCGCCGACGGACTCGGGCGTGCCCGTGACCGTGGACGGTTCTCGCCACGGGCAGTGCGCCGGGTGAACGAGGGCCGGTCTCTCACTTCACCGGAAGGGAGGCGGCGCGCCCAGCCAGGACGCGTCGTAGCCTGAGTGCGGGCACGACAGGAGCCCGCCCGGCCCGGAGAGGGAGTCATGACTGCAGACGGACTGCTCGACATCAGCACCCCGCGCGACCTGGTCGGCTACGGCCGCCACACCCCGGACCCGCAGTGGCCCGGTGGTGCCAAGCTCGCCGTGCAGTTCGTGATCAACTACGAGGAGGGCGGCGAGAGCTGCATCCTGGATGGTGACCCGGCCTCGGAGAGCCTGCTCTCCGAGATCGTCGGCATCGCCCCGTGGCCCGGGCAGCGGAACCTGAACATGGAGTCGATCTACGAGTACGGCTCGCGGGCGGGGTTCTGGCGCCTGCACCGCCTGTTCACCGGGCTCGGTGTGCCGGTCACGGTCTACGGCGTGACGCTCGCGATGGCCCGCAACCCGGAGGCGGTCGCGGCGATGAACGAGGCCGGCTGGGAGATCGCCAGCCACGGCTACCGGTGGCTGGAGTACAAGGACTGCGCCGAGGAGCTCGAACGGGCGCACATCCACGAGGCGGTCCGGTTGCATACCGAGGTGGCCGGGGAGCGCCCGTACGGCATGTACCAGGGCAAGCCGTCGGAGAACACGCTCCGGCTGGTGATGGCCGAGGGCGGCTTCCTGTACTCCTCCGACGCCTACAGCGACGACCTGCC
>DXBY01000007.1 GCA_019116305.1 Candidatus Ruania gallistercoris | reverse complement strand
CGCGTTGTAGAACGGGTTGATCGCGGCGCCGGGCAGGCCGAAAGCCTGAGTGGCTCCCTCCTTCGCCAGGATCGCCACGGCGGCATCTCGCACGTCCTCGCCCGGCACGTCGAGGGCGCCTCGCACATGGCCGACGGCTACAGCCGCACCAACCCCGGCAACATCGGCATCTGCATCGGCACCTCCGGACCGGCCGGCACGGACATGGTCACCGGGCTGTACGCGGCCTGGGCGGACTCGGTGCCGATCCTGTGCATCACCGGCCAGGCCCCGGTGGCCAAGCTGGACAAAGAGGACTTCCAGGCGGTGGACATCGCCTCGATCGCCGCTCCGGTGACGAAGATGGCCAAGACCGTGCTCGAAGCCGGGCAGGTGCCGCAGGTGTTCGCCCAGGCCTTCCACTTGATGCGCTCGGGCCGCCCGGGCCCGGTGCTGATCGACCTGCCGCTGGACGTGCAGCAGACCGAGATCGAGTTCGACCCGGACACCTACACCCCGCTGCCAGTGCACCGCCCGACCGCCTCGAAGGAGCAGGCCGCCAAGGCGATCGACATGCTGCTCACCGCCGAACGTCCGGTGATCATCGCCGGCGGCGGCATCGTGAACGCTTCCGCGGAAGCGCTGCTGGTCGAGCTTGCCGAGACCCTCGGTGTGCCGGTGATCCCCACTCTGATGGGCTGGGGTGCGATCCCGGATGACCACCCGCTGATGGCCGGGATGGCCGGGCTGCAGACCTCCCACCGGTACGGCAACGCCACCCTGCTGGCCTCGGACTTCGTCCTCGGTATCGGCAACCGCTGGGCGAACCGGCACACCGGCTCCGTGGAGTCCTACACCGCCGGGCGCACCTTTGTGCACGTGGACATCGAGCCCACCCAGATCGGGCGGGTGTTCGCCCCGGACTACGGCATCGTCTCCGACGCCAAGGCCGCCCTGGAGCTGCTGGTGCAGGTGGCCAGGGAGCGGGGGAGTGCCGGTACGGCACGGGACTATGCCACCTGGGCCGCCGAGTGCGCCGAGCGCAAGCGCACCATGCTGCGCAAGACCCACTTCACCGAGGTGCCGATCAAGCCGCAGCGGGTGTATGAGGAGATGAACCGGGCCTTCGACCGTGACACCCGGTACGTGTCCACGATCGGGCTGTCCCAGATCGCCGGGGCGCAGTTCCTGCACGTGTACTCCCCGCGGCACTGGATCAACGCCGGCCAGGCCGGACCGCTGGGCTGGACCGGCCCGGCAGCGATCGGCGTGGCCGCTGCGGCCCCCGAGGAGAACGTGGTGGCCCTCTCCGGCGACTACGACTTCCAGTTCATGATCGAGGAGCTCGCGGTCGGGGCGCAGTTCAACATCGGCTACGTGCACGTGGTGGTGAACAACGCCTACCTGGGCCTGATCCGCCAGTCCCAGCGCGCCTTCGACATGGACTATCACGTGCAGCTCTCCTTCGAGAACATCAACAGCCCGGAGACCGCCGGCTACGGCGTGGATCACGTGAAGGTCGCCGAGGGTTTGGGTTGCAAGGCGCTCCGGGTGACCGACCCGGAGGAGCTGTCCACCGCCTTCGCCAAGGCCCAGGCGATGGTTGAGGAGTACCGGGTGCCGGTGGTGGTGGAGGTGATCCTGGAACGGGTCACGAACATCTCCATGGGCGCGGCCCAGCTCGACGGTGTGAACGAGTTCGAGGACCTCGCCCTGTCCACGGAGGACGCCCCCACCGCAGTGGCTGGCATGCTTGACTGAGCCATGGCCACCGTCGTGCTCGCACCGGACAAGTTCAAGGGATCACTCACCGCCGCGGAGGTCGCCGACCATCTCGCCACTGGTCTGCTCCGGGTACGTCCGGAGCTGACCGCGGTGCAGGTGCCGATGGCCGACGGCGGTGAGGGCACCGTGGCGGCAGCCGTCGCCGCCGGCTGGAGGGAGCAGTCCGCGACGGTCCGTGGCCCCCTCGGTGAGCCGGTGCAGGCGGCGTACGCGCTCTCGCCGGACGGCGCTGCGTGCGTGGTGGAGATGGCCCTCGCCTCGGGTCTGGAGTTCACCCGGGCCGATGTGGACGCCGCCCGCCGGTCCTCCTCCTTCGGCACCGGTGAGCTGATCCGGTCTGCGTTGGACGAGGGGGCGCGCCGGGTGATCCTCGGCGTCGGTGGCAGTGCCAGCACCGACGGCGGCGCCGGCCTGGTGCAGGCGCTCGGCGTCCGCCTGCTCGCCCGGGATGGCAGCGACCTGCCCGGGGGAGGGGCGGCACTCAACGACCTGACCGCCGTCGACCTCGCCGGACTGGATCCGCGCCTGGTCGGCACCGAGGTGGTCCTCGCCGCCGATGTGGACAACCCGTTGCTCGGCCCCAGCGGTGCGGCGGCGGTCTATGGTCCGCAGAAGGGCGCCGATGAGGCAACCGTGGCCGAGCTGGAGAACGGGCTGGCCCGCTGGGTGGCGGCGCTGGCCGCCGAACGACCCGATGTCGCGCTGACCGCGGACCTGCCCGGGGCCGGCGCCGCCGGCGGAGTGGGCTACGCGGCGCTCGCGCTGCTGGGTGGCACTCGCCGGTCCGGGATCGAGATGGTGATCGAGCTGACCGGTCTGGCCGACCAGCTCGACGGCGCCGACCTGGCCATCACCGGCGAAGGCAGCCTCGACGAGCAGAGCCTGTACGGCAAGACCCCTGTGGGTGTGGCCCGCGCGGCCGCAGCCGCCGGGGTGCCGACCGTGGCGGTGGCGGGCCGTTCGCTCCTGGACGATGCCGAGCTCGGCCGGCACGGCATCGCCGCGTGCTACCCGCTGACCGCACTGGCACCCGATGCCGAGACCTCCATCCGGGAGGCCGGGCGGCTGCTCGAAGAACTGGCGGCGACGATCGTCGCCGCCCACCTGTGAGGAGGCCGCGATGGCGGAGACGACCTATGACCTGGTGATCCGCGCCGAGCGGGTCTGCACCACTGCCGGGTTCCAGCCGCGCGAGGTCGCTATCACCGCTGGGCGGATCGAGGCGATGGAGCCGCTGGGCAACGGGCTGTCCGGTGCGCAGATGATCGAGCTGGCACCGGAGGAGGTGTTGCTGCCCGGGCTGGTGGACACCCACGTGCACGTGAACGAGCCGGGCCGCACGGACTGGGAGGGGTTCGACTCGGCCACCCGTGCTGCTGCCCGCGGCGGCGTGACCACGATCATCGACATGCCGCTGAACTCCATCCCGCCCACGGTCACGGTGGCCGCCCTGGAGGAGAAGGTGGCCGCCACCGAGGGGAAGCGGCATGTGAACGTGGGTTTCTGGGGCGGAGCGATCCCCGGGAACAAGGCGGACCTGCGCGGACTGCACGACGCCGGCGTGTTCGGGTTCAAGTGCTTCCTGCTGCACTCCGGGGTGGACGAGTTCCCACCGCTGGACCCGGACCAGCTCGAGGAGGACCTCGCCGAGCTGGCCACGTTCGACGCCCGGATGATCGTGCACGCCGAGGACTCCCGCACCATCGACCG
>DXBY01000332.1 GCA_019116305.1 Candidatus Ruania gallistercoris | reverse complement strand
GATGTTCTTCCGCTCGGCCATCTCGGCCTCCAGCGCGGTGTACAGCTCGCCCAGGTCGGGCCGGTCGTAGTGCGCCACCAGATCGTCGAGCACGGCCTTCATCGTCGGTACCCGGGAGTCGCCGTTCTTGTAGACCCGGTGCCCGAAGCCCATGATCTTCTTCTTGTTCGCCAGCGCGTCCTCTAGCCAGGCGCGGACGTTCTCGGCTGAGCTGATCTCGCCGAAGGTCGCCATCACCGCCTCGTTCGCCCCGCCGTGCAGCGGCCCCTTCAGCGCGCCGATCGCCCCGGTGACCGCTGAGTACAGGTCCGCCAACGTTGACGTGATCACCCGGGCGGTGAAGGTGGAGGCGTTGAAGGAGTGCTCGGCGTACAGCACCAGCGACACCTCGAACGCGCGCACCACCTCCGGGCTCGGCACCTCGCCGAAGGTCATCGCGAGGAAGTTCTCCGCATAGCTGAGGTTCTCGTCCGGTGGCACCAGCTGCTGCCCGCGTCGGCGCCGCTGGTCGTAGGCCACCACTGCGGGCAGCTGGGCGAACAGCCGCAGGGACTTCGCCAGGTTCGCCGCCGCTGAGTCGTCCTCCGCGGCCGGATCGTGCGCCCCGATCACGCTCACCGCCGTCCGGCACACGTCCATCGGATGGCAGGTGGTCGGCAACGCCTCGATCGCCTCGATCACACCGCGGTCGAGCGGCCGCTGGGCCCGCTCGGCTCGGTTCTGCTCGGTGAGCTGCTCGGCCGTGGGCAGCTCACCGTGCCAGAGCAGGTAGGCGACCTCTTCGAAGCTGCAACTGGCCGCGAGCTCTTGTACCGGGTAGCCGCGGTAGAGCAGTGAGTTGGTCTCCGGGTTCACCTTGGAGATGGCGGTGACGTCCACCACCACCCCGGCCAGGCCCTTGCGGATCTCGGGGGTCTCACTCATCGGTGTGCTCCTTCGCATCGGGTGGCCCGCTGGGCCCGGTTCAGTTCGGTTCAGGACCTTCTCAGTTCAGGTCCAGGTGCTGCGGTCGGGGTCGGTAGAGGTGAAGATGTCGGTGTCGAAGGCGGCGTAGCCGGCGTAGTCGACCAGCTCGTACAACCTGGCGCGGGTCTGCATCTGGCCGACTATCGCCTGCTGCGTGCCCTCGGCGGCGATCTCGGCGAGCCCGGCCTCGGCCGCACCCATCGCGAGCCGGAACAGGGTGACCGGGTAGATCACGATCTGCACCCCGGCGTCGGCGAGCTGGGTAGTGGTGAGCAGCTCTGACTTGCCGAACTCGGTCATGTTCGCCAAGACCGGCACGTCGACGGCGGAGGCCACCTGCTCGAACTCCGCCGCGTTGCGTAGGGCTTCCGGGAAGATCGCATCCGCACCAGCGTCCACATAGGCGCGGGCCCGCTCGATCATCGCGTCCAGGCCCTCGAGAGCCCGCACGTCGGTGCGCGCCATGACGAGGAAGTTCTCGTCCCGGCGGGCGCGCACCGCCGCGCGGATGCGTTGCACGGCGGTCTGCACCTCGACCACCTGTTTGCCTTCCAGGTGGCCGCAGCGCTTCGGGTTGACCTGATCCTCGATGTGGCAGCCGGCCAGACCGGCGTCCTCCAGGCTCTGCACCGTGCGAGCCACGTTCATCGGCTCGCCGAACCCGGTATCGGCGTCCACGATCGTGGGCAGGTCGCTCATCCGGGCGATCTGCCCGGCCCGGGTGGCCACCTCGGTCAGCGTGGTCAGCCCGATGTCCGGCAGACCCAGGTCCGCTGCGAGCACCGCCCCGGAGACGTACACCCCTTCGAAGCTGTGCTCGGTGATCAGCCGGGCGGAGAGCGGGTTCATCGCCCCGGGGAACCGGAGCAGCTCACCCGTGGCGAGGCTCTCGCGCAGGCGGCGGCGCTTGTCCGCCGGAGAGGTGGTGGCGTGCAGCATCAGAACAGTCCCTGCGGGCTGGGCACCCGGCCGAGCAGACCGGGTGCGGCGGTGATGTGGAGACCGAACAGCCCTTCCGGCGCCAAGTCCTCGGCCCGGCCGACCACCTCGAGGAAGCGAGAGACCTCCTCCGGCTCGGCGACGCCGTCGGCAAGCGTGTGGAACTTGGCCACGTACTGCTCCCGCGCGAACGGGCGGGCACCGAGCGGGTGTGCATCCGCCATCGCGATCTCCTCACTCAGCGTGCGACCATCGGCCAGGGTGATCTCCATCCGGCCGCCGAACGCCTTCTCGGCCGGGTCCTGGCTGTGGTAGCGGCGGGTCCAAGCGGGGTCCTCGGCGGTGGTGATCTTGCCCCAGAGGTCCACAGTGTCACTTCGCTGGGCGCGCTCGGGAGAGTAGGAGCGCTCGTGGTGCCAGTCGCCGTCCTGCAGGGCCACCGCCACGATGTAGGGGATCGAGTGGTCCAGGGTCTCCCGGGTGGCGCGGGGGTCGTACTTCTGCGGGTCGTTCGCGCCGGAGCCGATCACGTAGTGGGTGTGGTGGCTGGTGTGAATCACGATCGAGGCCACATTCGCCGGATCGGTCAGCTCCGGATGGGTACGGTGCAGGCGGCGGGCCAGGTCGATCAGCGCCTGGGACTGGTACTCCGCAGAGTGCTCCTTGGTGTAGGTGCGCAGGATGCCGGTCTTCGGCTCCCCCGGTTCCGGCAGGGTGACCTGGTACCTCGCCTCCGGGCCGTCCAGCAGCCAGGCGATCACGCCATCCTCGCCCTCGTAGATCGGTTCCGGTGAGCTCTGCCCGCGCATCGCCCGGTCCACGGCCTCGATCGCCACCTTCCCGGCGAATGCTGGGGCGTAGGCCTTCCAGGTGGAGATCCGGCCCTTGCGGGACTGGCGGGTGGCGGTGGTGGTGTGCAGTGCCTGGCCGATCGCGGCGAACGTGGTGGCGGTGTCCAGCCCGAGCAGCGTGCCCAGACCGGCGGCCACGCTCGGGCCGAGGTGGGCCACATGGTCGATCTTGTGCTGGTGCAGGCTGATCGCATCCACCAGGGCGACCTGCACCTCGTAGGCGGTGGCCAGGGCCCGGATGAGCTGCTCGCCGGTGGCACCCGTGTGTTGGGCGACGGCGAGGATCGGCGGGATGTTGTCGCCGGGGTGGGAGTAGTCGGCGGCCAGGTAGGTGTCGTGGAAGTCCAGCTCGCGCACTGCCACCCCATTCGCCCAGGCCGCCCACTCCGGGCTGACCCGCAGGTCACTGGAGCGCCCGAACACGGTGGCACCGGTGGCGTAGGGGTGCGCGAGCGCCTGCGCGCGGGCGGCGACCACCGGTTCGCGCAGCAGCGAGGCGGTGGCCACGGCGGCGTTGTCGATGATCCGGTTGACCACCATGTCGGCGACCTCGGCCGGCACCGGCGCCGGTTCGCTGGCAAGCTCGGCCAGGTGCCAGGCGAGCTGCTCGGCGCGCGGCAGATCGGCGGAGCTGGGGTGGACGCGCACCTCATGGGTGATCGGCATCAGGGGTCCCTTCTGTTGATTCGCATTGGAACACGCTTCGCGCATTCGAACCACCCTGTAGGCGGGTTCGAATGCGCCAACGGTGTTCCAACGCGGAAGGAGGTGCCGGTGTGCGGGCGCCCGCTCCCGCAGTCGTAGGCTGGGCTCATGGCCCACCACTTCGCGCCCACTGTCCAGCGCCGGACGTACCGGTCGTTTCCCCTGCTCGCGCTGGTCACGTTCGGTGCCCTGCTGCTCGCCGGACTGACCGCACTACCGGCAGCGGCACATTCCACCCTGCTCTCGTCGACCCCCGAGGACGGCGCCGAACTCGACGAGGCTCCGGACGCCGTCGTGCTGACCTTCAACGAGAACATCACCGACCTGGGCACCGACATCGTGATCTCCGGACCGGACGGTGAGGACGTTGCGGGTGGGGAGACCGAGATCGACGGTCCTGACGTGTCCCGCGCACTGGGTGACGCCCTGACCGCCGGGGAGTACAGCGTGACCTGGCGGGCGGTCTCCGCGGACGGGCACCCGATCGACGGCGAGCTGACCTTCACCCTGACCGAGGACGCCGTCGCCGCCGGTGCCGGCGCTGAGGAGTCCTCTGAGGCGAACGAGAGCGAGGAACCGACCAGCGAGACCCCGGACGACGCCACCGCCTCCGAGGATGCGGGGGCCCAGGAGAACGGCAGCGACGGGAGCGACGGCGATCAGGCCGACGCGGACGCCTCCGACGCCGCGGATGCGCAGGCCGGGGCAGGGCCCACGGACGACGGCGGTACCTCCGGTGGTCAGATCGCGCTGTTCGTGGTGATCGGACTGGCAGTGGTGGGTGGCGTGGCGGCACTGATCGTGCGGATGCGCAGGCAGCAGTGACCGACTGGCCGCCGCCGGACTGGGAGCGGCGGTTCCGGGCCCGGCGGGTGGCCCTGCCGGACTGGGCCACGCTGCACCCGGACCGTGCCGTGGTGGTCGCCACGGCCGGTGGAGTGCAGCAGGTGCACTCCTGGACGCCGTCGGAGCAGCGGATGGTGCGCGCCACCGACCGGCCGAACGGCACCACCGAGGCCGTCATCGACCCGCGCGGGATGTGGATCTGGTGGTTCGACGACACCGACGGTGACGAGCACGGGGTGTGGCGCCGCCAGCCGTTCGACTCCCCGCCCCAGGCCACCGTCCAGCAACCGATCGGCCTGGCGGCGGCCTACGACGCCGGACTGCTGCTGGCCGCTGACGGGACCGCCGTCATCGGCCGCAGCGAGGAGAGCTACGGGACCCAGATCCATGCCGTGTACGTGGGCCCGGTCTCGGCGGGCACGGAGCCCCGGCTGCTCTACGCACACCCGCAGGACGCCGAGGCGGCGGCACTGAGCCAGGACGGCAACCTGGTGGCCATCGAGCACTCCGAACGCGGCGACTCGATCCACCCCGCCTTGCGGGTGCTGCGAGTGGATACCGGCACACCGGTGGCCGAGCTCGACGACGGACCGGGGCTGGGTCTGTGGGCGTTGGCGTTCGCGCCACGGCCGGGCGACACCCGGCTGCTGGTCACCCATGAGCGCACCGGATACGCACGACTGATGATCTGGGACGTGGCCACCGGGCTGCTCCGGCCGTTGGACCTCGGGCTCGCGGGCGATGTGGCCGATGCCCACTGGTACCCGGACTGCCGGTCGGTGCTGGTGGCGATCGACCATGAGGCCCGCACACTGCTCTACCGCTACGACCTGGCCGACGGCTCCGTGCGGCAGGTCGGCTCGGCAATCGGAACCGTCTCAGCGGCCACCGCCCGCCCGGACGGGGACGTGTGGGTGGCGCGGTCCTCGGCCGGGGAGCCGCGCGAGGTGGTCAGCGCCCGCAGCGGCCAGGCGCTGGTGCAGCTCAGCGGCAGCTGGGTACCGCCGTCGGTGGGCGTGGAGGACGTCTGGGCGGACGGGCCCGGCGGGCGGATCCACGCACTGTTGCGCCGACCACCGGGGGTGAGCACCCCGTACCCGGTGGTGGTAGATGTACACGGCGGTCCGAGCGCGCACGACTCCGACTCCTTCTCCCCCTACGCCGCCGCGTGGGTGGACCACGGCTACGCGGTGCTCAGCGTGAACTACCGGGGCTCGACCGGGTACGGCAGCGCGTGGCGGGACGCGCTCACCGGCCAGGTGGGGCACACCGAGCTGGCCGACATCGCCGCAGTGCACGAGGCACTCTGCACCGAGGGGGTGCTGGACCGCGACCGTACGGTCCTGGCCGGGGCGTCCTGGGGCGGGTACCTGGTGCTGCTCGGGCTCGGTATCCAACCGGAGCGGTGGCGGCTCGGCCTGGCGGGGGTGCCGGTGGCCGACTACGAGGCCGCCTACGCCGACGAGACCGAGTCGCTGAAGGCCTTCGACCGGTCGCTGTTCGGCGGGTCTCCGGCGCAGGTTCCCGAGGGCTACCGGCGGTCCTCGCCGCTCAGCTATGTGGGCCAGGTGCGGGCCCCGGTGCTGATCCTGGCCGGGAAGAACGACCCGCGCTGCCCGCTGCGACAGATCGAGAACTACGTCGGCATGTTGCGCGAGCACGGCGGCACAGTGGAGCTGGACACCTACGACGCCGGTCACTCCTCGATGGTCGATGACGAGCGGGTACGGCAGATGCGCCTGGAGCTGGACTTCGTGGCCCGGCACCTCGGCGGCTGACCGACGCCGGAGGGAGCCCTGTTCACGAGGGTGGCCTGATGGTGGCGATCTGGCCGATCGCCACCATCAGACCACCCTCGCGGCCATCAGCCGGGCCCTCGCTGCCGGGCGGCGAGTCCGTCCAGGTGGTGTCTCAGCGCCAGCTCGAACGCCTCGTCCAGCCCGGTGAGGCCGAAGGCGTGCGCGGGGAACTCCCCGAGCTCTGCCAACCGAGGAAAGTCACCGCGCCCGAGCAGATGGTCAGCTTCGGCCTCGATCGTCGTCCACCAGTCCTCGTTGCGCAGGTGACTGTGCTGCTCGGCGCGCACCTCGTGCAAGGCCCCCAGCGCGAGCCCTTGCACCAGCGCGGACAGCGCCAGTGCAGTGCGCATCCGTGCCGGCGGGTCCAAGGAGAGCGCGGCGAGCGCTTCGAGGGTCCACTCGGTGTGCAGCATGGCCTCCGGGGCCAGCGGCGGCCGGGTCACCAGCGTCAGCTCGGGAAGCCAGGGGTGGGACCGGTACAGCTGCCATTGCAGCCGATAGACCGTCTCCAGTCGCTGCCGCCAGCCGGACGGCATCGGGTCGGGCAGGGGGCTGGACCGGAACACCGCCCGGACCATCAACGTCTCCAGCTCCTCGCGCCCTGCGACGTGCCGGTACAAGGACATCGGCGCCACTTTCAGCGCACCCGCCAGCCGGCGCACGGACACCGCATCCAGACCTTCGCGGTCGGCGATCTGCACCGCCATGGCCAGGATCCGGTTCCGGGTCAAGGGGGCGGGCGCGGCCCGGGCGTTCCGGGGGCTACGGACCACGGTGCCCGAACCCGTCCGGGACACCACCAGCCCCTCGTCCTGGAGCAGGGCCAACGCACGGCTGGCCGTCGCCATGGCCACACCCCAGTCCCGGACCAACTGGCGCGTGGACGGGACGCGGTCACCGGGCCGGAGCTCACCGGCGGTGATCTTCTCGCGCAACGCTGCCGCGATCCGCTGCGACGGTAGCTCGTCCCGTTCGTTCATCCACCCAGCGTACTAGTGCAGTTGCCCTCCGGCCGGGTCTGCCCGGCCCTCGTAGTAGTGCGCCCTGCGCCTTGAGTTTCATACTGCACTACCGACCCTCGCCAGCGAACTAGTACAAAAATACGCTGTACGCATGACGACAGCGATCCAGAAGACCCACGCCGTACATGCGTACGTCGGCGCCACGGTGATCGACGCGACCGGCACCCCGCCCCGCCCGAACCAGACCGTGATCATCGCCGACCGGATGATCACCACAGTGGGTCCTGCCGCGCAGGTGCCCGTCCCGGCCGGGGCGCAGGTCCATGACGTCCGCGGCAAGCACCTCATTCCGGGACTCACCGATATGCATGTGCACAGTGAGTCCGAGACCGAGGACCCCAGGCACTTCGCCAGCCTGTACCTCGCCAACGGCGTGACCGCAGTCCGGGAGATGTGGGGGCGACCGGTGCTGCACCAGATTCGGCAGAGGATCGAATCCGGCGAACTGCTCGGGCCCCGGATGACCATCGCCAGCCCGCTCCTGGACGGCTCCCCCGCCCTCTGGTCCGACGTCCCTGAGGCGCCGGTGGTGACGATCACCTCGCCGGAGCAGGCGCGCCGAGCGGTGGCCGAGGCGAGCGAGGCTGGGGCGGATTTCATCAAGGTGTACTCGCGGCTTTCTCCGGATGCTTACTGGGCAATCCTCGCCGAGGCGCACCGGCGAGACATCGTGGTGGCCGGGCATCGCTCGGACAACGTGCCGTTCGGCGAGCAGATCGAGTCCGGTCAGCGCTCCTTCGAGCACACGTTCGGCGGATTCTGGACCCCCGGCACCCCCGAGGCCGAGCGGCTCGAAGCGGCGATCGCTGGGATCGAGACGTCCCCGGAGTTCCACCTCGGCAGCTGGTTGAAGCAGGTCAGCCAGATCGAGGCCGGCGCCTCCTCCGACCGGCACACGGCGAGCGGGGTGTTCGACCGCCTGGTTGCTGCCGATGTCGCGTGCACGCCGACTCTCGCCGTGCACGCGGTCGTCGACCGGCCGGAGTCCATCCGACTCGACGACGAGCGGATGGACTACCTGGTTCCGCACACGCCAGAGTCCTGGGACTTCCTGACAACGCACATCTACAGCGGCGGCGGTCGGTCGATGGCGGAAGCGGCACGTCAGCACAGACTCCTCGACTGGCGGCGCGCCACCGTGGGTGCGATGGAGCAGGCGGGGGTACGGCTGCTCGCCGGCACCGACTCAGTGGGCCCTGGGCTCTTCCCCGGGTTCAGCCTGCACGCCGAGCTCGAGGAGCTCGTGGCCTCTGGGCTGACTCCGCTGCGGGCGCTGCAGTGCGCGACCCTGGAGCCGGCCAAGTACCTGGGCCGCGAGCGCTGGGCCGGCACCGTCCAACCTGGCCGGGTGGGCGACCTGGTGATCCTGGACGCCGATCCCTTGGCTGACATCCGCAACACCCAACAGATCCACACTGTGGTGGTCGATGGCCGCCACATCGGCCCCGAGGAACGGGCCAGGCTGCTGGCGACCGCGAAGAGCATCGCGGGCGGTGGCCGATGAACCACTCCGCTCCGGATCGCGCATCCGTGCGGGACTGGCTCGGGATGGGCGTGCTGGTGCTGCCAGCACTGCTGGCGTCGATGGATCTGTCCGTGCTGTTCATGGCGTCACCGTGGATCAGCGCGGACCTGAGGCCGACAGCGAGTCAGTTCCTCTGGATCATGGACATCTACGGCTTCATGATGGCGGGACTCCTGATCACCATGGGCAGCCTCGGCGACCGCATCGGACGACGCAGGCTGCTCCTCATCGGCGCAGTGGCTTTCGGTGCTGCCTCGATGTTGGCTGCCTTCGCCGCCAGCGCAGAGATGCTGATCGCTGCCCGTGCCCTTCTTGGTTTCGGCGGCGCCACGCTCGCGCCGTCCACTCTCTCGCTCATCCGCGGGATGTTCGACGACGCTTCCCAGCGCCGCATCGCCGTCGGTATCTGGACCAGTGCCTTCATCGGCGGCGTCTCGATCGGCCCGATCATCGGCGGTCTGCTGCTGCAACACTTCTGGTGGGGCTCGGTCTTCCTGATCAATGTCCCGGTGATGGTGTTGCTGGTGAGCGTCGCGCCGCTGCTGATTCGAGAATCTCGTGACCCGACACCAGGAAAGCTAGACCCCTTCAGTGCGGTGCTCTCCCTGGTGGCGATCCTGCCGGTGGTGTACGGCATCAAGAAGATGGCGGAGGGTGGCGTCGACTGGAGCGCCCTGACACCGATCCTGGTCGGTGCCGGATTCGGCGCGCTCTTCGTCGCTCGACAGCTGCAGGCGGACCGGCCGATGATCGATATCCGCCTGCTCCGCCGCCCGGCCTTCGCCGGCTCGATCATCGCCAATGGTGCCGTCGTCTTTGCCGCCGCCGGAATGGGGCTGCTGGCCGCGAGCTATACCCAGACCGTCCTCGGCTACGCACCGTTCGCCGCAGCGATGTGGATGCTGCCCACAGTTGCCGGCAGCTTCATCGGCGCGATGGGAGCCTCTGTGCTGGCACGCGCCCTGCCCGCGAGGACACTGGTGCCCCTGGGACTCGGAATCGCTGCCGGCGGGTTCGTCGGTATCAGCTTCATCACCCCGGGTTCACACATCGGCATGCTCGTCGCCGGCTACAGCGCACTGACGCTCGGTGTCGGTCTGACCGCCACCCTGGCAACGTCCCTCGTACTGTCGACGGCACCACCGGAGGACGCCGGTGCCGCCTCGGCGCTCGCGGAGACGAGCAGCGAGTTCGGCGGAGCGGTCGGCATCGCCGTACTCGGCACGGTCACCACCGCGATCTACCGCAGTTCGATGGCTGCCCCCACGGCCGCGGTCGACCACGTGGGTGAAGCAGCGGCGGACACGATCGGTGGTGCAGTGGCAGTCGCGGTAGACCTGCCGGATGACCACGCCACCCAGCTCCTCCAGCAGGCATTCGCCGCCTACACCGAGGGGTTCACCATGGCAGCACTCGTCGGGGCCACCGTTCTCGCGATCGCAGCCGTCGGCACCGCCGCGGCGCTCAGCCGGCGGTTCACCGAGGGTTCGTAGGTTCGGATGGTGACGACGGCGACGTCGACGTCGCGAGCGTGAGTCGGTCTAGGCGAGCACTTCCATCGAAGGATGTACATGTGCGCACGAGGCGAGGCTCAAGATCATTCGATCGGCCGACGCCGCCGACCACGAGAACGGCAACAGTTGGCCCATGGCACATTTCGTTACCGACTCTGCGATGGCCCGAACGTCCTACCGAACCTGACCGACCCAGCTCCGGCGAGAGGAAAGCGGCGATGATCCAGGACCTGCTGCTTGACGAACTGCTGTCCAAGGACCGGCGCTTCACTCTCGCGTATCGGGGCCACGCCTTGGTCGTAGCCGTTACGGAACCGGCGATGCCCTACTCCTCGATGCGGGTACAGGTCTTCCTGGACGGCCGGCGCACCACGACGAAATCCGCCTTCTCCACGATCCGAATCCCCCTCCCGGTCCCGGCGGCATCCGGGCAACGGCAGGTCGAGTTGGAGGTTGCCATCTCCCTCCTGGGTGCAGTGAAATCCTGCAGCGTCCTCGACGAGACCGGCGAGCAGCCCATGACGGAAGTGTGATCACCTCGCTCGCTGAGCTGTCCACCCCCGCGGCGGGGTCGTGGCACACCCGAAACAGCGGTCTCATCACCACCACAACAACCAGCGCCCCGCTCGCCCCAGAGTGGGCCGGGAGAAGGGACACTCATGTCCGTCATCGAGGTCGAGAACTTCCGCACAGACTGCGGCCGCAGTACGCCCGCGGACCGCACGCCGGCCGCTGAGAAGGCTACCGCGATCCGGGGATGTGTGGCATGACGCCGCTGCTGATCGGCGCCCTGGTCGTACTGGCGCTCCTCGACAGCACGAGCGTCGGAACGCTGTTCATCCCCATATGGTTGCTGCTCGGCTCGGGACGCGTGCGTGCTGGACCGTTCGCTCTCTACCTCGGCACCATCGCCGCCTTCTACTTCATCGTCGGCATCGCTATCGCCCTCGGCGCAGACGTGGCGTTGAGCGGCTTGAGCGAAACGTTCGCGGACGACAACGACAGCGCGGCGCTGCGGATCCCTCAGTTCGTCATCGGTGCGGCACTGTTCGCCTGGGGCTGGTGGCTCGGCTCGAAGAACCGGCGGGAGCGCAAGAGCGAGACCGGCCGACTCACGCGGTGGCGGGAGCGCGCGATGGGCGGGTCCGGCAGCACGGGTGCCCTGATGGCGCTGGCTTTGCTGGCCGCCGCGGTGGAGCTGGCGTCGATGCTGCCGTACATCGCTGCCATCGGGCTGATGACCGCCGCCGATCTCGGGTGGGTGGGCACAGGACTGACACTCGCCGCGTACTGCCTGGTGATGATCCTGCCTGCCATCGTCCTGGTAGCGGCGAGGATGTTCGCCCACGACCGGGTGGACCCGCATCTGCGCAGACTCAACACCTGGATCAGCAAGCACTCGGACGGCATGCTCAGCTTCGCCGTCTGCGGTATCGGCTTCTACCTGGCCTTGAATGCCCTGGTCATCCTCTTCATCGCCTGACGTGCCTTGGACCGTGTGGTGGACGTCGCTGTGGTGAGCTTCAGAGCAGGCGGTCGGCCCAGCCGGTCGCCACCCGCTCGACCGTCCCCGCTCCCCCGGTGACCTGCGCGACCAAGGCGGCTACGCCGTCGGCCTCCGCCGGCCCCACCCCGAACCGGAGCACCGCCTCCGCACCGTAGGCGACTTCCAGCTCCAGCCCGCGCGAGCGCAGCTCGTGCTCCACCCGGCCGGCCTCGGCGTGCGGCACGGCGAGCTGGTAGACCTCCACCGGCTCGCGCAGCACCACTCGGGCCACCCGGACCGCCTCCCGCACCGCATCGGAGTAGGCGCGGACCAGCCCGCCGGTGCCGAGCAGCGTGCCGCCGAACCAGCGGGTCACCACGGCGACCACATCCGAGAGCCCCTCCCCGCAGAGCACCTCGAGCATAGGTGAGCCGGCGGTGCCGGCCGGTTCGCCGTCGTCGTTGGTGCGCTGCAGGCGGCCCTGCGGGCCGATCACCATGGCCGTGCAGTGGTGCCGGGCATCCCGGTGGGCCGCGCGCACCCGCTCGATCACCGCCCGCGCTTCCTCCTCGGAACCCGCCCGGTCAAGGGTGGCGCGGAACACCGAACGCTTGGCCTCGATCTCGGCGACGGCCTCACCGGCGATCGTGCGGTAGGCGACGGGCACGTCAGCGCTTCGCGGCCACCAGCTCGGCGATCTGGATCGTGTTCAGGGCGGCACCCTTGCGCAGGTTGTCACCGACCACGAACATCGCCAGACCGCGGCCATCCGGGGCACCCGGGTCCTGCCGGATCCGGCCGACGAACGTGTCGTCCGCGCCGGCAGCCATCAGCGGGGTGGGCACATCGGCAAGCTCGACACCGGGTGCGGTGGCGAGCAGCTCACGGGCCTGCTCCGGGCTGATCGACCGGGAGAACTCGGCGTTGATCGAGAGTGCGTGCCCGGTGAACACCGGCACCCGCACGCAGGTGCCGGAGACCAGCAGATCGGGCAGCCCGAGAATCTTGCGGGACTCGTTGCGCAGCTTCTGGTCCTCGTCGGTCTCCCCGGAGCCGTCGTCCGCCAGCTTGCCGGCCAGGGCGATCACGTTGTGCGCGATCGGCGCCACGTAGGTCTCCGGATCCGGCACGGTGACGGCGGACCCGTCCCGCACCAGGGCGGTCAGATCCTGGTCCACGGATGCCCGGAGCTGGCCCTCGAGCTCACTCACCCCGGCCAGGCCGCTGCCGGAGACCGCCTGGTAGGTGGAGACGATCAGCCGCTGCAGACCAGCCTCGGCATCGAGCACCTTCAGCGCCGGCATCGCGGCCATCGTGGTGCAGTTCGGGTTGGCGATGATGCCCTTGCGGGCCTGGTCGATCGCCTCCGGGTTCACCTCGGCCACCACCAGCGGCACGTCCGGGTCCATCCGCCAGGCGGAGGAGTTGTCCACCACGGTGGCCCCGGCCTCGGCAAACCGGTCGGCCTGCGCGCGGGAGGTGGCCCCACCGGCGGAGAACAGCGCGATGTCGATACCGGACAGGTCCGCCGTGGCCACGTCCTCGACCACGACCGGCTGTCCGCGCCAGTCCAGCGTCTTTCCGGCGGAGCGGGCGGAGGCGAAGTAGCGGATCGTCTCCAGCGGGAAGTCACGCGCGGCGAGCAGGTCGCGCATGACCTTGCCGACCTGCCCGGTGGCGCCGACGACGGCGAGAGTGATACCCACGCTCATCGCCCCGTTCCGCCGTAGACCACGGCTTCGACCTCGGTGGTGTCCAGGTCGAACGCGGTGTGGATCGCGCGCACCGCCTCGGGCAGGTCCTCGCTGCGGGTGACCACGGAGATCCGGATCTCGGAGGTGGAGATCATCTCGATGTTGATCCCGGCCTCGTACAGCGCGGAGAACAGCTTCGCGGACACACCCGGGTGGGAGCGCATCCCGGCGCCGACCAGGGAGACCTTGCCCACGCCGTCGTCATACTTGACCTCGGCGTAGCCGTGCTTGGCAGCCATCGCGTCCAGCGCGGTGCGTGCGGCCTCGCCCTGCTCGTGCGGCAGGGTGAAAGAGATGTCGGTGACACCGGAGTGGTGCACGGACACGTTCTGCACGATCATGTCGATGTTCACGCCCGCGGCAGCCACGGCCTCGAAGAGCTGGGACGCACTGCCGGGTACGTCCGGGACGCCGACGACGGTGATCTTGGCCTGGGAGCTGTCGTGCGCCACACCGGAGATGAGCGGGTCTTCCATAGGTCCTTCT
This sequence comes from Candidatus Ruania gallistercoris, assembly GCA_019116305.1. Lineage (GTDB taxonomy): Bacteria > Actinomycetota > Actinomycetes > Actinomycetales > Beutenbergiaceae > Ruania > Ruania gallistercoris. The sequence goes on along the minus strand of DXBY01000332.1, from coordinate 7,271 downwards.
TCGTCGTTGTCGATCACGAGCGTGCCCTCGTTCTCGGAGAACGAGCTGCGCACGTGGATGGGCACCTGGTAGCGGCGGGCGTACTCGACGGCACGCAGATGCAGGATCTTCGCACCGTGGGCCGCCAGCTCCAGAGTCTCCTCAGTGGAGATCCGGTCGATGCGCCGTGCGCTGGGCACGATGCGCGGGTCGGCGGTGAACAGTCCGTCGACGTCGGTGTAGATCTCGCAGACCGAGGCTCCGAGCCCGGCCGCGAGCGCCACGGCGGTGGTGTCCGACCCGCCGCGGCCGAGGGTGGTGACGTCGTTGGTGAACTGGGTGACCCCTTGGAACCCGGCCACGATCGCCACCGCACCCTCGTCCAGCGTGCGCTGGATCCGGCTCGGCGTGACGTCGATGATGCGGGCGTTGCCGTAGGAGGTATCGGTGATCACGCCGGCCTGCTGGCCGGTGAAGGCCTGCGCGTCGACGTCCAACTCGTGGATCGCCATCGACAGCAGTGCCATCGAGATCCGCTCGCCGGCGGTGAGCAGGATGTCCATCTCCCGCTGCGGCGGGGTGGGCGTGATCTGGCCGGCGAGGTCGAGCAGGTCGTCGGTCGTGTCGCCCATCGCGGAGACCACCACGACGACGTCGTTCCCGGCCGCCTTCGTGTGTGCGATCCGTCTGGCGACGCGTTTGATGCTCTCGGCATCAGCAACAGACGATCCACCGAACTTCTGGACAATGAGGGCCACGGGCACTCCGGGTTGGGGCTGAATCGGACACCCAATTCTAACGGGGCCCAGCCGCGAGACGATCAAAAGTCCGTCATGTGGGAGTAACGGTCCTCACAAGGGCGCCCCGGGGTGACGGCGCAGCGCACCGGGCGATCGTCAGTGTCCGGTCGTGGCCACCTCCGCTTCGTAGGCAGCCTGCAGCTGCTCGAGGACCGACGGCGCCCCCTCCGGCCGCTGCCGGCCCAGGTGGATCTCGCGCAGCTCGTCCATGAAGTCCGCCCACATCGGCGGTCCGCCTTCGGCGAGGATCTGCGCACGGATGCTCAGCTCGGGCGTCACGGGCAAGTACTTGCGCCCCCAGTCGCCGAGGGTCGCCAGTACCGGCACCAGCTGGATCCCCTGCTCGGTGAGACTGTAGATCTGCTTCTGCTTGTGGCTGGGATCCTGCCGGCGACTGAGAACACCGGCGGCGACCAGCCGGCGCAGCCGCTCGCTGAGGATGTTCGAGGCGATCCCCTCCTCCGATCCGGTGAGCAGCTCACGGAAGTGCCGCCGGTTGCCGAACATCAGGTCCCGGATCACGATCAGCGACCAGGAGTCTCCGAGCACCTCCAGGGACAGGTTGATCGGGCATCCGGACCGATACTGCTGCGCCACCGTCGCCTCCTCGAACTGACCCACGCACACTGGTTGCAGTTTACCTGCACTCACCCCTAGACTCAGGGCCTACCAGTTGCAGTTCACTACCAGTGAGGAGCGGTCATGACGAGGCGCGATCTCACCCGCTCCGCTGACGGTGTCCGCGCCGACCCGCGCCAGAGCAGGGACGAGCCGACGGGCGGGAGCGACCGATGACCTCCTTCCTCTACTCCGCCACAGCATCGGCCGACGGCTTCATCGCCGGTCCCGGCGGCGACATGTCCTGGCTGGCCGACCACTTCGGTCCGGACCCGGTGGTCGATGAGCTGATGGCGGGCGTCGGTGCACTACTCATCGGCGCTCGCACCTTCCGCGGTGACGACCCGAACCGCGGTGATCCGGAGCACGAGGGTGCCTTCAGTGGTCAGTGGCAGGGCCCCAGCGTGGTACTCACGCACCGCCCACCGGCACAGCCCGCGGGCGAGGTGACCTTCACCGACGACCTGAGCGCCGCCGTCGAGCTGGCCCGCAACGCCGCCGGTGACAAACCGTACGTGAACATCCTCGGTGCGGATGTGGCCAGGCAGTGCCTGGACCTGGGCGTCCTGGACGAGGTGGCGGTGTTCACGGTGCCGGTGCTGCTCGGCCAGGGCACCCGGCTGCTGGACCGACCCGGCCGGCCCGCGGCCACCCTGCAGCGGCTGCGCCAGTGGCACACCGAGCACGCAACCGGCGCGTGGTACCGGGTCAGCTCCCCTGCAGCACGTCCCAGGTGAGCCGCACGATCAGCACGGTCACCACCACCACGAACGCCACCCGGATGAACCGGCTGCCCCGGGCAACTGCGGTGCGCGCGCCCAGGTAGGCACCGAGCATGTTCGCCAGCCCGAGCATCAGACCGATGCCCCAGAGCACCGCCCCGTTCGGAATGAAGAACACCAGCGCCCCCAGGTTGGTGGCGAAGTTCACGACCTTCGCCAGCGCCGACGCCGGCAGGAAGGCATAGCCGAGCACGCTCACCAGGGCGATCACCAGGAAGCTGCCCGTGCCCGGTCCGAGCAGCCCGTCGTAGAGCCCGATCAGCGCACCGAGGAGCATCGCCATGCCGTAGTGCCGGTTCCCGCTCCAGCGCAGCTCCGTGGCGGTGCCGACCTTGGGTTTGGCCACCACGTAGACCGCCACCAGCACCAACGCGGCGATGATCATCGGCTTCAGGGCTGCTGCCGGCAGGTACACCGCGAGCGCCGCACCACCGATCGCCGCCAGGAGGGCCGCCAGCGCCATCGGTGCAGCGGTACGCAGGTCCGGGTGGATCCGCCGGTAGTAGGTCACCGAGCTGGTGGAGGTGCCCATGATCGAGCCGATCTTGTTCGTCGCCAACGCCTGCACCGGGCTGATGCCGGGAACGAGCAGCAGTGCGGGCAGCTGGATCAGCCCGCCACCGCCCACCACGGCGTCCACGAAACCCGCGGCCAGGCCTGCGAGCACGAGCAGCAGCACAGTCCAGACGGTCAGTTCCAGACCCGCGGACCCGGGCAGGGTCAGCGAGTACTCGCTGAGCACGGCGAGATCAGGCACAGCGAAGTCTTACCACCGCAGCGGCGTCAGCGCCGAATCACCGGACGTCTGGGTCCTGGCTGTGCAGCGCCTCGAACTCGGCCTCGGCGGCCACCTCGTCGTCCACGTCCAGGCGCAGGTGGGCGATCAACCCGAGCAACACCCGGGTGGCCGATGCCGCGGACTCACCCCAGTCGGAGAGATAGGAGAACTGCCACCACCACAGCGCCTCGGAGGCGTGCCCGGCCCGGTGGTGACGCAGCCCCACGGACAGGGCCTGGGCGATGTCAGCCAGGTCGTTGCTCAGGGACTCGGTGCTCACCTGCGGGCCGATCAGCGGGTCATCCACCTCGTGGTACTCGTCGATCCCTTCGAGCACGTTCGCCAGCGAGACGCGCAACGGCTCGATGTCCACCTCCGGACCGTCGTCGGGCTCGAACCGTTCTGCCGGCACGACGTCCACGATCGCGCCGAGGCGCGCGCCGGCGGCGCTCAGGTCGGAGGCGGCGAGCAGCAGCAACGGGATCGCCGAGTCCGGCGTGTCCCCGGAGGCAACCTTGCGCACGGTCTCGAGGTACTGCTCCGACGCCGCAGCGAGGGCGGTGCCGAGCACGCGCAGGTCCTGGTCCAGCTCCGGAGCGGGTGGCTCTGGTGCCTCAGGCATCGATACTCCTCCGTCCTTCGAACGCTCGGCCGAGGGTGATCTCGTCCGCGTACTCCAAGTCTCCCCCGACGGGCAGTCCGGAAGCGAGCCGGGAGACGGTCAGCCCCATCGGCCGCAGCATCCGCGCCAGGTAGGTGGCGGTCGCCTCGCCTTCGACGTTCGGATCGGTGGCGATGATGATCTCGGTGACCTCACCGTCGGCCAGCCGGGTCATCAGCTCGCGGATGCGCAGATCGTCCGGACCCACACCGTCGATCGGGTTGATCGCTCCACCGAGCACGTGATAGCGACCGCGGAACTCCCGGGTGCGCTCGATCGCGACCACGTCCTTGGGCTCCTCGACCACACAGAGCAGGGCGGCGTTGCGGCGCGGATCGCGGCAGATCCGGCACTGCGCCTCCTCGGAGACGTTGCCGCAGATCTCGCAGAACCGGACCCGGGCCTTCACCTCGGTGAGTGCCGTCGCCAGGCGCTGGACCTGGTCGGGGTCGGCACCGAGGATGTAGAACGCGATCCGCTGGGCGCTCTTGGGCCCGACACCGGGGAGCTGGCCGAGCTCGTCGATCAGCTCCTGGACGACGCCGTCGTAGGCGTTCACCGGTCACCGCCTTCTGGGGACTCGAGGACCTCGTCGATCACTGTGCCGCCGAGCAGCCGCGCGACCAGCGGCGCCCCTGCGAGTCCGGTGGACTCGATGTCCGGGTCGTTCGGGTCCAGATCCTCCTCCGCCCCTGGGTCGGGCGGCTCGGGGGCGCTGTCCACCGTGGTGTGCCGGGACAGGGAGGCGCCGCGGGCTTCGCGGGCAGCGGCGAGCGCCTGCTCGCGTGGGGAGGTGGTGCCCGGGGCCGTGCCCGACGGCGGAGGCTCGCCGGCGTGGTTCGGCGTCGCTGGCCACTGGGGTGCTTCGGGCGACCCCGAGGCTGAGGCCTGTTCGGAGGAGGACGGGTCCGCGGCCGGTTCGTCCCAGGCAGGGGCGGGGGGCTCGTCCCCGAGCGGAGCGGCAGGTTCGTCCCACGGCGGAGCGGCGGGCTCGGCCTGCGAAGACCCCTCCGGAGCGTCCGGTCCGGGAGCGGCTTCCGCGCGGCCCGTTGCAGGGGCTGCCTCCGCCGGGCTCGAGGTGGGAGCGGCTTCCACGGGCGCCGAGGTCGCCGGTATGGTCGCCCCACTCACTCCCGTGGGAACGCTTCTGTCCCCCTCCGGGTCGCCGGAGGGGGCCTCCTCGCTCGCATCCCCGGGGCGCGGGGCCGATGCAGCACCGGACGCCCCACCCGCTGCTGGCGGCGCCGGCACATCCCCGGCCGACTCCGCCAGCGCCGACGGGGCAGCGGGCGGATCCCAGCTGGCAACCGGGCCGCTCCCGGCTGCGCCGCCGCCGGTGGGTCCGGAACTCCCGGGTGCCGGGCCGCCCGGGCCACCCGGACTGCTGGATCGGCCCCCAGGGCCAGCCGAGCCCCCGGATCCGGTGCCGGAGCCACCTGGCCCGCCAAAGCCTCCCGCCCTGGAGGACCCGTCCGCCACGATCGGCTCGATCCGTACGTCCAGGCCGAGGGTCTCCACCAGAGCGCGCTGCAGGAACTCGGCATGCTGACCGTTGCGGAACGCCGAGGCCAGGCCGGAGGTGGAGAACCCGAGCTGGAGGGTGCTGGCGTCCAGGTCCACGATCTGTGCGTCCTGAGAGATCAACGCCCACGTGGTGCGCTTGATCCGGGCGAGGGTGTCCAGCACCTCGGGCCACCGGCGTCGGACCTCGGCCGCAGTGAGACCGCCGGCGCCGGCAGCAGCGGGTGCATCCTCAGGCGGGGACTGGGAACTGATCGGCTCAGCCGGCTGACCCGGTGGGCCAGGCGTGGTCTCCGGTACGGGGGCCGCGCTCTCGGCGGTCGCAGCTGCCGGCGTCGCGACCGGCACCTGGTCCGGGGACGCCGACACGTCCGCCGTCGGGGCCGATGCGGCCATCGGCTCACCCAGGGGCGTGCCGAGCGCACCCTCGGCCGGTGACTGGTCCGACGTCGAGGCGACCGGGGTTGCCTCCGCTCGGGGCGCCGCAGGTACCGGTGGTACGGCCGCAGGTGTCGGCGCTGCAGTACTCATCCCCCCTGTCGGATCACTGCTCGCGGCAGTTCCGCCCCGCCCCGAGCTCAGCGCACCCTCGAGCCGGTCCAGCCGGACGGCGAAGCCATCCGTGCCGTCGTCGGCGGCGGGCAGCAGCAGCCGGGCGCAGAGCAGCTCGAGCTGGAGCCGCGGCGAGGTGGCGCCGGCCATCTCGGTCAACGCCTCGTTCACCAGATCCGCAGCGCGGGAAAGGGTCGCGGCGCTCAGGTGTGATGCCTGCGTCTTCATCCGCTCCAGCTGGTCGGCGGGAACGGCGCGCAGCACCGCACCTGCCTGCTCCCCGGCAGCGCGGACCACGATCAGGTCCCGGAGCCGTTCGAGCAGGTCCTCCACGAACCGCCGCGGGGCGTGACCGGACTCGATCACCCGATCCACCACCTGGAACAGACTGGCCCCGTCTCGCGCCGCGAGTGCGTCAACCGTGTCATCCAGAAGCGTGCCATGGGTGAACCCGAGCAGGGCGACGGCCCCCTCGTACCCGAGTGCGCCGTCGTCGGTACCGGCGATCAGCTGATCGAGAACGGACAGGCTGTCCCGCACCGATCCACCTCCCGCGCGCACCACCAGCGGCAACACCCCCGAGTCCACCTGCACCCCTTCGGCCTCGGCGAGCGAGGAGAGGTAGTCGGTGAGCTGCTCGGGGGGCACCAACCGGAACGGGTAGTGGTGGGTGCGGGAGCGGATCGTGCCGATGACCTTCTCCGGCTCGGTGGTCGCGAACACGAACTTCACGTGCGGCGGTGGCTCCTCCACCAGCTTCAGCAACGCGTTGAAGCCCTGGGTGGAGACCATGTGCGCCTCGTCGATGATGAACACCTTGAACCGGTCCCGGGCCGGGGCGAACGCCGCGCGCTCACGCAGCTCCCGGGCGTCGTCCACACCACCGTGGGAAGCGGCGTCCATCTCCACCACGTCGATCGATCCCGCACCGCCGCGGGCCAGCTCCACACAGCTGTCGCAGGTGCCGCACGGGGTGGACGTGGGACCGTTCGCACAGTTCAGGCAGCGCGCGAAGATCCGGGCGGAGGTGGTCTTCCCGCACCCACGCGGACCGGAGAACAGGTACGCGTGAGTGACCCGTCCGTTGTCCAGCGCAGCCATCAGCGGACCGGTGACGTGTTCCTGGCCGATCACATCGGCGAACGTCTCTGGCCGGTAGCGGCGATACAGGGCGGTGCTCACCCACCACACAATAGGTGGCTCCGCCGACATCGCGCAGCCACCCTGTGCACGCTGGGCGGCGCGTCCGACGCCTCACTGCCCGGACATGAAAGGACCCCTCGCGCACCCGCCAGAGCTCACCTGCCCTTGCTGCCTTCCGGCCCTGGGGGAGTTCAGCGAGATGACGCCGCACGAGGGGTCTGGTGCCGAGTCTACCTGGCCTACTGGACTGCTGGCCACGAGCGCTGACAGGACCGGACCGGTGCTGTCAGCAGCATCACTCCGGGCGGGTTCGCCCCTGGAGCAGGAGAACGGGTAGGGTGTCACCCGCTTGGAGGATTCGCCTAGTGGCCTATGGCGCACGCTTGGAAAGCGTGTTGGGTGCAAGCCCTCGGGGGTTCGAATCCCCCATCCTCCGC
>DXBY01000331.1 GCA_019116305.1 Candidatus Ruania gallistercoris | reverse complement strand
GCAGCTGCGAGTGCCCCCGCCTCCGGGTGGTCCAGCCGGAGCAGCACCTCACTCCCCCGCCGGATTCCGGGCCCCCGTTCGACCATCTGGAGCATCTCTCGGACCCCGGCGGCGCCGACGCGCGCGTTGCTGCTCTGGTGCAGGGCCAGCGTCAAGCGTCGGCCCGGGGCGACACCGGCCACCTCATGCGCCAGGAGTCCGGACAGTCCCGGAAAGAGGCCGACCCCGACGACGTGTGCCACTCCCTGGCGGGCCGCCATCGCCTCTGCCTGCCCGAGCAGATCGTCCCGCACCCGTCCGGCGGCATCCACGCTGGGTACCCCGGCGCGGGCACTGGCGAGCTGCACTCGACCGGCCGGGAACGGGGCAAGGCTGACCACCACGTCGTGCCGGCGGGCGTGGTCGGTCAGAGCGTCGTGGTCGGTGATGTCGACCTCACGGCCGGTCACCGCCACCCCGTGCCCGGCGTCGCGCAATCGCGCGGCCGTCAGCGATCCGAGTGTGCCTGTCCCGCCGAGAATGAGTGCCCGCACCACCTCACGCTAACCCACGAGCGCACCTCGGCGACGGTCTGCCACCGTGCCAGGTGTGGCACCATCTCCCCATGCCTGTGGTGAGCGCGGAGGTGACCGTCCCTGTGGACGCCCAGACCGCGTTCGCCATCTCCCAGACCACCGGCGAGGTGAGGTTGCGCTGGGACCGGTTCGTCCGCCGTCAGCACTTCCTCGACGGCGCCACACACCCGGACAAGGGTGTGCGCACCCTGACCGTGCACCGGTGGGGAGCGCAGATGGTCAGCGAGTACGTGTCCTACGCGCCGCCACGGAACGTGGGGATGCGGATGGTCACCGGGCCCTGGTTCTTCGCGAAGATGGCCGGCGGGTGGCGGTTCGCCGACGCCGGCCCAGGGCAGGCACGGGCAGTGTGGAAGTACAACTTCTCCTGCCGGCCCGCCTGGCTCGCACCGCTCGCGGAGAGGATCGGCACCTGGGTGCTCGGCCGGGAGATCCGACGGCGCATCGACGGCTTTGCGGCGGGCTGCGCCGATCCGGTGGTGCTGGCGGCGGTATCGCCGGACTGACGGGCTCCGACCCTGCTGGTGAGGAGGATCGCTGGTGCTATACCGACAGCGATCCTCCTCACGAGAGTGCCGGACCTGTGGATGACGCCCCCGGTCGACGCGCTGACCAGCCAGGGTGGGGACATGGACCTCACCCGGCTGGCCCGCTCGCAGTTCGGTGTGGTGACCCGCGCCCAGGCCGGTGAACGCCTGGGCATGGACGCTGCGCGCTGGAAGCTGGACCGCGGCCTGTGGAAGCGCGTGCACCCAGGCGTCTACGCCGTGCACACGCAGCCGCTCAACTGGTTCGCACGAGCGAGCGCCGCACTGCTCTACTACCGCGAAGGCGCCACTTTGTCCCGGGAGTCCGCGGCGTTCATGCTCGGGCTCGAGTCGCACCCGCCACAGCTCGTCCACGTGGACATTCCGATCACCGCCAAACGGCACCGGCGCCCGACGGTCCGGGTGCGCCGCCGGCGACGGCTGGTCACCGTCCAGCGTCGCGGGTTCCACGTCACTGCACCCGCGTTCACGGTGATCGACCTCGGCGATGTGCCGACGGCCTCGCGGGAGGATGCGATCGCGGTGGCGGCCCGAGCGGTCCAGCAACGGAAGGTCACAGTTGACGAGGTGGTCGCAGAGCTGAGGCTGCGACGCACGCACCGGCATCGCGGTGCCCTCGAGCTCTCCCTCGGCATCGTCGGCGAAGGGGCGGAGAGCGTGCTCGAGGTCGACTTCGTCAGCAGGGTTGTCCGTGCCCACGGGCTTCCCGCGATGCGGATGGCGGTGCCAGACCGACTCGGTGGTGGGTCGATCCGCCGCGACTTCATCGACGACGCTCGCCGCCTCGTCATCGAGGTCGACGGCCGCGTCAGTCATCAGGACCGCAGGTCGGCGGACATCCGGCGCGATCGCGTGACCGCCGCCCGGGGTGCCGTCATACTTCGCGCGGAGTGGGTCGATGTCTACTACGACTCCTGCCGACTGGCAGCAGACGTCCTCGCTGCCGAGCGCAGTCGTGGTTACCAGGGCAACCTGCGACCCTGCGGACCCGGTTGCCGTGCCACATCCCATCTGCGCCAGATCGCCTGACGACGCTGGTGAGGACGTCTGCTGGTGCTATGACGCCACCCATCGACCTCGCCAGAACAGGTCAGACCAGGAAGATCGGGATCCAGCCCGGGTTGTGCGCGTGCACGATGGCCAGGAAGACCACCACGTCGAAGAGCAGGTGCACGATCAGCACATACGTGAGCGAGCCGGTCTTGGTGAAGATCCAACCCTGCAGCAGCGCGAACGGTGCAGTGAGGAACGGCCCCCACTCCCGGTAGCCGAGCTCCCACAGGAACGAGACGAAGATCGTCGCCTGCAGCAGGTTGGCGGCCCACACCGGGAAGTGCCGGCGCAGCAGCGCGAAGCAGGTGCAGATGAAGAACAGCTCGTCCCAGGTGCCCACGAAGTTCACCCCGACGAAGAACCGGGCGAGCATGCTGCCGTCGGTGATGTGCGGCCAGTTCAGGTAGGCGCCGGAGGTGATGAAGTAGAACGGCAGGATCAGCCAGCCCAGCAGTGGCACCAGGAACAAATAGCTGCGCTCGATCGGCGACCACTTCTTCCCCGTGCGCCACGGGAACCGGATCGCCCGCCGGCGGTAGACGAAACGGTCCACCAGCAGCGGGGTCGCCACGGCAAGCACCAGCACCGTGCCGATAGTGAAGAACCGGTCCCAGTGCACGTCCGCCTCCACTGACGTGGTGGACACGATCGCGACCCCGAGGCCGATCAGGGTGAGGTCCTTGCCCAGCTCGCGGTCGCTCCACCATGCCGCCGCCAGGCTGAGCACCAGCAGTGCGTGCCCCCAACCGGGCAGCATCAGACCGAACAGCAGGAACGCGCTCAGCGAGACACCGATCGCCGGCAGCGCCGTACTCCAGGACAGCCGGGGGGTCTGGGTCAGCGCGTCCGTGCCAGTCACGCCGCCATTCTGCCTTGCCGGAACGGAGCGGCGGTCAGCCACCCGGGTCAGCCCACTCCGGGTCACCCCACTCCCGCGTCAGGCCACCTGGTTCAGCCCACCCGGGTCAGATTGCCTCCGCGATGATCTCCGTGGCCCGCACCCGCTGCTCCACCTGGTCGGCATGCAGCGCGATGATCAGCTCGTCGGCGCGCGCATGCTCGGCGAAGTCCCGCAGGTAGGTGCCCACCTCGTCCTTCGTGCCCACTGCGGTGTACCGCATCATGTCCAGCACCTGCCGGCCCTGCGGGGCGGCGAGCACCGCGTCCGCCTCGCCGTCGGTGAGCGTGCGCCCGGGCGGAAGCAAGAGCTGCACCCGGCGCCGCTGCGCGGTCAGCAGCTGCTCGGCAGCCTGTTCGCCGGTGTCCGCCGCGATGGCACCCACGCCGGCGATCACGTACGGCTCGGCCAGCTGGGCCGAGGGCTGGAACTCGCTGCGGTAGGCGGCCACCGCCGCCTCCAGCGCGGCCGGGGCGAAGTGCGAGGCGAACGAATAGGGCAGCCCCATCGCGGCGGCGAGCTTGGCCCCGAACAGCGAGGAGCCGAGGATGTACAGCGGCACCTGGGTGCCCTTGCCCGGGTAGGCGTTCACCCCGGGCAGCAGCGACTCCTCGCCGAGGTAGGCCTGCAGCTCGGCGACATCATCGGGGAAGGTGTCGGCGGCTCGGCCATCGCGGCGCAGCGCGCGCATCGTGGTCGGGTCGGTGCCGGGGGCGCGGCCCAGGCCGAGGTCGATCCGGCCCGGGTGCAGGCTCGCCAGTGTGCCGTAGTGCTCGGCGATGATCAGCGGCGGGTGGTTCGGCAGCATCACCCCACCGGCGCCGAGCCGGATCCGTTCGGTGTGGGCGGCCACGTGCGCGATCAGCACACTGGTGGCCGAGGAGGCGATCGAGGGGTTGTTGTGGTGCTCGGCGTACCAGACGCGCTCAAAACCGTTCGCCTCAGCGGCCCGGGCCAGGGCCACCGTGCCGGCCAGCCCTTCCTGCACGGTCTCGTTGCGGCCGACGACGGCGAGGTCCAGCAGGGAGAGCACGGGCGGCATGGTCGGGGGTTCTCCTTCGCGAACGACTACGGCGGGTGAGGAACCCGCCACAGGAGGCAACGCCGTCGGACGGGGGAAGATTCCCGGCCCCTGCCGGCGCACCGCCGGCGGATCGGCGCACACTCATGACTTCTGGCAGGTCCGCCACCGGATCAGCTGCTCTACTGTCAACACGGTGACAGCCCTGCTCTGGGCCGGTGCGACCGGCGCGCTGCTGTTCCCGGTCGTGTTCCTGCTGGACGGGTGGACCCGGCCGGGGTACCGCCCGATGTATCACCCGGTGAGCGCGCTCGCCCTGGGGCCGCGGGGGTGGGTCCAGACCGCGAACTTCCTGCTCTGTGGTGCCGCAGTCGCCGGCGGCGGGCTCGCTATCGGGACGGTGCTGGAGTCAGTGCCGTTGACACTCGTGATCGGCGGGTTCGGCCTCGCGCTGGTGGCCTCCGGGGTCTTCAGGATGGATCCGATGCGCAGCTATCCGCCCGGAACGCCGGAGCGGGACCCGAGCGAGTTCTCCTTCCGCCACACGCTGCACGACTGGGCGGGAATGTTCGTCTTCGGGCTGGCACCGCTGGCCGCCTTCATCGCCGTCTGGGTGGTGCCCGGTACCGGCTGGACCATCTACTCGGTGACCACGGCAGCAGCGGGCATCGCCGGGTTCGTGGCGTTCGGGCAGGCGTGGGAGCACGACCATCCGCGCACTGGGCTGGTGCAGCGGCTGACGATCATCGTCGGCTGGCTGTGGCTCGGGCTACTGTTCCTGCGCGCCGCCTCAGCCGAGTGAGCCTCAGCACGGCTCGTTACCGCGCGCGCCGAGACGTGCACCGTGGTGCCTACGAGGCGTGCCAGGTAACGAGTGAATGGATTCACGATCCCGCGTGGCCTCAGGCGGACCAGGGGCGGAAGCCCCAGAACCCGCCGGGGGCGAACAGCTCGGCCACGCAGTCCTGGAGCAGGTTGGCCTCCAGGAGCACGTCCAGCAGGGTGTACCGGCTGCGGATCATCTGCGACCGGGTGTAGGTGGCCCGGAAGCGCGCCTCGTCGATGCCGATCTGCGCCGGGTGGGTGATCGCCCCGACCACCTGGAGCTTGTGCTCGATCTCCTCGGCGGGCAGCAGCTGGTCCTGCAGCCGCGCTGCCAGCTCGGGCCACAGCTGGCGCAGTCGCTCCAGCCGGCCGCGCAGCTCCTCGGCCGGCACGTACTTCTCCCGGCACTGGGCCACTGCTGCCTCGGCCACCTCGCCGGGCAGCTCGGCGGCACGCACCCGTGCCTCGGTCTGCTCCCAGGTGGGCCAGGCGGCCACCGCGGCCTCGACGTCGAGCGTGCTCAGGTCGAGGCGCAGCGCCACCTCGTACAGGGCACACAGCGAGATCGTGCCCAGCCCCACCTTCATCCCGTGCGAGAGCGGTGGCTCCCAGTCCAGGCCCAGCCCCTCCATCTCCCACAGGTGGGAGAACTGGTGGCCAGCACCGGAGGCAGGGCGGGAGGACTGGTGCGCCTGCATCGCCACCCCGGACATCAGCAAACCCTCGGCGAGCCGGCCGATCGCGCCCGGGTTGCCGGCAGCGAGCTGCTCCGGCTCGGCGATCGAGTCCCGCAACGGGTCCTGCACCAGGTGCCAGACGTGCTCGGCGATCGGTTCCACCCCGAGGGCGTCCGCGAGCATCCAGTCGGCACCGGCGGGGATCTTCTCGATCAGGTCGCCCACACCGGTGGCGGTCAGCCGGCCCGGTGCCTCGGCGAGGATCCGCATATCGGCCACGATCGCCGCGGGTGCCGGGCAGTACCGGGTGATCTTGAACCCGTCCTTGGTGATCGAGGCACCATAGGCGGCATAGCCGTCCATCGAGGCGGCGGTGGCCACCACCAGGTACTCCCGGTCCAGCTCACCGGAGGCCAGCTTGACCAGATCGTTCAGGGTGCCGGACCCGATCACCACCGCCACGCCGTCACTGCCGCCGAGGTGGGCGCGGATGCGCTCGACGTTCTCGTAGGAGGCGTACACGG
>DXBY01000330.1 GCA_019116305.1 Candidatus Ruania gallistercoris | reverse complement strand
AAGGCGTTCAGCTCAGCGGTGAAGGCGACGTCTACCCTCAGGGCCCGGCCGTCGATGCTCCGCACCGGGGCGCCGAGCCGGACGCTGGAGCACAACCACACCTGCTCGGCGTTGTTCAGTTCGGCTGCCGGAACCGGGCGAGCCTGGGTCGCCAGGCCACGGCTGGCGGCGAAGGCGAACACCTCCTCCTGGGTGGTGCCTGGCAGGATGCCCTGGTCGGTCGCTGGAGTGACCAGTGTGTCACCGTCACGCAGCACCACCGTGGCGGTCGGGCCCTCCAGCACCAGCCCGTCCGAGCTGAGGAAGATCGCATCGTCGGCTCCGCGGCGCCCCGCCTCCCGCAACGCGGCCATGTTCACCGCGTAGGAGGTGTACTTCGCGCCCTGGAGCAGCCACGGCGAGGTGACCGCCACATCGGAGGCGTACCCGCGGTCCAGGGTGACGACCGCGATCCCGTCCGTCCGTGCCGGGCTCGAGTCCGCCATGGCGCGGGCCAGCACCCAGCCGGTGCAGTGCTGGGCACCTTCCACCCCGCGAGTGAGCACCGTCTTCACGGCGAGGTCGCCACCCGGGCCGGCGGCCTCGATGGCAGCGAGGACTGCCGCCCGCCACACGTCCAGCCGCGGCGCAGGCAGATCCAGCACGGCAGCGGACCGGGCAAACCGGTGCAGGTGCGCCTCCAGCTGCCGGGGCCGGCCGTCGAACACACCGATCGTCTCGAACACTCCGTCCCCACGGCTCGCGCCCAGATTATCGACCCGCAGGTGCGGTGCCGTGGCATCGGCGGTAGCGAAACCGGCACCGCTGAGCGGCTCGTTCTCCGTCGGTGCTTCGATCAGCAACAGGACGGGGGTGCCCGGCGAACCGGCCGTGGGACTGGACCCTGGTGGTGCACTCACCTCTGCAGGATAGCCACCACCACCCGATCTGCCAGACCTGTGCCCGCGCTCCGGGCGCCACTGTCCACCGGGTAGCATTTTTACGACACGGCGATGTGATCAAATTCATTCCCGAACGGATTAGGTGAGCCTGCCCTAAGTTCTAGGCTGGGCACGTTCTGTCCGAGTCGCACCTGCTGCGACCGAGAGAAAGATCTCGATGACTACGCCACTGTCGATGCCCGTACCCCACCGAGTCCCCCACCGTCTGCTCACCGCGCTCGTCGCCGCCCCGGTCCTCGCCCTGGCCGCCTGCGGCAACGGCGCGGCAGGCGGGGATGCTGCCGAGGGCCAGACCACGATCGAGGTGGAGGACAACAACGGTGCCCAGACGGTGGCCACCCCACCTGCTTCGGTCGTGGCGACCGACAACCGCACCTTCGAAACCCTTTCCGACTGGGGTGTCGAGCTCAGTGCCGGTGCGGTGTCACTGATGCCGGAGACGATCGCCTACACCGAGCAGGAGGAGATCATCGACCTCGGCAGCCACCGGGAGCCCGACCTGGAGGCGGTCGTCGCCGCGGACCCGGATCTGATCGTCAACGGCCAGCGCTACTCCCAGTACCACGACGACTTCGTCGACCTGGTCCCGGACGCGACCATTCTCGAGCTTGACCCTCGGGACGGCGAGCCGTTCGATGGCGAGCTGGCCCGCCAGGTGACCGTCCTGGGTGAGGTATTCGACAAGCAGGCCGAGGCCGAAGCCCTGGTTGCCGACTTCGAGGCGGCCGTCGAACGTGCGCAGGCGGCTTACGACGGTGAGAGCAGTGTGATGGGCGTGATCACCTCGGGCGGCGAGATCGGCTACTCCGCCCCCGGGCACGGACGCACCCTCGGTCCGGTGTTCGACATCCTCGGCCTGACCCCCGCTCTCGAGGTGCCGGAGGCGAGCGAGGACCACCAGGGCGACGACATCTCCGTGGAGGCGATCGCCGACTCCAACCCGGACTGGATCCTAGTGATGGACCGGGACGCCGCAGTGGCCGCCGACGACCCGGAGTACTCCCCCGCCGCTGAGGTGCTGGAGGACTCGGCAGCACTGACCAACGTGACCGCGGTGGCCGAGGACAACATCGTCTACATGCCGGCCGACGCCTACACCAACGAGGGCATCCAGACCTACACCGAGTTCTTCAACACCTTTGCCGACGCCCTCGAGTCTGCGGGCTGATCGAGCTCGATGACCTCCGTTGTCAGGCCGCGGCAACGCGCGGCGGGCAGGCTCCTCGACCCCCGACTCCTCATCGGTGTTCTGCTGGTCGCGGGCTTGCTCGCCGCGTCGCTGCTCGTCGGTATGTACGACATCTTCGGCACTGAGGACGGCGCCGCGATGTTCGGCATCACCCGAGTGCCCCGGACGATAGCCCTGGTGCTCGCCGGAGCAGCGATGTCCATGGCTGGACTGGTGATGCAGCTGCTGACCCAGAACCGCTTCGTCGAACCGACCACCACCGGTACTACCGAGTGGGCGGGCCTGGGCCTGCTCGCCGTGATGATTCTCGTGCCGACAGCGAGTATCACCGCCCGGATGACCGGTGCCGTGCTCGCTGCGTTCGCCGGGACGATGCTGTTCTTCCTGTTCCTGCGCCAGGTCTCGCTCCGGTCGTCACTGATCGTGCCGATCGTGGGCATCATGCTCGGCGCTGTGGTCGGGTCTGTCTCGACGTTCCTCGCGCTGCAGACCGACATGCTGCAGAACCTGGGCATCTGGTTCGCCGGGAGCTTCACCTCGGTGTTGCAGGGCCAGTACGAACCGCTCTGGATCGTGCTCGTGGTGGGGGTGGTGATCTTCATCGTGGCCGACCGCTTCACCGTCGCGGGTCTCGGCGAGGAGATCGCCACCAACGTGGGGCTGAACTACCACCGGGTGGTGCTTCTCGGAACCGGTCTGATCGCCGTCGCGACAGGTGTGGTGACCGTGGTGGTGGGCAACCTCCCCTTCCTCGGCCTGATCGTGCCGAACGTGGTCTCGATGGTGCGCGGGGACGACCTGCGGTCCAACTTGCCGTGGGTGTGTCTGCTCGGGATCGCGATCGTCACCGTCTGTGACCTGATCGGGCGACTGATCATCATGCCGTTCGAGGTGCCGGTCTCGTTGATCCTCGGCGTGGTCGGAGCAGTGGTATTCGTGGTCCTGATCCTCAGGCAGCGGCGCCATGGCTAGTACCGTGACCTCGCGGCGAATCACTCCGGCCAGCGGGCCGTCCCGCAGCTCCAGCCCGCTCCCCAGTGCCGTTGTCCGCCGCCGCTACTGGATCATTCTCACCGTGCTGGCCGTCCTGGCGCTGGCCTTCGCCGGAGGACTGCTCACCTGGGACAACCCGATGCCCCCGGGCTCGGACGGGTTCTGGCGCATCGTCGAGCTCCGGGGCAAGAACGTCCTAGTGATGGCCATCGTCGCGTTCTGCCACGCCAGCGCCACCGTCGCGTTCCAGACCGTGACCACGAACCGCATCCTCACCCCGTCGATCATGGGCTTCGAGTCGTTGTACATGGCGGTGCAGACCGCGGCCATGTACTTCTTCGGGGTCGCCGGTCTGGTCGCGCTGACCGGTGTCCCGCAGTTCCTGTTCCAGATCGGGACGATGGTCGGGCTCGCCGTAGCACTGTACGGCTGGTTGCTCACCGGCAAGTACGGCAACCTGCACGTGATGTTGCTGATCGGCATCATCATCGGCGGTGGGCTGGGCTCAGTATCGACGTTCATGCAGCGCCTCCTCACCCCGAGCGAGTTCGATGTGCTCACCGCCCGCCTGTTCGGCTCGATGGCGAACGCCGATGCGGACTATCTGCCGATCGCGGTGCCGTTGTGCGCGGTCGCCGGAACGTTGCTCTGGTTGCGGGCGCGCCGGCTGAATGTGCTCGCACTGGGACATGCCCCGACCACCAGCCTAGGCCTGAACCACCGCGCCGAGCTGATCAAGGTGCTCGTCCTGGTAGCGGTCCTGATCGCCACGTCCACGGCCTTGGTTGGACCGATGACCTTCCTCGGGTTCCTGGTGGCGACGCTCGCCTACCAGTTCGCCGACACGCACGACCACCGGTACGTGCTCCCGATGGCCGTGCTCACCGGATTCGTGGTGCTCGCCGGTGCGTACTTCGTGATGAAGAACCTGTTCTATGCCCAAGGAGTTGTCTCGATCATCATCGAGATCGTCGGCGGTCTCACCTTCCTGATCGTCATGCTGAGAAAGGGGCGGCTGTGATCACGCTGACCGAGGTCCGCAAGGACTACAGCAGTGAGGTGTCCATCGGACCGGTGGATCTACAGATTCCCGCCGGTGGCCTGACCGCGTTGATCGGCCCGAACGGTGCCGGGAAGTCCACGCTGCTGACCATGATGGGCCGACTGCTCGGTCTGGACGCGGGAACGATCGAGATCGCCGGTTACGACGTCTCTCGGACGGCCTCGAAGGACCTGGCCAAGATCGTGTCCATCCTGCGCCAGGAGAACCACTTCATCACCCGACTGACTGTTCGCCAGCTCGTGGCCTTCGGCAGGTTCCCGTACTCGAAAGGCCGGCTGACGCCCGCTGACGAACAGATGGTCAGTGAGGCGATCGACTTCCTCGAGCTCGGGGAGCTGGAGGGACGGTACCTGGACGAACTCTCCGGCGGGCAGCGCCAGCGCGCTTATGTGGCGATGGTGCTGTGCCAAGACACCGAGTTCGTGCTGCTGGACGAGCCGCTGAACAACTTGGACATGCGGCACTCGGTGCAGATGATGAAGCATCTGCAGCGCGCAGCAACCGAGCTCGGCCGCACGATCGTGGTTGTGCTGCACGACATCAACTTCGCCGCGCACTATGCCGACTACATCTGTGCGGTCAAGGACGGCGCGGTCGCGGAGTTCGGCCCCCGGGAGCAGATCATGACCGATCGCGTGCTCACCGGTGTGTTCGACACCCCCGTCCAGGTGATCGACGGACCCTCCGGACCCCTCGCCGTCTACTACTGACCACCCCCAACCCTCACGGCTCGGCCGGTGAGGAGAGCGCCAGCGCGCACCCGCGACCTGACGACCGGTAGATTGGAGCGATGGCTAGCCTGTTCACCCGCATCATCGCCGGCGAGATCCCGGGCCGGTTCGTCTGGGCCGACGAGCACTGCGTCGCCTTCGCCACGATCGAGCCGCTGCAGCCGGGGCACGTGCTGGTGGTGCCTCGGGAGGAGATCGCGCACTGGGTGGACCTTCCCAC
>DXBY01000329.1 GCA_019116305.1 Candidatus Ruania gallistercoris | reverse complement strand
AACGAGGTGGACGGCCCCACCCTGAGCCAGGTCGAGTGGGTGCGCGAGCGCCGTCCGGAGGACTCCACCCTGGAGGCCGCCGACGCAGCAGCCCGCGCCCGCGGCGACCAGGGAGGGAAGCGATGACCGAGCAGCTGGTGATCTCCACCGGCGAGGCCGTGCTGTTCTGGGTGCTGGCGCCGCTGGCCGTGCTCGGTGCGCTCGCCCTGCTGTTCGCCCGCCGTCCGGTGCACATCGCGGTGAGCATCGCCGGTGTGATGGTGGCCCTGGCGATCCTCTACATCGCCTTGGAGGCGCCGTTCCTCGGAGTAGCCCAGATCGTGGTCTACACCGGTGCGGTGATGATGCTGTTCCTGTTCGTGATCATGCTCGTCGGGGTGGACTCCACCGAGTCCCTCACCGAGACCCTGGTGGGGCAGCGGTGGATCGCCGTCGTCGGTGGCGTGGGTCTGGTGGCGCTGCTGATCGCCCTGGTCACCCGGGCCGCGTTCGGCAGTCCGGTGGGCTTGGGTGCCGCGAACGCCGAATCCAATCCGGCCGGGGTGGCGCGGATCATCTTCGGTGAGTACATCTTCCCGTTCGAGCTGACCGCCGCCCTGCTGATCACCGCGGCCCTCGGTGCCCTGGTGCTCAGCCACCGCCGCCGGCTCGGCCCGAAGCGGGGCCAGCGTGAGGTGGTCGAGGCGAAGCTGGCCGCCTTCAAGTCCGGTGCCGGTGCCACCAGCGTGATCTCCTCCCCCGGACCGGGTGTGTACGCCCGCACCAACTCGGCGGACATGCCTGCCATCGACGCCGGCGGCAGCGCCCTGGATGCCTCGATCACCACGGTGCTGCGGGTCCGTGGCCAGGTGCTGCGCCAGTCCGAGGCCACCGAGCAGACCGCCCGCGCGGCCCAGATCGCCAGCGGCACCCCGGTGATCGACCACGACACCCAGGACGTGCCGATCGAGACGGCGGCACCCGAGCAGGTGACCGCCTCGGCGGACGCCGCGGGAGAGCCGAGTACCCTCGCCGAGGCGAGCGAATCCGCAGAGGCGAGCTCCGCCGTCGACGGCAGCGAGCAGAACCCACCGCCCGGTGACGCGCGGGCGCGTGGCGAAGGAGACGAACAGTGAGCCTGATCAACTACCTGGTGCTCTCCGGGATCCTGTTCAGCATCGGCGCGGTGGCCGTGCTGGTGCGGCGCAACGCCCTGGTGGCGTTCATGGGTGTGGAGCTGATGCTGAACGCGGCCAACCTGATGCTGGTGACCTTCGCCCGGATGCACGGTGACCTGCACGGACAGGTGCTTGCCTTCTTCGTCATGGTGGTGGCGGCCGCGGAGGTCGTGATCGGGCTGGCGATCATCGTGTCCATCTTCCGAACTCGCGGTTCGGCGTCTCTGGATGACGTCAACCTGCTGAAGAACTGACAGGGAGCGCGTCTCCAGATGAACTTGACCAACCTTGCCTGGGTGCTGATCGCGGCCCCGATGGTCGGCGCGGCGGTGCTGCTGCTCACCGGGCGGCGCTCGAACCCCTGGGGGCACTGGCTCGGCGTCCTCGCCTCCGCCGTCTCGGCGGTGCTCGCGATCGGCATCCTGGTCGAGCTGCTCGGCCGGGCCGCCGATGACCGGATCAGCCAGATCACGCTGTACTCCTGGATCCCCGCCGGTGACCTGAACGTGGACATCGGCCTGCTGATCGACCCGCTGTCGGTGACGTTCGCCCTGCTGATCACCTTCGTGGGCACGCTGATCCACATCTATGCGGTCGCCTACATGGCCGAAGATGCCGACCGGCGCCGGTTCTTTGCCTACCTGAACCTGTTCATCGCCTCGATGCTGGTCCTGGTGCTCGCCGACTCCTACGCGTTGCTCTTCCTCGGTTGGGAAGGGGTGGGCCTGGCGTCCTACCTGCTGATCGGGTTCTGGAACCAGCGCACCGACTATGCGGTGGCCGCGAACAAGGCCTTCTTCATGAACCGTGTGGGGGACATGGGCCTGCTGGTGGCGATGATGCTGATGTTCGCCACCTTCGGCGCGGTGGACTACGAGACCGTGTTCAGCGCGGCCGAGGGCACCAACGAGGGTGTGCTCACCGCCACCGGGCTGATGCTGCTGCTCGGCGCCTGCGGCAAGTCCGCCCAGGTTCCGCTGCAGGCCTGGCTCGGGGACGCGATGGCTGGCCCCACTCCGGTCTCCGCCCTGATCCACGCCGCCACGATGGTCACCGCCGGGGTCTACCTCGTGGTCCGTTCCGGACCGATCTTCGAAGGATCGCCGACGGCGCAGCTCGTGGTGGTCATCGTCGGTGCGGTCACGCTGTTGTTCGGGGCGATCGTGGGTTGCGCGAAGGACGACCTGAAGAAGGCGCTCGCCGCCTCCACGATGTCGCAGATCGGGTACATGATGCTCGCCGCCGGGCTCGGCCCGATCGGGTACGCGTTCGCGATCTTCCACCTGGTCACGCACGGCTTCTTCAAGGCCGGGATGTTCCTCGGCGCCGGCTCGGTGATGCACGGGATGAAGGACCGGATCGACATGCGCGGCTTCGGCGGACTGTCGAAGTACATGAAGATCACCTGGATCACCTTCGCCGCCGGCTGGCTCGCCATCCTCGGCATCCCGCCGTTCTCCGGGTTCTGGTCCAAGGACAAGATCATCGAGTCCGCGTTCGTGGGCGAGGGCTGGCAGCCGTGGGTGTTCGGCACCGTGGCCCTGCTCGGTGCCGGGATCACCGCGTTCTACATGTCCCGGCTGTTCTTCATGACCTTCCACGGCAAGGCCCGCTGGAACGACGGGAAGAACGACCTGCCCGGGCCGGAGCAGCATCCGCACGAGTCCCCGGCGCTGATGACCGTGCCGATGATCCTGCTCGCCGTGGGGTCACTGGCCCTCGGTGGCGTGCTGATGATCGGGGACGCGTTCACCACCTGGCTGGAGCCGGTCACCGGGCACGTGGAGCACCACGCACCGGTGCTCCCGGTGCCGGTGATCATGGGCGCCACCATCGTGCTGGTGCTGCTGGGGGCGTTCCTGGCCTGGCGCCAGTATGCCGCCAGCGAGGTGCCGATCACCCCGCCGGCCGGCAGCTGGCTGACCCGGGCCGCCCGCGCGGACCTGTACCAGGACGCCACGAACGAGACCCTCGTCGGCCGCCCGGGCGAGCACGTCACCCGCGTGCTCACCTACACCGACACGGCAGTGGTCGACGGCGCGGTGAACGGGCTTGGTTCCGGAGCGGTGGGCTGGGGCGAGAGATGGCGCCGCCTGCAGAACGGGTTCGTCCGGTCCTACGCCTCACTCATGCTCGTCGGTGTGGTGCTCGCCCTAGTCGTCGTCCTCGCCACGCGAGTCTGAGTCGGAGAAACGAATGCCTGCACAACTCGCTGACCTTCCCTGGCTCACGATCCTGATCGCGCTGCCGGCCGTGGCCGCTGCGCTGATCTGGCTGGTGCCCGTCCTGCGAAAGATCGCCCGGCCGCTGGGCCTGGCGGTGAGCCTGCTGGTGCTGATCGGTGCCGCCGTGATGGCCGCCGGGTTCGACACCGGCGCCGGCGGCTACCAGTTCACCGAGACCTACACCTGGATCTCCCAGCTCGGGGTCTCCTGGGCGGTGGGACTGAACGGGATGGGCTTGGTCCTCGTGCTGCTCGCCGTGGTGCTGGTGCCGATCGTGATGCTCGCCTCCTGGAACGAGGTGCAGCTGCCGGAGGGCATCAAGGCCGAGGCGGCCGAGAAGGCGCTCGCCTACCGCCGGGCGGGGTACGTGGCGCTGCTGCTGCTCCTGCTGGCGATGATGATCGGCGTGTTCGCGGCCCGCGACCTGTTCCTGTTCTACATCCTGTTCGAGGCCATGTTGGTGCCGATCTACTTCATGATCGGTGCCTACGGTGGCGCGGGCCGGCGGGCGGCCGCGGTGAAGTTCCTGCTCTACGGCCTGGCCGGCGGACTGGTGATGCTGGCCGGGGTGGTGCTGGTGGCAGTGCGCTCCGGTGGGGGCGAGGGCGCGCTGCTGCTGGACAACCTGGCCGATGTCGCCGCCGGGGACAGCCCCGCGGTGGGAATGTGGCTGTTCCTCACCTTCTTCATCGCGTTTGCGATCAAGGCGCCGATGGTGCCGGTGCACACCTGGTTGCCGGACTCGGCCGGACAGGCGCCGCCGGGAACCTCCGCGCTGCTGGTCGGCGTGCTGGACAAGGTGGGCACCTTCGGCATGATCGCGATCTGCCTGCCGCTGTTCCCGGCCGCCTCGGCAGCAGCGGCACCGGCGATCATCGTGCTGGCGATCATCTCGATCATCTACGGCGGCATCCTCGCGATCGGTCAGCACGATCTGATGCGGATGATCGCGTTCTCCTCGGTGTCCCACTTCGGGTTCATCGTGATGGGCGTGTTCGTCGGCACCCAGACCGCGATGGTCGGCGCGATGCTGTACATGGTCGCGCACGGGGTGACGATCGCTGCGCTGTTCCTCATCTCCGGGTTCCTCACCCAGCGCGGGGGCAGCCAGGACATGCGCACCTACTCCGGGATGCAGCGGGTCACCCGGGTGATCGCCGGCACCTGGCTGTTCGCCGGGCTTGCCTCGCTGGCACTGCCCGGGCTGAGCGGGTTCGTGCCGGAGTACCTGGTGTTCCTCGGCAGCTTCGAGGCGCACTGGGCCTACGGCGTGTTCGCCGTGATCGGTGTGGTGCTGTCCGCGCTGTACATCCTGCTGGCTTATAAGCGGGTTTTCACCGGGCCGGTGGAGCCCGCCCGCGCCGAGCTCACCGACGCCGGCGGACGGGAACGGTGGACGATCGTTCCGCTCGCGGTCGGAATCTTGTTCCTCGGTTTCTTCCCCGCCCCGGTGCTCGACCTGCTCACCGGCACGGCTGACCAGTTCGTCGCGATCCTCGGGAGCGCCTCATGAATTCCTTCGTCCCGCCGGAGATCGACTGGGCAGCGCTCAGCCCGATCCTCATCGTGCTGGGTGCGGCCGTGGTGGGCGTGCTGATCGAGGCGTTCGTGGCCGGGAAGGCCCGTCGAACCGTGCAGGTGCTGCTCGCGATGGTCGCCCTCGGTGCCTCGCTGGTGACCGTGGCCTGGCGCTGGACCGTGGTGCAGGCCCAGGGCCCTGCCTCGCTGGTGGCCGGTGCCGTGGTGGAGGACACCCCGGCGTTGCTCGCCCAGGCCGTGCTGCTGGTCTGCGCGTTCGTCGGAGTGCTGGTGATCGCCGAGCGTGCCGGCGGTGAGGACGCGTTCGCCCCGACCGCCTCGGCGGTGCCCGGCTCCGCCTACGAGACCCAGGCCCGGCGGATGGGCCTGGTGCAGACCGAGGCCTACCCGCTGGTGCTGTTCTCGGTGGGCGGGATGCTGATCTTCCCCGCTGCCACGGACCTGCTCACCCTGTTCATCGCGCTCGAAGTACTCTCCCTGCCGCTGTACCTGCTCTCCGGACTGGCCCGGCGCCGTCGCCTGCTCTCCCAGGAAGCCTCGCTGAAGTACTTCCTGCTCGGGGCGTTCTCCTCGGCGTTCTTCCTGATGGGCGTGGCGCTGCTGTACGGCTACTCCGGGTCGGTACACCTGACCGACGTGGCCACCGCCGTGCCGCAGATGGCCGGTCTGGACGGTGTGCTGCTCGCCGGGGTGATCCTGGTGGTGATCGGCCTGCTGTTCAAGGTCGGCGCCGTCCCGTTCCACTCCTGGGTGCCGGACGTGTACCAGGGGGCACCGACCCCGATCACCGGGTTCATGGCGGCGTGCACGAAGATCGCGGCGTTCGCCGCCCTGGTCCGGTTCCTCTACGTGGTGGCCCCCGGGCTGAGCTGGGACCTGAGCCCGGCGCTGTGGATCATCGCGATCCTCACCATGCTGGTGGGGACGGTGCTGGGCATCGTGCAGACCGACATCAAGCGGATGCTCGCCTACTCCTCGGTGGCGCACGCCGGGTTCGTGCTGCTCGGGGTGGTCGCCTGGACCAGCTCGGGGATCAGCTCGGTGTGGGTGTACCTGCTGGTCTACGGCCTGGCCACCGTGGGCGCGTTCGGTCTGGTCTCGCTGGTGCGGGAGCGGGACGCCGACGGGAACGTGACCGCCGAGGCCGGGCACCTGAGCCAGTGGGCCGGGCTCGGCCGGCGGCACCCGGTGGTGGCGCTCTGCTTCACCCTGTTCCTGCTCTCCTTCGCCGGGATCCCGCTCACCGCCGGGTTCATCGGCAAGTACGTGGTGTTCTCCGCCGCAGTGGAGGGCGGCGCGTGGCCGTTGGTGCTGATCGCCGTGGCCGCCTCGGCTGCCGCCGCATTCTTCTACGTGCGGGTGATCGTGCTGATGTTCTTCACCCAGCCGGCCGAGGACGCCCAGGGCGCCCGCGCCACCGTGGTGCGTACCGAGGGCCTGAGCGCGGTGGCCGTGGCGGTCTGCGCGCTCGGGACCGTGGCCCTCGGCGTGTTCCCCGGACCGCTACTCGACCTAGCTGCGAACGCCACGCAGTTCCTGCTGTGACCCAGTCCAGCCTGCCGCTGGGCGACGGCGACCTCCAGGCCCAGCTCGCTGCCGAGCTCGAGGACATCGAGCAGCGGCTGCAGCAGGCTGCGCGCAGTGCGGACCCGCTGGTGGACCCCTCCGCGCACCATCTGCTCGATGCCGGGGGGAAACGGATCCGCCCGGTGCTGGTGCTGCTCACCAGCCAGTTCGGCAACGGGGTGAACGACCAGGTGCGGGCGGCGGCGGTGGCCACTGAGCTCACCCATCTGGCCACCCTGTACCACGATGACGTGATGGACTCGGCGCCGCTGCGGCGCGGAGCGCCCTCCGCACACGAGGTGTGGGGCAACTCGGTGGCCATCCTCACCGGGGACCTGCTGTTCGCGAAGGCGTCCCGGATCGTGGCCGACCTCGGCCCGCGGGCGGTGAAGATCCAGGCGGAAGCGTTCGAACGGCTCGTGCTCGGCCAGCTGCACGAGACCATCGGGCCCACTGAGGACGAGGACCCGATCGAGCACTACCTGCAGGTGCTCGCGGACAAGACCGGTTCGCTGATCGCGGCGGCCGCACACTACGGCACCATCCTGGCCGGTGCCTCTGCCGAGATCGAAGCCGCCGCGGTCGCCTACGCGGAGAAGGTGGGGGTGGCGTTCCAGCTTGCCGACGACGTGATCGACCTCGCCTCGGACGCCGAGACCACCGGGAAGACGCCCGGCACCGACCTGCGGGAAGGTGTGCCGACGATGCCGGTGCTCCTGCTGCGCCGCCGCGCTGCGGCCGGCGAGCTGGACGAGGCCGGCCGGACACTGGTGGCCGACCTGGACGGCGACCTGTCCTCGGACGAGGTGCTTGCCGATGTGCTCAGTCGGCTGAATGCGCACCCGGTGCTGGACGAGGCCCGGGAGATGGCGCGGACCTGGGCGGGGAGTGCAGTGGCCGAGCTGGAGCAGCTCCCCGCCAGCGACACCCGCACCGCGCTGGACGAGTTCGCTCACCTGCTGGTGGACCGGCTCGCCTGAGCAGGCCGGGTCACCGCGGAGTCTGCGCCCACCACTGCGCCGGCCCACCACCCTCCCGGCTCACCGCCGTCCCGGGGGTGAGGTTATCGTCGCTAGGTCGCGATCTAGCGACGATAACCACACCCGCTGCGGGGCGCGGAGCCGCCAGTGGCGCGGGTCAGTGCGCCACGGTGGCCTTCTCCGCCCCGGTGCCGGTGAGCGAGCGCACCTCCATCTCGGCGTACTTCGCCTTGTTGAACTCCTTGGAGATCATCGTGCCGAGCCAGCCGAAGAAGAAACCGGCCGGGATGGAGACCAGACCCGGGTTGTCCAGCGGGAACCAGTGGAAGTCCACCCCCTGGATCATCGACGGGCTGCGTCCGGTGCTCGGGTCCACCGGTTTGCCCGAGACTGCGGGGGAGAACACGATCAGCGTGACCGCCGTGACCAGCCCGCCGTAGATCGCCCAGAGCGCACCGGAGGTGTTGAACCGCTTCCAGAACAGCGAGTACAGGATCACGGGCAGGTTCGCGCTGGCAGCCACAGCGAACGCCAGGGCCACCAGGAAGGCGATGTTCTGGCCGTTGGCCACCACACCGCCCACGATCGCGACGGCGCCGATCACCACCGCTGCACGGCGGGCGATCTTCACCTCCTTCTGCGGGTTCTCCTCACCCTTCTTGATCACGTTCGTATACAGGTCGTGGGCGAAGGAGGCCGAGGCGGTGATGGTCAGGCCCGCCACCACGGCGAGGATGGTCGCGAACGCGACGGCGGAGATCACCCCGAGCAGGATCGTCCCGCCGAGCTCATAGGCGAGCAGGGGAGCAGCCGAGTTCACCCCACCGGGAGCGGCCAGGATCGTGTCCGGCCCCACCAGGGCACCGGCACCGAAACCGAGCACCAGGGTGAACAGGTAGAACAGGCCGATCAGGGCGATCGCCCAGGTCACTGACCGGCGGGCCTCCTTGGCCGTGGGCACCGTGTAGAACCGCATCAGCACGTGCGGGAGTCCGGCAGTGCCGAGCACCAGGGCCAGCGCCAGGGAGATGAAGTCCAGCTTGGACACTCCGGTGGCGCCGTACTTGTTCATCGGGTCCAGCAGGTTCGCCCCGCCCTCACCGGCGGTGGCGACAGCGTGCCCGAGCAGCTCGGAGAGGTTGAAGCTGTGCTGGGCCATGATCCACACCGTCATCACGGCAGCACCGGCGATCAGCAGCACCGCTTTGACGATCTGCACCCAAGTGGTGCCCTTCATCCCGCCGACCAGCACGTAGAACACCATGATCGCGCCGACGATCGCGATCACCAGCGACTGACCGGCCCGGTCGGTCACGCCCAGCAGCAGGGCCACCAGCCCACCGGCACCGGCCATCTGGGCGAGCAGGTAGAAGAACGAGACGGCCAGGGTCGAGGATGCCGCCGCAGTACGGACCGGGCGCTGGCGCATCCGGAAGGAAAGCACATCGGCCATGGTGAACCGGCCGGTGTTCCGCAGCAGCTCGGCGACCAGCAGCAGCGCGACCAGCCACGCCACCAGGAAGCCGATCGAGTACAGGAACCCGTCGTAGCCGTAGACCGCGACCGCCCCGGCGATCCCGAGGAACGAAGCCGCGGACAGGTAGTCACCGGCGATGGCGATCCCGTTCTGCTGACCGGTGAAGGCACGGCCACCGGCGTAGAAGTCCGCGGCGCTCTTGTTGTTCCGGGAGGCGCGGATCACGATCACCATCGTGGCCACCACGAACAGCCCGAAGATGCCGAAGTTGACGGCGCTGTTACCGATATCCATCAGATCTGCCCCGTTTCCAGCTCGGTGCGGATCCTGTCCGCGGTCGGATCCAGCCGCCGGTTCGCGTGCCGGACGTAGAGGAAGGTGATGAGGAAGGTGGTGACGAACTGACCGAGCCCGAACAACAGGCCGATGTTCACATTCCCGATCACCGGGGTGGCCATGAACTCCACCGCGTACGTGGACAGCAGCACGTAGGTCGCATACCAGAGCAGGAACGCGACAGTCATCGGGAAGGCGAAGGCCCGGACCCGCCGTCGCAGCTCTTGAAACTCTGGTGACGCCTGGGCGCGTTCGTAGTCCTCCTGGGTGACGACACGTTCCCTCGGTGGGTCGTCGGACGCTGTGGCTGCGCCCGGTGGTGGGGTGCCAGGACCGTCCTCGTTCACAGCGGGCTCCTTCGCTCGAGATGTCGGCACGGGGGCCGACGTGACCGTGGTCACACTAGGAGTCGGCGAACGGCTCTCGGCAGGTGGCCCGCCCGGTCGCGCGCCGGGTGGCGACCTGCCTCGGTGGGCGGCCGGCGAGCACGCGATGAACGGTCGCCTGGCCACGACGAACGGTCAGTGCCGGAATCGCCGCTCCGGGTCCCAACTGCCGCGGTCCAGGGTGAGGTTCTCCGGGGTGTGCAGGCGCACCATGGTGCGCCACAGGCCCCGAGGCCGGCGGTGCGCGGTGAGCAACGAGACCGCCACCATGGTCGCGAACGCCAGCGGCACCGTCCACGCCGCCGGTTGTGCCAGCAGGGCTCCGGCCGCGCCGCTGGAGGAACCGGTCACGATCGTCGCACCGACGGCCAGAGTCGACGCGCCGCCGCCGACGATCAGGCCTGCCATCGCCCCCGCGTCGGTGAGTCGGCGCCACCAGATACCGAGAAGCAGCAACGGGCAGAACGTGCTGGCCGCCACCGCGAACGCCAACCCGACGACATCGGCGATGCCCAGATCCAGCCCGCCGAGAGCACCGAGGGTCGGCACGGTCAGCGCCAGCACCGCACCGACCCGGAACGCGGTCACCGGGGAGGAGATCCGCCGGTTCAGCACATCCTGGGAGATCACCCCGGCCACACTCACCGTGAGCCCGGAGGCGGTGGACAGGAAGGCACCGAACGCACCGGCGGTGACCAGCACGGTGAGCACCTGTCCGGCGTCCGGGCCCAGCATCCGGGCCGGCAGCAGCAGCACCACCGCCTCGGTCCGGCCCGTGAACAACAGGTCCGGAGCGTACAGCCGGCCGAGCGCGCCGTAGAGGGTGGGGAACAGGTAGAACACGCCGAGCATCACCAGCACGATGACTGTGGTGCGGCGAGCGGCTCGGCCGTCCGGGTTGGTGTAGAAGCGCACCAGCACGTGCGGCAGGCCCATCGTGCCCAGGAACAGGGCCACGATCAGCGAGTAGGTGGTGTACAGCGCGTACGGGTTCTCCTCGTGCATCGGCAGCATCCAGCCGGCTGAGTCCACCGCCCGCAACCCGTCCGCATGGGGGACGGCCGCCCCGGCCGGGAACTCCACAGTGGTGCCCGCATCGATCTGCACCGTTCCGGCCGGCAGTGTGGTGGCACCCTGCACCTCCTGCCCGTCCACTGTGCCTTCAGCGTGGACCTGGACCGGTTCCGGCACCTGCACCTGCACCTCGGTGCTCACCTGCACGGCGGTGGGTTCGCTGAACGTCACCGGACCGGACTCGGCCACCACGGGTGCGCCGTCGGCCCGCCACACCAGTACCAGGACGATCGCCGGAACGGCGATCGCGGTGACCTTGAGCCAGTACTGGAACGCCTGGACGAAGGTGATCGCCCGCATCCCGCCCGCCACCACGGAGACCAGCACCACCACCGCCACGGCCACCGGGCCCACCCACGCCGGCGTGCCGGTCACCGTGCGCAGGGTGATCCCGGCTGCGTGCAGCTGGGGCAGCAGGTAGAGCCAGCCGATGGTCACCACACCGGCGCTGGCGATCTTGCGCACTGTCGCCGACTCCAGTCGAAGCTCGGCGAAGTCCGGCAGGGTGTACGCCCCGCTCCGGCGCAACGGGGCGGCCACCAGCACCAGCAGCAGCAGGTAGCCGGCGGTGTAGCCGACGCCGAACCAGAGCATGTCGGCGCCGTAGGCCAGGATCAGGCCGGCGATGCCGAGGAAGGAGGCGGCGGAGAGGTACTCCCCGCTGATCGCCGAGGCGTTCCACCAGGGGCTCACCGACCGGGACGCCACGTAGAAGTCGCTGGTGGTACGTGCCGCCCGCACACCGAGTGCCCCGAGCAGCGCCGTGCTGATCGCCACCAGCACCACGGCGACGATCCCGGCCGTGGCGTTCACCGCCGGTCCATCAGGTCGGTGAACTCCCGCTCCACCCGTTCGGACTGCCGGACATACAGCCAGGCAACGCCCGCGAGCAACGGATAGACCCCGGCGCCGAGCAGGAGCCAGGGCACCGGGATCCCGGCGATCGCTGGTGTCGCGGTCCCCGGTGCCAGCGCGAACACCAGCGGCAGGGCTGCCAGCAGGCCCAGCGTGGACAGCGCCACGGTCAGGCCCAGGCGTAACTGGGTGCGCATCAGCCCACGCAGGTACACATCGCCCAGGCGGGTCTGCGCGTCGATGTCGGAGGTGGCCGGGCGGCGGGCCCGCCGCTGCCGACGGCGTGGGCCGGTGACCGTCTTCCGTTCGGTCATCGCCGTTCCCGGCCGGCAAGCAGGTCGCGCAGCTCCCGGGCGTGCCGGCGAGCCACCGGCAGCGTGACCTGGGCCAGCACCACGGACAGCCGGCCACCGTCCCCGCGGAGCTCGCGCACCTGGTCCAGGGCCACCAGGTGGCTGCGGTGGATGCGGACGAACCCGGCGCCGGCCCAGCGCTCGGCCAGTGTGTGCAACGGCATCCGGACCAGGTGCTCACCGGCGGCGGTGTGCAGCCGGGCGTAGTCCCCGTGCGCGCTCACGTACTGCACGTCGCTGCGGCGGACGTACCGGGTCACCCCGGCCAGCTCCACCACGATCGTCTCGTCCTCGGCACCGGTACTCGTGGCCGTCTGTAGCCACTGGTGCGCGCGGCGAATCGCCTCGGCGAGCCGCTCCGGCCGGTAGGGCTTCATCACATAGTCCGCGGCGCCGACCTCGAACGCCTCCACGGCATGCTCCTCGTAGGCGGTCACGAACACGATCGCCGGGGGCTGGCGGAACCTGGTGAGCACCCGGGCCAGCTCCAGTCCGGTCAGTCCGGGCATCTTGATGTCCAGCACGATCACGTCCACGTCCCCGGCGTCCAGCTCGCGCAGCGCCGTGGCACCGTCACCGGCTGTGCGCACCTGGTCGACGTGGACGTCCTGGCCGAGCAGGAAGGCGAGCTCGTCGAGTGCCGGGGGCTCGTCGTCGACGGCGAGGACCGTGAGCATGGGCACAGAGTAGTCACTCGACATAGACCCCGGGGTGGAACTTCGGCACCCGTAGGCTGATCTTGGCGCCGGCGCCGACCGCCGTCTCCACCACCAGGCCGTACTCCTCACCGAACGTGGTGCGCAGCCGTTCATCGACGTTCGCCAGACCGACCCGGTCCCCAGATGCGCCGGCGAGCTGCTCGCGCAGTGCCTCCGGGTCCATCCCGGCGCCGTCGTCCTCGATGCTCAGGTGCGCTTCGTTGCCGACGTCCTCAGCGATGATGGTGATGTGGCCGCCGGCGGTCTGCCCCTCCAGTCCATGCTGCACAGCGTTCTCCACCAGCGGTTGCAGACACAGGAACGGCACCACCACCCCGAGCACCTCGGGTGCGATCCGGAGCGTCACCTGCAGCCGGCCCGCGAACCGGGCCCGCTCCAGGGTGAGGTAGCGCTCGATCGACTTCAGCTCCTCGGCCAGGGTGGTGAACTCCCCGTGCCGGCGGAAGGAGTACCGGGTGAAGTCCGCGAAGTCCAGCACCAGCTCCCGGGCGTGCTCGGGGTCGGTGCGGATGTAGGAAGCGATCGCGCCGAGGGAGTTGTAGATGAAGTGCGGGGAGATCTGCGCCCGTAGCGCCCGCAGGTCCGCCTCCGCGAGCTCGGCCCGGGAGCTCTCCAGCTCGGCCAGGTCCAGCTGCCCGGAGATGAAGTCCGCGATCTCCTCCACGGCCCGGACCAGTCCGGTGGGCGGGGTGCTGGTCGCGTAGGCGGTGACCGCCCCGACCTGCAGGTCGCTGGTGGTCAGCGGTGCGGTGACGGCGTGCCGTAGCGGGCAGGTCACCTCGCCGCAGGCGATCAGGTCCGGGCCGAGCACCCGGGTCTCGGCCACGTCCGCACCGGTGGGTACGTGGTGCCGGTGTGTTTCCCCGGTGCCGCTCCAGGCCAGCAGCCCGTCCTCGTCGGCCAGCGCAAGTGCGGCGGTGCCGGTGACCGCGTGCAGCTGCTTGACCGCACGCCCGGCGCCGGCCGCCAACCCCGCGCGCAACGGCGGTGAGGCGAGGGTGATCAGGTGCAGGATGCGGTAGGTGGAGCGGTGCTCGGACGGCCCGAGCAGCACCCGGGGCAGCAGCACCCGCCACACCACACCCACAGCGACGACCACAGCTGCAGCGGACGCGATCGCGGCCAGTACCTCCGGGCCCATGGCAGGAGACAACCAGGTCCGCACCGCGCTGTCACCTCATTCAGTCGACTGGTGGCAGCATCGGGACCGGTCCCGCTCTCGGATCGTCACCGTTCGCGTGGGGTGGGGGTCCCGGCCCGGATCGCGCGGTAGCCGTCCGTGCTGAGCACCACCAGCGCCAGCCACACCACGGCGAAGCCCACCCAGCGGGTGCCGGACATCGTCTCGTGGTAGATGAACACCCCGGTGAGGTACTGCATGGTGGGAGTGACGTACTGCAGCAGGCCGACCATGGCCAGCGGCAGCCGGCGGGCAGCGGTGGCGAACAGCACCAGGGGGACGGTGGTCAGCACGCCGGTACCGATCAGCAGCAGGGTCAGGCCCGGGGCGCCGAACCGTTCACCCGGACCACCGAACACCCCGGAACCGGTGCCGGCGAGCACCAGCAGGAACCCCAGGGCCAGCGGCGCCAGGACGAGGGTCTCCACGGCCAGCCCGGGAAGAGCCGGTACCTGCGCGCCGACCTGCTTCTTCACCAGCCCGTAGCAGCCGAAGGTGAGCGCAAGCACGAGGGAGATCCAGGGGAAGGTGCCGTGGCCGATGGCGATCACCAGCACACCCACGGCTCCCAGGGCGACGGCGACCCACTGCGCGGTACGGAGCCGTTCACCGAGCACGGCCACGGCCATCAGCACCGTCATCAACGGGTTGATGTAGTAGCCGAGGGAGGCGTCGACCACGTGCCCGGTGAGCACCGCGAGCACGAAGGTCACCCAGTTGGTGGCGATCAGCACGGCAGCCAGCGCCAACCGCCCCAGCACGGCCGGTGTGCGCAGCAGCCGCCAGAACGTGCCCAACCGGCCGAGGACGGCCAGCACCGCCAGGCAGAGCAGCAGCGACCAGACCACCCGGTGCGCGGTGATCTCGAACGGGCCGGCCGGGGCCAGCAGCGGGAAGTACAGCGGCAGCAGACCCCACCACAGGTACCCGCCGAAGCCGGCAGCCAGCCCTCGCCGGTCCAGGTCGCCGCCGCTGCTCGGAGCCGGTGGGGGAGCAGAGGCGGTCACATCTGGAATCTACCCCTCCGGTGCGCCCGCCCGTCGCCGCCGTTCACCTCCACCAGCCAGGCGCCGCGTGAGCGGTGCCAGGTAGGCCGCCGGTAAGGGGACCCTTACACTAGTAGTGGCCCCTCGGTGCAACCCTGCGCCGACTACACACTTGCGAAAGAGGCATTCCATCACTGTGCCTACCACCACCCAGTTCCGCGTCGCCGTCGTGGGTGCCGGCCCTGCCGGGATCTACGCCGCAGACATCCTGTCCAAGACCGACCTGAACGTCGAGATCGACCTGCTCGAACGCCTGCCGGCGCCCTATGGCCTGGTCCGCTACGGGGTGGCGCCGGACCACCCGCGAATCAAAGGCATCATCAACGCGCTGTACAAGGTGTTGCAGAAGGGCACGGTCCGGTTCATCGGGAACGTGGACTACGGCACCGACATCGATATGGCCGAGCTGCGCAGCTACTACGACGCGGTGATCTTCGCCACCGGCGCGATCCGGGACGCGGACCTGAACATCCCCGGGATCGACCTGGACGGCAGCTACGGTGCCGCGGACTTCGTCTCCTGGTACGACGGTCACCCGGACGTTCCGCGCACTTGGCCGTTGGGGGCCACCCAGGTAGCGGTCTTCGGCGCCGGCAACGTCGCGTTGGACGTGGCCCGGATCCTGGCCAAGCACGCCGAGGATCTGATGGTCACCGAGATCCCGGAGAACGTGGCGGAGGTGCTGCGCTCGAGCCCGATCACCGATGTGCACCTGTTCGGCCGGCGCGGACCGGCGCAGGTGAAGTTCACTCCGCTGGAGCTGCGCGAACTCGGTCATGTTCCGGATGTGGACATCGTGGTCTACCCCGAGGACTTCGACTTCGACGAGGGTTCGGAGGAAGCGATCCGCTCCTCGAACCAGACCAAGCAGGTGGTCAAGACCCTCACCGACTGGACGCTGCGCGAGGAGAGCGAGCTGACCGCGTCCCGGCGGATCCACCTGCACTTCCTGCACCGGCCGGCGGAGATCCTCGGCACCGACGGCAGGGTCACCGGGGTGCGCACCGAGCGCACTGAACTCACCGGCGACGGGTCGGTGCGGGGCACCGGCCGGTTCGAGGAGTTCGACGTCCAGGCCGTCTACCGGGCGGTCGGCTACTTCGGCTCCCCGCTGCCGGACGTCCCGTTCGACCCGGTCACCGGGGTGATCCCGAACGAGGGCGGCCGGGTGCTGGACGAGCGCGGTGAGCACATCCCTGACCTGTACGCCACGGGTTGGATCAAGCGCGGTCCGGTCGGTCTGATCGGGCACACCAAGTCCGATGCCAGCGAGACGATCCGGCACCTGGTCTCCGACCTCGCTGAGCGAGCCGAACAGGGCACGCTGAGCTCCGCCGTCGAACGCGATCCGCAGGCCCTGCTGGACCGGCTGGCCGCCGACGGCGTGCCCTACACCACCTGGCACGGGTGGGAGCTGCTGGACGCCTACGAACGCTCCCTCGGGCAGGCGCAGGGCCGCGAACGGGTGAAGGTGGTCCCACGCGAGCACATGACCGAGATCTCCCGGGATATCGGCGCCCGCACCTGACCGGCGCACCCGGACCGGCACCGGCACGCCCGGACCGGCATCGGCACGCCCGGACCGGCATCGGCACGCGGAGGTACTTTTTGGGCTAGGAGGTGCTGCAGGAGCACCTCAGCCTGCAATTCCGACCTCCGCGCGCGATGGGGCCCTACCGGCGGTTGGTGAACTGCAGCGCGGCGTCGATGTCGGCATCCTTCAGCAGCGCGATCACCGCCTGCAGATCGTCGCGCTTCTTCGAGGACACCCGCACCTCATCTCCGGTGATCTGTGTCTTGACGCCCTTCGGGCCCTCGTCCCGGACCAGCTTGGTGATCTTCTTCGCATTCTCGCTGGACAGCCCCTCCTTGAGCGTGCCGACCAGTCGGTACTCCTTGCCGGAGGGTTGCGGCTCGTCCTCCCCGGTGTCGATCGCCTTGAGGGAGACCCCGCGGCGGATCAGCTTGGTCTGGAACACGTCCAGGATCGCCAGCACCCGGTCCGGGGCGTTGGCGACCAGCACGATCGCATCCGACCCGCTCCAGGAGATCGAGGCCCCCACGCCGCGGAAGTCATACCGCTGGGAGATCTCCTTCGCGGTCTGGTTCAAGGCGTTGTCCACCTCCTGCCGATCCACTTTGCTCACCACATCGAACGAGGAATCGCTGGCCACTGAGATCTCCTTCACATCTACCCACCGCCGGAGCTCGGCGATGTCACGGACTGCCGCTGAACTTGGTATTGTTCCATCCGGTCCCTGGACCACCCGGCGGGTTGCCCGAGCGGCCAAAGGGAGCTGACTGTAAATCAGCCGCGCAAGCTTCGCAGGTTCGAATCCTGCACCCGCCACCGGAACGGGCCTGGGGTGCCTCCACCAAAGGCATCTCGTGCCCGTGCCGAACCGGCCGTGACTGCCGTCGAGGTGGTACCGGTCACAGAAGCGGTCTGAGGGCTGCCTGCGATTTCGCCTCCGGGCTGATCAGCATGTACCCTCGATCCCGCTGCCCCGATAGCTCAGTCGGCAGAGCGTCTCCATGGTAAGGAGAAGGTCAAGGGTTCGATTCCCTTTCGGGGCTCTGGTCTGCGCAGGGGCCCGCCGGCGTGCGGGCCCTTCGCAGGACGCGGCGGGGTAGCTCAGTCGGTCAGAGCGCACGACTCATAATCGTGAGGTCGCGGGTTCGATCCCCGCCCCCGCTACACCACCAGCGCCGCCGCACCACCCCAGGTGCAGATCGTGAGGAAGACCAATGGCCACCAAGTCCGCGGACGTCCGTCCGAAGATCACCCTTGCCTGTGACGTGTGCAAGGAGCGCAACTACATCACCAAGAAGAACCGGCGGAACAACCCCGACCGGCTCGAGCTGGCGAAGTACTGCCCGCGCTGCAACGCCAAGACCAACCACCGCGAGACCCGCTGAGGTCATGACCGCGGTCAGCACCGACTACGTAGGGCGGGAGTTCCACGGAACCCCGCCCTACGCCGTCTCCCGGGTGAAGATCGGCGAGTTCGCCGCCGCCGTGGGGGCGAACGACCCGGTGCACTCCGACCCCGAGGCGGCCCGCGCCGCCGGGCACGCCGATGTGCTCGCGCCGGCCACCTTCGCCGTGGTGATCGCTCAGCGCGCCGAGGCCGAGTACATCGAGGACCCGGCCGCCGGGATCGACTTCTCCCGGGTGGTGCACGCCGAGGAGCGGTTCGCCTATCACCGCCCGATCGCGGCCGGGGACCTGCTGCACACGGTGGTGCACGTGGACTCGATCAGCACTCGCGAGGGTATCTCGATGGTCACCACCCGCAGTGAGATCACTGACGACGGCGCAGCCCCGGTCTGCACGGTCATCTCCACTCTCGCTGTGCGAGGGCAGGACTGATGGGCGTGCTGGACGCCGGGGTGAGCGTGGGCACCGAGCTGTTCACCCGCACCGAGGCCGTGGACCGCGCCCGGCTGGTGCGCTACGCGGGTGCGTCCGGGGACTTCAACCCGATCCACTACAACGAGCGGTTCGCCCTCGAGGTGGGTCTGCCCGGGGTGATCGCGCATGGCATGCTCACGATGGGGATGGCCGCCGCGGCGCTGACCGACTGGCTGGACGATGCCAGTGACCTGCTCGGCTACGGGGTGCGCTTCACCCGCCCGGTGGTGGTGCCCGACCCTGGTGTGGCCGAGGTGGACATCGTCGCCGTGGTCGGCGCCGTGGACCCCGAGGCCGGGACCGCGCGGGTGGACCTGAAGGTCACGGTGAACGCACGCCACGTGCTCGGCAAGTCCCAGGCGCAGGTCCGGCTGCACTGACCGGCTCGGCGGTATCGCTCCAGCGGCGTAGGTGCCGGCGGGGCCGATGCCAGGCTCAGGCCGGCGCCGGCCCGGTGGTGCTGCCCACCCGCAGGGTGCACGCCAGCGTCACCGACCGGACCCGCTCACCGGCGGCCAGCCGGATCGCGGCCTGCGCCGCCCGCCGGCCCTTCTCCTCGATCGGCTGACACACCGAGGTGAGCTCGTGTCCGGCCAGCCAGGGCAGGTCGGCACCGTCGAACCCGGCCACGGAGACGTCCTCGGGCACCCGCAACCCCCGCTCCTGTGCCGCCAGCACCACGCCGGCAGCAAGGAGGTCACTCATCGCCACCACGGCTGTGGGGCGCGGTGAGGCATCCAGGACCGCGTGCCCGGCCCGGATTCCCTCCTCCACCAACGAGCCGGTGGTCTGCTGCACGGCCACTGGCTCGATCCCGGCGGCGCGGATCCCCGCCATCCGGGCCGCGGTGTAGGGCACCGTCGCCGGTGCGGCAGTGGCCAGGTCGATCGGCCCGTGGCGGCGTTCAGCCCGCCAGCCGAGAGTGAGCACGGCCACCCGCCGGTGCCCCAGCCCGCGCAGATGCTCCGCCAACGCCGTCATCCCGGCCTCGTCCTGCACCAGCACCGAGCTGGCACCCCGCGCCCTGGAGTCCACCCGCACCATCGGGATGCTCCGGCGGCGCAGTGTGCGGGCGGCGTCACCGGCGGAGAGGGAGAGCAGCACGGCGGCATCCATCGCCGAGTGGGTCAGCAGACCGCCGTCGGCCGGCTCCGAGGGCAGCAGCAGCACGCCCAGCCCGTCGGCGGCCAGGGTGGTCGCCAGCCCGTCCAAGGTCTGCAGCGCCACCGGGTCCCGGAACCGCGCCCGGAGGTCGTTGCCGACCACCACCCCGATGATCCCGCTACGGCCCCGGCGCAGCGACCGGGCCACCGGGTTCGGACCGGCATAACCCAGACCGGCCGCGGCATCGAGGACTTTCGTCCGGGTGGCCGCGGAGATCGGCCCGGCACCGGAGAACGCCAGCGACGCCGTCGACAACGACACCTCCGCGGCCCGGGCCACATGCGTCAGCGTGACGCGTTCGCTCACCTCGAGGCTCCTGTCGGTCGGCGGCCGGAGCGAGTTGACCATGATCCGGCTGAGTCGCACCATAGTGCAGGGGCTGCCGATCCTCCGCCCAGGCGGCCCAGTCCAGCTCAGCCCTGCCGCCGGCCGCGGCCCCCCTTCACCGAACGAGAGCGCCGCGATGCCCACCACCACCGCTTCGGCGCGGCGCGCAGCCGCCGTGGTGTTCGCCACCTTCGTGCTGAACGGGTTCACGTTCGCGAACTGGCTCTCCCGGATCCCCACCATCCGCGACGAGCTCTCGCTGCGCGAACGCGACCTCGGGCTGATCATCGTGGTCGGATCGCTCGGTTCGGTACTCTCCCTGCCCCTGGCCGGGCGGGTGATCGCGCGGATCGGTGCCCGCGCCACTGTGCTGATCGCCGCCGGCCTGGCCACACTGGGCCTCGCCGTGGCGGTCACCGGGGTGGCCACCGGACTGCCGCTGCTGCTCACCGCCGGGCTGTTCGTGACCACGATGGGCATCGGCGGGTGGGATGTAGCGATGAACTTCGCCGGGGCCCGGGTGGAACAGGCCCTCGGCCGGGCGATCATGCCCGCCTTCCACGGCGGTTTCTCCGTCGGCACCGTGGCCGGCGCTGGGCTCGGCGCGGTGGCGATCCGCACCGGGATCGGTGTGCCGCTGCACGTGCTCAC
>DXBY01000328.1 GCA_019116305.1 Candidatus Ruania gallistercoris | reverse complement strand
CCGCCGCCCATCATGCCGGGCATCATCCCGCCACGACCGCCGGCGCCTCCCGCGCCACCAGCACCGGCACCCGGGCCACCAGCCAACGCGCCGGTACCACCAGTCATGCCGCCACCGGCATTTCCGGAGAGACGGTTCGCTGCTGCGGCTCCGAGTGCGGCGCCACCGACGCCCATCCCGGCACCGACGCCGCCACCGACGCCACCGACTCCTGGTGCACCGACACCGGCACCACCGGCGCCGATACCCGGGATACCGCCGCTGCCGCCGACGCCACCGCCGACGCTGCCGTCCACGGAGACGCTGTCGTCGCCACCACCGCCGGGGCCTCCCGGGTAGCCCGGGTCACCGGGGCCGGGGATACCGGGGTAGCCCGGGCCGCCGGGACCGGGGTAGCCGGGGTCACCAGGTCCGGGAACACCGGGCCCGTTGCCGCCCGGGGGCCAACCCGGGTCGCCAGGACCGGGGTAACCGGGGTCACCAGGTCCGGGGTAGCCGGGATCACCAGGTCCGGGGTAGCCGGGGTCACCAGGACCAGGCCCGTCACCGGGACCGCCGGGACCACCCGGGTAGCCCGGGTCACCCGGACCGGGGATCTCTGGCACACCGGGGCCACCGGGGCCACCGGGGTTGCCACCGCCCGGCGGGGGGATGCTTCCGGGTGGATTCCCGACGTCACCGGGGCCACCGGGATCACCGGGGCCACCGGGATCGCCCGGGGAGCCGCCAGGGTCCTCGGTGTTGCTCGGGTTCTCGTTCTCCACCCGCATCTGGATCTCGCGCATCGCCCGCTCGGACTCACGCATGTCGTTGTCGAACTGGTCCAGGACCTGGCGGGCAGCGTTCTCGCGCTGCTCCTCCTGCTGGCCCATGAACCAGTCGAACGCCTTGTCCGCGGCAACTGCGCCCAGGGGACCGGCGATCACGAGTCCGCCGGTCTCTGCAGCGATCTCCAGGGTCCGCTCGGTCTCGGCACTCAGGTCCAGACCGGGGAGCTGGCTGTAGGCCTGACCGGCGCGCGAGACGGCGTCCGAGGCGCCGTACTGCACGGTGTTCACGGCGCCGATGTTCTGCACGAAGGTGTCCAGGTACTTCTCGGACTTCATCAACCGGCCGTCGATGGCGTCGCCGGTCTCTCCCTCGAACGACTTCTGCCTGGTCCGCACGTGCCGGACGGATTCACCCAGCGCACGGACCGATTCGACCAGCCTGCGCAACTCGGTCCCAGTGTCCTGACGTGATGGATCCGCTTCGACCGCTGTGTTCGCAACCGCGGCCAGGCGGTCGGTGTACTTGCTGCTCACTTCTCAACCCCTCCCTGCTTGTGTGCCCGTACCTGCCGCATCAGACCGCCATCGTGCGCCCACCGGCGCCACCCACCATCGCACCGGCCGCGGCCCCGGCCGTGGTCAGGTTGTCGGCGATGTCCTTCAGGTTGTACTTGATCACGAGTGCGTTGTATCGCGCCTGCTTCTCCTCGTCGTTGGCGACGAACTCGTTGATGGTCTCGTGCAGCTCCTCGTACATCTCGACCATGTCCTTCTGCAGGGTCAGGAGTGCTCGGCCCAGGCCAGAGCCGGTGGCACGAAACTGGTTCGCGAACCCGACAGCGCCGGTCTCATGGGTCCAGTCCGCCGGGACCTGGCGGCTGGTGACGTTATGAAACTGCTCCTCGATCTTCTTGATGTCCTTGGCGACCTCGTCGATCGCGGTCAT
Source organism: Candidatus Ruania gallistercoris (assembly GCA_019116305.1). Lineage (GTDB taxonomy): Bacteria > Actinomycetota > Actinomycetes > Actinomycetales > Beutenbergiaceae > Ruania > Ruania gallistercoris. The sequence continues at coordinate 21,581 of DXBY01000328.1, read as the reverse complement.
CTGCTGAACCGCAGTGTCCAGATCAAAACTGACTTCCTGGCCCATGGATGAGCCCTCCTCAGAACCCCTCGTCTCCGGATAAGCAACACGGCACATGGTACGCAGTGCGGACGCTGAGCGGCAGGGGGTCCGTTGGGGAGTAGTCCCCATCCGGCGGTGTGCCTCCCACTGCCGGAGGCACAGGCGGGTACGCTGGCGGGCTGGTCAGCGCTGCGGCTGGGCGTGCTGAACCACCCAGCTGTGCATCGCTATCGCTGCGGCCGCCCCGGCATTGATCGAGCGGGTCGAGCCGTACTGGCTGATGTGCAGCACCAGGTCGGCGGCGTCCTGGGCCTTAGCGCTCAGTCCCTGCGACTCCTCCCCGAACAGCAGCAGGCACGCCCGCGGCAGCTCCCGACCCTCGATCGGCACCGAGCCGGGCACGTTGTCCACCCCGAGGATGGGCAGCTCCTCCTGGGCCGCCCAGTGCGCGAAGGAGGCGACGTCGTCGTGATGGAGCACGTGCTGATAACGATCGGTGACCATCGCTCCACGACGGTTCCACCGCCGTCGGCCGATGATGTGCACGGCCGCGGCGCCGAAGGCGTTCGCGCTGCGTACCACGGACCCGATGTTGAAGTCTCGGCCCCAGTTCTCGATCGCCACATGGAACGGGTGCCGCTGGGTGTCCAGATCGGCGACGATCGCTTCCATCCGCCAGTACCGGTAGGCATCGATCACGTTCCGCCGGTCACCGTGGGTGAGCAGTTCGGGGTCGAGGCGCTCATCTTGCGGCCACGCCTGGGGCCCACCAGGCCAGGGTCCCACCCCCACGTGCTCCTCGTGCTCGTTCACCTGCTCAGTATCGCGCCCGCCCGATCACCGTTGGAACAAGGTCACGTACAACCGGGCACGCGTGCCCGGTTGTGATTGACCTTGTGTGGACAGGCCAGCGACGGCGCAGCGAGGGTGGCCAGGACCGGCTCGGCCTAGTCTGGGGGTGGGCGCACCGCCCGCTGATCACCGCCGAGGAGACGAGATGCCCGACCGGATCGCGAACTGGCTCACCGATATGGACGGGGTGCTGGTGCACGAGGAGCACGCCCTGCCTGGTGCTGCCGAGTTCATCGCGCGCCTGCGGGAGCGGGAGATCCCGTTCCAGATCCTCACCAACAACTCCATCTACACCCCGCGGGACCTGGCGGCGCGGCTGCGTGCGTCCGGGATCGACGTCGACGAGAGCGCGATCTGGACCTCCGCGCTGGCCACTGCCTCGTTCCTGGCGGACCAGGTCCCCGGCGGCAGCGCCTACGTGATCGGCGAGGCGGGGCTGACCACGGCGCTGTACGAGCACGGGTACATCCTCACCAGCAGCACACCCGACTATGTGGTGCTCGGGGAGACCCGCACGTACTCGTTCTCAGCGATCACCCGGGCGATCCGGCTGATCAACGACGGCGCCCGGTTCATCGCCACCAACCCGGACGTGACCGGGCCGAGCGTGGAGGGCCCGCTGCCGGCGACCGGTGCGGTGGCGGCGATGATCACTGCTGCCACCAAGCGGGAGCCGTACTTCGTGGGCAAGCCGAACCCGGTGATGATCCGCACTGCGCTGAACCGCATCAATGCGCACTCGGAGCAGACGGCGATGATCGGCGACCGGATGGATACCGACGTGGTGGCCGGGATGGAAGCCGGGCTGCGCACCTACCTGGTGCTCACCGGGTCTACCGCTGCGGACGAGGTGGAGGCCTTCCCCTACCGCCCGACCGAGGTGCGGGACGGGATCGAGGATCTGATCGAGCTGATCTGACGTTCCCCGAACACGTGTCGTCCGGTCAGGGGTGCGCTGTGACGCACTCCTGGCCGGACGACTGAGTGAACGTGACGCTGAGCCTCAGCCCTGCCAGGGACCGGGCTGTCCCGGACCCGGCTGCTGGTAGCCGCCGGCCGGCGGGCCCTGGTAGCCACCCGGGGGCGGCTGGGTGCCCGGCTGCACACCGGAGTCGGTGGGCATCGGCGGACGGGTGGCCTGCTGCCCCTGGGCATAGACGCCCACGTTCCCGCCCTGGTCCTGGAAGGACACGTTCGGCGCAGCCCGCACCACCGGGTCGTTCACCTCGAAGTACTCGGCGCGGCCGAACTTGAACATCCCGGCGATGATGCTCGGCGGGAAGGTCTCCACCTTGGTGTTCATGTCCCGCACGTTGGCGTTGTAGAACCGGCGGCCGGCCGCGATCCGGTCCTCGGTGTTAGTCAGCTCGTTCTGCAGCTGGGCGAAGCTCGCCTGGGCCTTGAGCTGGGGGTAGGCCTCGGCCACAGCGAACAGCCGACCGATGGCGTTGGTGAGCATGTCCTCCTGCGCGGCGCGCTGAGCCGGGCCCTGCGCACCGGCGTTCGCAGCGGCGGACCGGGCGCGGGTGACCTCGTCGAAGACGGCCCGCTCGTGTGCGGCATACCCCTTCACCGTCTCGATCAGGTTCGGGATCAGGTCATAGCGGCGGTGCAGCTCCACGTCGATCTGACGCCAGGCCTCCTGCACCAGGTTGCGCAGCTTGACGAAGCCGTTGTAGGTGGCGATCGCCCAGCCCACCACGATGACCACGAGGACCAGAACCACGATCAGCACAATGACTATCGGATCCATGTATCCACCTCCTCATCTCTAGGCGAGGGTGAGCGGTCGGCCCCTCCCTCGGCGGACGCGGTCGGCGCCCGGGACCACAAGTCTACTGAGGATCAAGGCCCAGATCGGCCGCGGAGAGCACCCAGAGGTAGGGGAGATCTACCCGTTGCACCGCTTCCCGGGCTCCGGTATCGCGGTCCACCACCGAGGCCACACCCACCACGGTGGCGCCGGCCTCCCGCGCGGCAGCGACCGCCGTCAGCGCACTGCCGCCGGTGGTGGAGGTGTCCTCGACGATCACCACTCGGCGGCCGGCGACGTCCGGACCCTCGACCTGCCGCTTCATCCCGTGCCCCTTGGCCTCCTTGCGGACCAGGAACGCATCCAGGTCCAGGCCTCGGCTGGCAGCCGCGTGCTGCACCGCGCACACCACCGGGTCAGCGCCCATGGTCAGGCCGCCGACGGCGTCGATCTCCCCCACGCCCATCCCCTCCTCCTCGAGCCGGTCCAGCAGGAGGTGGCCGATCAGGGGAGCGGCTTCGTGGTGTAGCGTCACCCGGCGCATGTCGACGTAGTAGTCGGCCTCACGGCCGGAGCTGAGCGTCACCTTGCCATGGACGACGGCGTGGGTGTTGACGAGGTCGGCCAGGCGCTGCAACGGAGTAGAAGTCACCCGGAGAGCGTATCGCCGCCGAGCGGCTGTGCAGCGTTCAAGCAGGGGGCAGCGGGTTACGGTAGCGACCGTGCGTATTGCGACCTGGAACGTGAATTCGATCCGCGCCCGTGCCGAGCGGGTGGTCTCCTGGTTGGAGCGCAGCGAGGTCGACGTCCTGCTGGTGCAGGAGACCAAGGTCAAGGACGAGCTGTTCCCGTCCTTGCTGTTCGAGGCGGCCGGATACGAAGTGGCATTTCACGGCGTGAACCAGTGGAACGGAGTGGCGATCATCTCCCGAGTGGGCATCGCCGACGTCGAGCGCGGCTTCGCCGGAGCGCCCACCTGGGGCGACCCGCCGGTGGCCGAGGCTCGCGCGATCGGTGCGACCTGCGCGGGGCTGCGGCTGTGGAGCGTGTACGTGCCGAACGGGCGCACGCTGGCCGACCCGCACTACGCGTACAAGCTGGACTGGCTGGCGGCCCTGCGCGAGCAGGCAGCGGTCTGGGCGGCGGCCGGTGCGCCACTGGCGCTGATGGGCGACTGGAACGTGGCGCCGTTGGACGAGGACGTGTGGGACATGGCGGTCTTCGACGGCGCCACCCACGTGTCCGCCCCGGAGCGGGAGGCGTTCGCCGCGTTCGCCGAGGCGGGGCTGACCGAGGTCACCCGGGAACACGCACCGGGCAAGTACACCTACTGGGATTACCAGCGGCTGCGCTTCCCCCGGAACGAGGGAATGCGGATCGACTTCGCCTGGGCCAACCCGACGCTGGCCGAGCGGGTGCACCAGGTGTGGATCGACCGGGAGGAGCGCAAGGGCAAGGGACCCTCCGACCACGTGCCGGTGGTGCTCGAGCTGGCTGCCCCCTGATCGGCGTTGCATAGCCGCTGTGCGGGATAGTCTCGACCCATGAGTCACCCGGGGCCGCAGCAGCCCGACCCGACGGGCCAGCCCACCTGGCCGCCCGGCCCGACCCAGCCTGGGTACGGTCAGCCGGAGTATGGGCAACCCGGCCCGACCGAGCCTGGGTACGGGCCACCGGGCCCGACACCGTCCGGGTATGGCCAACCGGGCACACCCCCACCCGGATACGCCCAGCCCGGCGGGTGGCCGCCCGCCGGTGGCGCTCCCGCGTGGACGTCTCCGGGACAGCCGATGCCGCCCACCCCGCAGCCGCAGCCCGGTGGAGCCGACGTCCCCGCGATCCCCCAGGCGCCAACCACTGCGCCGGCACCACAGACCCCGCTCGGCCAGAGCCCCTACGGTCAGCATGCGCCGGTGGAGCAGATCGAGCAGGGCTCCTACGGCCAGTTCACTTTCCCGGTGATGAAACGCCGACCGCTCGAACCCACGGCGGTGGCCGCAGTGGCCACCTCGCCGCTCGGTCCGGTGGGGGTTGGCCTGGGCCTCTTCGCCCGCCGCCAGGTCAAGACCACCCGGCGGCGCAGCCTGACGCTGGCGAGCACCGGGATCGGACTGGGCGCGCTGTTCACCGTGCTCTGGGTACTGGCGGCCGTGGTGCTCGCCGGCAACGGGACGATCGCGCGCTGGACCGAACGACCGCAGGCGGGCGACGTGTCCGAGGCACGCACAGTGGCGGCGAACAATGTAGCGGTGGGCAACTGCATCCAGTTCCTGCCACCCGGCCAGTCGGTGGGCGAGCTGCAGCTGGTGCCGTGCGCACAGGAGCACACCGCACAGGCAGTCACCGAGCACGAGCTGGACGGCAGCTTCCCTGGGGTGGCGGCTCTGGACAGCCAGGCGCGGGAGACCTGCCAGGCGGATGTGTCGGCGCTGGCGAGCGAGGTGCCGGTGATGGTCTGGTATCTCGCGCCCAGCCAGGAGGCCTGGGACCAGGGCACGCAACGCATCCTGTGTGTGGCGCGGGCCCAGAGCGGATCGATGACCGGCGACCTGGTGAACGGCTGAACCCACAGCCCCGGGGCGGCAGACAGTCCGGAAGCGGCCACGGCCGCCGGGAGTTTGCCGCCCGTTCATGGAAAGTTTCTTCTGCGCGTGACTGCGATCTCAATACTGGGACGGCGGCCTCTTGGCGCCGTATGGTGCGGCCATGAGCACGCCCTGGGACCCCCACGCACAGCACCCGTCCGGTGGACAGAACCCGAACGACCCGTCGGGTGGTTATGGGCAGGGGCAGCCCGGGTACGGTCAGCAGCCGGTACCAGGGCAAGGCCAGCCGGGGCAGGGGCAGCCCGGCTATGGCCAGGGTGCCCCACAGCAGGGCTTCGGTGGCGCCTCCCAGCCAGGCTACGGACAACCCGCATACGGGCAGCCGGCATACGGCCAGCAACCCGGTTACGGCCAACCCGGTTACGGCTCCGGTGGCGACCTGTTCGGCGGCCCCACACGGCCGAAGAACCGCACCCCGCTGATCATCGGCGCGATCGTGGCCGTCGTCGTGCTGGTCGGTGGTTTCTTCGCGGTCCGCAGCGTGTGGGGCGGCGGGAGCACCGGGGAGAACACGGCCGATGTCGACTCTCCCACGCAAGTCCGGGACACCGACCTGGTTCCGGGGAACTGCCTGGAGAGCCTGGAGTACTCCGCGGGCTCCCTCACCCAGGTCCCGTGCGCCGACGAGCACATGCTGGAGGTCTACGCGGAGATGGAGATCTCCGAGTCGGACTATCCCGAGTTCCCCGGCGACGACGTCTTCGGCGACGCAGCAGACCAGTTCTGCGCGGACGAGTACAGCTCGGTGGTGGGCCCAGTGCTCGGCGGTGGCCTGCGATACACCTCGCTGTACCCCACCCAGGAAACCTGGGACGCGGGAGACCGCAAGTACACCTGCCTGGTCAAGGCGGACGACGGACGCGCCTTCACCGGCAGCGTGATCGCCGGGGACGCCGAGCACAACTGACCCGGCGTCCCGCGCCGCACCTTCGGAGGCAACTTCCAGCCTCGGAGCAAGGCTGGAACCTCACTCCGAGGCTGGAAGTTGCCTCCGCGGGGAATGGCCAGAGCGGACGCCGCCTCAGCCGGCGCGCAGCTGAAGTCCCTGGGCCTCGAGATCCGCCGGCCGGTCGACCACCACAGTGTCGCCGTCGGCGATCTCGCCGCCGAGCAGCATCCGGGCCAGCTGGTCCCCGATCTGGCGCTGCACCAGCCGGCGCAGCGGCCGCGCCCCGTAGGCCGGGTCGTACCCTTCGAGCGCCAGCCACTCGCGGGCGGCCGGAGTGACGTCGAGCTGCAGGCGGCGGTCCGCCAGCCGCTCGGCCATCCGGTCCAGCTGCAGATCCACGATCTTGCCGAGCTCGTCGATGCTGAGCGCGTCGAACACCACGATCTCGTCCAAGCGGTTCAGGAACTCCGGCTTGAACGAGGAGTTCACCACCTCCAGCACCCGGGACTTCTTGTCCGCATCGGACAGGGACGCATCCACCAGGAACTGCGAGCCGAGGTTCGAGGTGAGCACCAGGATCACATTCCGGAAGTCCACAGTGCGGCCCTGGCCGTCGGTCAGGCGGCCGTCGTCGAGCACCTGCAGCAGGATGTCGAAGACCTCCGGGTGCGCCTTCTCCACCTCATCGAGCAGCACCACCGAGTACGGGCGGCGCCGGATCGCCTCGGTGAGCTGGCCACCCTCTTCATAGCCGACATACCCGGGCGGCGCACCGACCAGCCGGGCCACCGAGTGCTTCTCGGCGTACTCACTCATGTCGATGCGCACGATCGCGCGCTCGTCATCGAAGAGGAAGTCCGCCAGCGACTTGGCCAGCTCGGTCTTGCCCACCCCGGTCGGTCCGAGGAACAGGAAGGAACCGGTAGGCCGGTCCGGGTCGGCGATCCCCGCCCGGGAGCGCCGCACTGCATCGGAGACGGCGCGTACGGCATCGCCCTGCCCGATCAGACGCTCGCCGAGCACGTCCTCCATCTGCAGCAGCTTCTCGGTCTCCCCCTCCATCAGCCGTCCGGTAGGGATCCCGGTCCAGGCGGCCACCACCTCGGCGATCTCCTCGATGCCCACCTTGTCGGCGATCATCGGCTCGATGGCGCTCGCACTCTCCTCGGCCTCCTCAGCGGCAGCGATCTGGGCCTGCACCGCGGGTATCTCACCGTAGAGCAGCCGGGACGCGGCCTCCAGGTCTCCCTCGCGCTGAGCCCGCTCGGCCTCGGTACGCAGGTGGTCCAGCTGGGACTTGAGGTCACCGACCCGGTTGTGGCCGGCCTTCTCCGACTCCCACCGGGCATTCAGCGCAGCCAGTTCCTCGGACCGGTCCGCGAGCTCGGCGCGCAGCTTCTCCAACCGCTCCACCGAGGCGGCGTCGTCGTTGTCGGAGAGGTAGGACTCCTCCATCTTCAACCGGTCGACGGCGCGGCGGAGCACGTCGATCTCCACCGGTGAGGAGTCCAGCTCCATCCGCAGGCGGGAGGCGGCCTCGTCCACCAGGTCGATCGCCTTGTCCGGCAGCTGCCGGCCGGGGATGTACCGGTCGGAGAGCTGCGCAGCGGCCACCAACGCCGAGTCGGCGATGATCACCTGGTGGTGCGCCTCGTACTTCGGCGCGATCCCGCGCAGGATCGCCACCGTGTCCTCCGCGGAGGGCTCGCCGACGAACACCTGCTGGAACCGGCGCTCCAGGGCCGGGTCGGTCTCGATGTGCTCGCGGAACTCGTCCAGCGTGGTGGCGCCGACCATCCGCAGCTCACCGCGGGCGAGCATCGGCTTGAGCATGTTGCCGGCGTCCATCGACCCTTCGGACGCCCCGGCACCGACCACGGTGTGCAGTTCGTCGATGAAGGTGATGATCTCGCCGTCGGAGTCCTTGATCTCGTCCAGCACGGCCTTCAGCCGCTCCTCGAACTCACCGCGGTACTTCGCCCCGGCCACCATGGCGGTCAGGTCCAGGGCGATCAACCGCTTCCCGCGCAGGGAGTCCGGGACGTCGCCGTCCACTACCCGCTGGGCCAGGCCCTCCACCACAGCGGTCTTGCCGACACCGGGCTCACCGATCAGCACCGGGTTGTTCTTGGTGCGGCGGGAGAGCACCTGCACCACGCGGCGGATCTCGGTGTCCCGGCCGATGATCGGGTCGATCTTGCCTTCGCGGGCGGCCGCGGTCAGGTCCACACCGTACTTCTCCAGCGCCTGGAAGGTACCCTCCGGGTCCGGGCTGGTCACCTTGGCCGAACCCCGCACCTGCGGCAGGGCGGCGAGAAGCTGGTCCCGGGAGGCACCCGCCCCGCGCAATGCTTCGCCGACGGCGCCGGTGTCCTTGGCCAGACCGAGCAACAGGTGCTCCGTGGAGACGTACTCATCCCCGAGCGCCTTGGCCTCATCCTGAGCAGCGGTGATCACGGTGAGCAGGGCGCGGGACATCTGCGGCTGGCTCACCGAGCTGCCGGCGGCGGCCGGCAGGGCCGCCGCAGTTCCTTGCAGCTGTCGGCTCAGCGCGGCACGGTCGGCACCCACGGCGTCCAGAAGCGCGACGGCGACGCCTCCGTCCTGAGCGAGCAGCGCCTGGATCAGGTGGACCGGTTCCAGCTGCGGGTTGCCCGCGCCGGTGGCGGTCTGGATGGCGGCGGCGAACGCCTCCTGCGACTTGGTGGTGAGCTTGGTATCCATCGGACCTCCGGGAGTGTGACAGTGACTATAGAGGTCAACTCCGCCAACCTTGAGTCTATTCCACTCAAGTTTGCGATGTGCCCCGGGAGTGACGCCGTCGGCGATGTGAACGACCCGACCATCCTGACACCACGGCCCGCGCTCGCCCAGGGCCTGCACACCGATCCGACGCCCACCGTGCACGCCAACCGGCACTGCGCCACACTGGGCCTACGGGTGCTCGATCGGGCGCCCACCGATGAGAAGGAGGCTGCCATGGTCGGATTCGACGAACTCAAGAACAAGGCCACCGAAGCCCTCGGCAACGAGGACCAGACCGACAGCGCACTGGACAAGGGCGCTGACTTCGTCGGTGAGAAGACCGGTGGTCAGCACGACGACAAGATCCAGCAGGGGCGCGACTTCCTCGACGGAAAGGTTGGCGACGAGAACAGCTGACGCCCTTCCGCCGAGCGGCCGGTCTCCAGCGAGGAGGCTGGCCGCTGGTGTGTCCGGACCGGCGCCACTGTGCGGGCCGACCGGCGGTGCACCAGACTGGCCACCGGGCGTCCTCTCGGGCCCCGCGATGAGAAGGAGGCTGCCATGGTCGGATTCGACGAACTCAAGAACAAGGCCACCGAGGCCCTCGGCAACGAGGACCAGACCGACAGCGCGCTGGACAAGGCTGCGAACTTCCTCAGCGAGAAGACCGGTGGTCAGCACGACGACAAGATCCAGAAGGGACGCGACTTCCTCGACGACAAGCTCGGCGAGCAGGGCGCAGAGGGCGACACCCCGAACGAGGACCCGAACCGCAGCTGACGCCTCGGGCGGCCGGTCTCCTCGTCGGGCGCCGGCCGCTGCGGCGCTCTGGCCTCCTGCTCGGCCCGTGCCCGTTCGCCTCTCCCCTGCGCCGCTATGATCCCGATCACGATCGGGACCCAGCACCCGGGTGGTCGATGGGCAGTACCACCCATCGCACCCACCGCCTCCAGCCTGAGGTGGCACACTCGCGGGTGTGAAAGTTCTCCAGCGACTGCTACTCGCCCTGATCGCCATGCTCGCCCTGGCCGGCTGCGTGCGCGTGAGCGGCGACGTGTCCATCTCCGAGGAGGACACGATCTCCGGTGAGGTCACGGTGGCCATCGACCGGCAGTGGCTGATCGCCCAGGGCGAGGACCCGGACGCACTGATCGCTGGCATCGAGGACGATCTCGCGAACGCTCCGGAGGAGGGCGTGACGGGAGACTCCTACGATGACGGCGACCACGTGGGCATCACCCTGACTCTGACCCAGACCCCGCTGGAACGGGTCTCCAGTGCCACCGAGGGGCTGCTGGAGATCAGCCATGACGGCGGTGAGTACGTGGTCGTCGGGGACTTCAGTTCGCTCACCGGTTCCAGCAGCGAGGACGCCGCACCGTGGCAGATCGATCTCGCGATCACCTTCCCGAACGGGGTCACCGAGCACGACGGCGAACTGTCCGGTTCCACGGTCACGTGGCACCTGGCCGAGGGCTCGGAGTCGATGCAGGCGCGTGGTCCCGCTCCGGGCGGCGGGATCGGCGTGGTCTGGATCGTCGTGATCGTGGTGCTGGTCGCAGCGCTGGCCACGCTGGTCTGGTGGCTGCTGCGGCGCCGTTCCGGCGGCGCCCCGGTGGCGGGCCTGCGGGCCGCCGGTGCCCGGATCAGGCAGCGGCATGCCGCGGCCCGCGGTGAGGCCACCGACTCGATCAGCGATCTCGACGACCGTCACCCGAAGGAGTGAGGACTCCGGCACCGCTGCAGCGGATCGAGGGCGCCCGGCTGCTCGGACCTGAGCTGTCCCGCCAGGAGCAGCTGGTGGACCTCACCCTGGCCGGCGGCCGGGTGCAGTCGGTGCAGCCGGCCCGTGGGCGGACCGGCTCGACGGCCGAGGGGGTGCTCGCCGCCGAGGGCGCCTGGGTGATGCCGGGCCTGTGGGATGCGCATACCCACCCCACCGACTGGGCGGCCTCCCGGCACCGGTTGGACCTGTCCGGCTGCACCGACCGCGCCCAGGTGCTGGCAGTGGTTCGAGCCGCGGTCGACGCTCGGGGCACCGGGGACACGGACGAACTGGTCGGCACCGGTCTGCGGCATGCGACCTGGACGCAACGCCCGGAGGTGGGCCTGCTGGACGCCGTCACTGGGAGCGTGCCCACAGCACTGATCAGCACGGACATGCACTCGGCCTGGTTCAACTCCGCGGCGCTGCGCCACTATCAGCTCACCGAACCGGACGAGGGCCTGGTGGCCGAGGGGCCGTGGTTCGCCGTGATGCCCCAGGTGGGCGCCGCCGACGAGGAGCGGCGGGACCAGTGGGTGATCGAGGCGGGCCGCGCGGCCGCTGCCCTGGGCGTGGTGGGGATCGCGGACTTCGACCCGGGCGCCGGTCATGCCGCCTGGCGCCGCCGGGTGGCGGCCGGCTTCGATGCGCACCGGGTGCAGGCCAGCGTGTGGGCGGACCGGATGGACGAGGCGATCGGCGCCGGGCTGCGCACCGGTGACGCGCTGCCCGGTGGGGCGGGTCTGGTCACGATGGGCCGGTTGAAGGTGATCAGCGACGGGTCGCTGAACACCCGCACCGCCTGGTGCCACGACCCGTTCACCGATGGCGGCCAGGGTGCACCGAACCTGACCGCGGCCGAGCTGACCGAGGTGATGGCCCGGGCCGCGGCGGCCGGGATCGAGAGCTCGATCCACGCGATCGGTGACCGCGCGGTGACCGTGGCGTTGGACGCGTTCGCCCGCACGGGGGCCCGCGGCCGGATCGAGCACGCCCAGCTGGTCACCGACGCCGATGTTGCCCGGATGGCCCGGCTGGGAGTGCGGGCGAGCGTCCAGCCCGGGCACACGGTGGACGATCGCGATCTGGTGGACCGGCTCTGGGCGGACCAGGCGCCGCGCGCCTACCGGTTCGCCGACCTGCACCGGGCCGGCGTGGCGTTGGACCTCGGCTCGGACGCACCGGTGACTCCCCTGGACCCGTGGCTGGCGATCAGCGCAGCGGTGCACCGCACCGACGACCACCGCCCACCGTGGTACCCGCAGCAGCGCCTCGACCTGGCCACGGCGCTGCGCGCCAGCTGGGGCCCGGTGACCGAGATCCGGGCCGGCGGGCCGGCGGACCTGGTGCTGCTGGACCGGCACCCGGACTCACTGCTGGCTCCCGACCGAGCGCGCCCGCGGGTGCTCGCCACTCTCTGCGCCGGCCGCCTCACCCACCACTAGACCTCCCCAGCGCCCGTCTCGCTCTCCAGCGATTCGTCACCAGGCGCGCCGGGTCGATACCCGGGAGCACGACCCGACGCAGAAGGTAACGAGTGCATCGATTCACCTGCGAGCGTGGGGTGGGGGGCGGGTGACCGGTCAGGCCAACGGCGGTCGCCGGTGCGCCCAGGGCAGCGCCTCCTCCAGGGCGGCGGCGAGGGAGAGCAGCCGCTCCTCCTGACCCAGCCCCGCACCCACGGTGGCGCCGAACGGCAGGACCGGACCGCCGTCGTCGGCCGGAGCCCAGTGCACCGGAAGGGACACCGCGGGGCGACCGATGATGTTCCAGGTGCTCGACCACGGCGTGAACGCGCACTGTGCCCAGAAGTCGCCTTCCGGGTCGGCATCGTCGCGCATCCCGCCGATCAGCGGCGGCGGCTGCGCCAGGCTCGGAGTGAGGATCACGTCGAAGTCCTGCCAGTTGCGGGCAGACTCGCGGGCGAGCTCCTGGCCGGCATTGATCGCGCTGGCGTAGGTGAGGCCGTCCACCCCGCGTCCCCGGGCACGCATCCACTGGCTCAGCGGCACCAGCAGGTGCTCGGCTTCCGCGGGGATCGGTGCGGTCGCGGCCATCACCGACCACACGTCCAGGAACGGGCGCCACTTCTCCGCGGGGAACGGCACAGGCGCCTCGCTCACCTGGTGCCCGAGGTCGGTCAGCGCTCGTGCAGTGAGCTCGACGGCGGCAAGCGCCTGGGGGTGCACCGGCCCACCCGGGGGGATGAACGGCGTGGTGATCACCCCGATCCGCAGGTGCTGCTCGCGCCGCTCGCACGCATCCAGGAAGGAGGTCTGCGGGCCCGGCAGCCGGTAAGTGTCCCCGGGCCAGGGCCCGCTGAGCAGGTCCAGCGCCAGGGCGGTGTCCCGCACGTCCCGGGTGAGCACACCGTTAGTCCCCAGTGCCGGGCCGTCGACGCCGTTCGGTCCGGTGCTGATCCTGCCCCGGCTGGCCTTCAGGCCGACCAGGCCGCAGGCGGCTGCGGGGATCCGGATCGAGCCGCCGCCGTCACTACCGTGCGCGATCGGCACGATCCCGGCCGCGACCGCGGCCGCTGCCCCGCCGGAGGAACCACCCGCCGACCGGGTCAGGTCCCAGGGGGTGCGCGCCGGGGGGCCAATATCCGGTTCGGTGTAGCACGGCAAACCGATCTCCGGGGTGTTCGTCTTGCCGACCATCAGCGTGCCAGCCTCGCGCAGCCGGGTGACCACACCGTCGTCAGTTGGTGGGACGACATCCAGCGCCGCGCTCCCGGCGCGCATCGGCACTCCGGCCACCATCGTCAGGTCCTTGATCGGCAGCGGTACGCCGAGCAACGGTGGCAGGTCTGCCAGGGCGTCCGGATCGTCACCGGCGGCGTCCAGGGCGGCGGTGGCGGCGCGCGCCTGCTCGGCGGCAAGCTCGGGGGCGCGGGCCACGAACGCACCCACCTGTGCGTCCACAGCATCGATGCGCGCCTGGGTGTGGACCAGCACCTCGCTGGGGCTGGCCTCCCGGCGGCGGATCGCCGCGGCCAGCTCGCGGGCGGTCAGATCATGCAGGTCAGCCATGCTCTGAGCCTAGGCCCGGTGCGGCGGACCCGGGTAGTGGCCGGATGGCGGGCCGGGGGCACCCGGGTACTGCCCCGGTGGCGGCGGGTTCGGCCCACCGGCCTCGACCCTGCGCCGGTTCTGACCGCGGGTGTACCACCAGATGGCGCCGATGATGGTCACGATCAGGCCGGCGAGGCCGAGCCCGATCGCCAGGAACACGCCGGCGATGGTGCCGAAGACACTGCCGATGAAGCCCGGGATGTTGTCGGACTCGGCGACGATGATCGTGGCCCAGGCGGTGGAGTCCGGGTCCTGCAGCTCAGGGGCGGTGACGGTGTAGTCGCCGGCGGCGCCGGTCCGGAAGGAGGAGACGTCGTGGGCGGAGACACCGCTGCGGGTGAGGGTGCCGGACGGTGTGGGAGCGGGGATCGCCGCCTGGCCGTCCGGGCCGGTCACGGTGATCCGGTCGCTGAGCTCGACATCGTCGGCGCTGCTGGGGTGGGCGAGATAGATCGCGTAGGTGGTGTCCGCCGGAAGACTGAGGGTGACCGTCCCCGGCACCTCGGTGCCGCCTGCGGCCTCCTGGCCCGGCGCACCGTCGGCGGCGACGATCCCGGTCGGCAGCACGGACAGGAACAGCCGCACCACCAGCACCACCACGGCGATCGCTGCCAGCAGCAGCACCACACCCACTGCGGTGAGGATCTTCGGACCGCGGGTGGAGGTCTTCACCGGGAGCGGGCTGTAGGCCATACCGGTCAGCGTAGCTGGCAGTCGCGCGCCTGGTCGCGGGCACACTCACGGGCCTGGTCGCGGGCACACTCACGGGCATGCTCGCTGCCCCAAGGTCCTGCCGGAGGGGCCCACGTACCACCTCCGGCAGGACCGGTTCTTGGGGCGGTTCAGTCCTCGCTGCTGGTGTCCCGCACCCGGGCGACCAGCTGTGTCGGGTTCACGAACCGCAGGGCGACGATCAGGATCACCAGCATCGTCACGGTGTAGACCACGGCCATCGCGGAGATGAGCGCCCGGGCCTCACCGCCACCGGCCGCGGTCATCGCCCGGTAGATGGCCACCACCAGCGTGTCCGTGGGCGGTCCGGAGACCAGGAAGGTCAGCTCGAACATCCCCACGGTGCGCACCAGCACCAGGATCGCTGCTGCCAGGATCCCCGGGACCAGCAACGGGCCGAGGATGCGCAGGAACACGTCCTTCATCCGGGCCCCGCACATCCGGGCCGCACTCTCGATCGAGGGGTTGATCTGCTCGATGAACGGGGTCATCGTCATGATCACGAACGGCACGGACGGCACCAGGTTCACCAGGATCACCGCGACCAGCGTGCGGCCGAGCCCGACGTTGTACATCACCGTGGCCAGCGGGATGCCGTAGGTGATCGGCGGGATGATGATCGGCAGCAGGAACAGCAGCGTGATCAGCTGTTTGCCCGGGAAGTTGCGCCGAGCCAACAGATAGGCGGCGGGGACCCCGATCAGCACGGAGATCACCACCACGGAGACCCCGACCAGGACCGTCACCCCGATCACGTGGGTCATGTTGAAGCGGTCCCATGCCTCGGCGTACCAGGAGGCAGTGAGCTCCTCCGGCAACCAGCCGCCGAACCAGCGCCGACCGAAGGAGTCCACCAGCACCGAGACCAGGATGCCGATGAGGAACACGAAGAAGGCGGCGACCAGGGCCCAGACCACCCAGGTGCTCGGGGCGGCGACCAGCCGGCGGCGCGGCTGGGGCGCGGGCGCGGGCTCGGACCCAGGGGCCTGGTCGGACCGAGTGGCGTCGTCGATGGTGGTCATCAGCCCTTCCCTCCGGTCGATCCGCGGTACAGGGTGGTGCGCCAGAGCATCACGATCGCGATCACGATCAGCTCGACCACGCCCATCATGATCGCGATGGTCGAGGCCATCGGATAGTCGATCTGCTCACCGAAGGAGCGGTAGGCCATCAGTGCCATCACCCGGGTGCTCCCGGTCGGGTCACCGACCAGTCGTGCCGAGGGGAACACACTGAACGCGAGCACGAAGGTGAGGATGAACGTGGTGGCCAGGCCCGGGGCCAGCAGCGGCAGGATGATCCGCCGGAACCGTTGGAACCAGCTCGCACCGAGGGTGGTGGCCGCCGCCTCCAGCGACGGGTCGATCCCGGACAGGTAGGAGCTGATCAGCAGGAAGGAGAACGGGAAGCCGGAGATCACGAGGGAGAGGAACACCCCGAGATAGTTGTTCACGAACGCGACCGGTTCGTTGATCAGACCGATCTGCATCAGGAAGGTGTTCAACCAACCCTGCCGGCCGGCGAAGATCAACAGGCCCTGCGCCGTCAGCACGGTGCCCAAGGTGATCGGCAGCACCAGCAGCGTGGTGAGTAGCCGCTTGCCCCGGAACTTCCCGCGCAGCTTGAACGCCACCGGGATCGCGGCGAGCACGTTGAACAGCGCCGCCGGCAACGCCAGGCGCAGGGTGATCCACACCGAGTCGAACACGAACGGGTCGGAGAAGAAGGCCACGTAGTTCGACCAGATGCCACCACCCCACTGCTCCTGCATCTGCGCCGTGGGTTGGATGGTCAACCCGATGCCGTACAGGAACGGGTAGATGAACAGGGCAACGGTGAACACCACTGCGGGCAGCAGCATCAGCAGGCCGCGGTCGATCCCGCGCTCGGCCAACCGGTGCCGCAGACTGGCACTGCTCCGGGCAGTCATGTCGCCGCCTCGGCAGTGACCGGCTGCTCGGCGACCGGTCGACCTGCGGAGTCCAGGTCGGCGACGAACACCAGCGCACGGGAGGGATGCACCCGCAGGCGCACTGTGTCCCCCGGCCGTGGTGCGTGCTCACTGCGCACGTACAAGGTGGTCCCGGACTTCGCGGAGGCGCCGACGGAGAACTCCCGGCCGTGGTACTCCACCACCGCCACCTCCGCCTCGACCAGACCATCGCCGTGGTCCTCATCGGTGGCGATCCGCAGGTCCTCCGGTCGGATCGCCAGCCGGGCGGTACTGCCCGCGCCGAGGTCACCGACCGTAGTGCCACGGATGCGCAGGTCCTCGTTCTCCACCAGCACGCCGTCGGCATCCGCCTGGGCCACGGTGACCTCGAGCAGGTTCCGGTAACCCATGAAGTCCGCGACATGCCAGTTCACCGGGGCAGTGTGCAACTCCTCCGGGGTACCGACCTGCTGCACCCGGCCCTCGCGGAGCACCACCAGGCGGTCGGCCATGGACAGCGCCTCCTCCTGGTCATGGGTGACGTAGATGGTGGTCAACCCCAGGCTCTGGTGCAGCCGCCGGATCTCGGTGCGCATGTCCAGGCGCAGCTTGGCGTCCAGGTTGGACAGCGGTTCGTCCATCAGCACCAGGCTCGGCTCGAGCACGATCGCCCGAGCGATCGCCACCCGTTGCTGCTGACCACCGGAGAGCTGACCGGGCAGCTTCTTGGCGTGCGCCTCGAGCTTGACCAACGCGATCGCCTCCGCCACCCGGCGCTTGATCTCGTTCCGCGGGATCTTGCGCATCTGCAGCCCGAAGGCGACGTTGCGCTCCACACTCATGTGCGGGAACAGCGCATAGTTCTGGAACACCATCCCGAACCCGCGCTGATCCGGGGAGAGCGTATCGATGCGCTTCTCGTCCATGGTGATCGTGCCGTGGGTGAGCGGGAGCAGGCCCGCCAGGCAGTTCAGCGCTGTGGACTTCCCGCAGCCTGACGGCCCGAGCAGGGCGATGAACTCGCCCGCCCGGATCGTCAGGTTGAGGTCGGCCAGCGCGGCATGAGATCCGAAGCTGCGGCCCAGTCCGGCCAGCTCCAGGGTCTCGAACGCGTGGGGTGTGAATGCCATCGGTCAGCCTTCGTACTTCCCTGCGCCGATCTCGCGGTCCCAGATGTCGAAGGCGAGCACCATCGCATCCGGTGGGAGCGGCGTGGTGGTGGGCATGGACTCGATCAGGTCGTCGTACCAGTCCCGCCCGAACTCCTCGATCACCTGCTGGCTCTCCTCCGGAGCGAGGTCCAGGGTGGCGCCCTCCACCGACGGGCCGGGGTAGAAGTAGCCGTGGTCGTAGGCCATCGCGTTCACCTCGGGGGTGAGGATGTAGTTCAGCAGGTTCAGGATCGCGGAGATCTTGTCCGCCGACTGGCCCTGCGGGATCACCGCGTAGTGGGCGTCGGTGACCCAGGTGAACTCGTCGAACGCGGCCGCCTCGATCCGGGCCGGCTCCTGGCCGTTGGCGCGCGGCTCGATGTCCCACCCCGTGGTGATCGGGGTCATCGCCCAGGTGCCGTCCGCCATGTTGGTGATCACCTGACCGGTACCGGTGGGGTAGTTGTCGATGTACTGGTTCAGCTCGGTGAGGTACTCCCAGGTGTTGTCCCAGCCGTTCTCCGGGTCGCTGGGGTCCTCGTCGCCGAGCAGGTAGGGCAGCCCCATCAGCCAGGTGCGCCCCGGTCCGGAGTTCGCCGGCCGGGCATAGCCGAAGTCACCGGGGTTGGCCTCGGCCCAGGCGAGCACCTCCTCCGGGGTGCTCGGCACGTCGGAGACGACCTCCGGGTCGTATTGCAGCAGCGGACCGGACGGGTAGTACGTGGTCACCACGCCATACCCCTCGGCGAGCTCCTGCATCGCCGCGGCCGGTTCGATGTAGTTGGCCTGGTTCGGGACTCGGTCGCCGAACTCGTCCACGATCGGGATCCACAGGTCCTGGTCGATCCCGGCGGAGAGACCGTCGTTCCCGGTCATCACCAGGTCGATGGAGATGTTCCCGGAGTCCACCTGCGGCTGCACCGCACCGACCAGGTCGGGGGCACCGCCGGACTCCCAGGTGACCGAGGAGATGATGTCCGGGTTCTCCTCGATGAACTGATCGACCATGGGCTCGGTGAGCTTGGCGTTACCGGCCACGTCGAGGATGTTCAGGGTGACCGGCTCCGACGGGGTCTCCGGCACGTCCTCGGGGGCGACGCTGGCGCCACCGTCGCCGCCACCGCCGTCGTCACCGGAGTCCGGTGGCGCACACGCGGCAGCCAGTAGTCCGACGGCGCCCGCGAGCGCCGCCACCTGCAGTGTTGTTCTCCTGCGCATGGGGGATTCCTTTCGTCTGTCCGGCACCTACGCCGAACCGGGGGAAACGGGTGTCCGCGGCCCGGTCGAGTCGCGGACGGTGAGGTCGGCAGGCACCACGTAGTGCCGCGGTTCCTCAGCCGATGAGGACGGGGGCTGCTGGATGGCAGCCAGGGCGTCCAGGGCGCGGCGTGCCATCTCCTCCCCGGACACCGCGATGCTGGTCAGGTGCGGGGTGACCGACCGGGCGAACGGGATATCGTCGAAGGAGACCACGCTCAGCTGCTCGGGCACAGCGACCCCGCGGCGTTGGGCACGGTCGAGCAGGCCGAGCGCCATCAGGTCGTTGTAGACCACCACCGCTGTCACCGCGGAGGCGAAAACGATGTCGGCGGCAGCCACCCCACCGGAGAAGTACGGCTGGAACGAGCCGAGCTCGCGCCCCTGGACACCGTCCAGCTCTGCGGCGATCTGACCGAACGCCTCCAGCCGGGCCGTGTTCGACCAGGAGTTGCGTGGACCCCCGACATACCCGATCTCACTGTGCCCGAGCGCCCACAGGTGCCGCAGTCCCTGCAGCGCCGCATCATGGTGGTCCGGCACCACCGACGCCACCCCGGGCAGGGACCTGTTCAGCATCACTACCGGGGTGCGACCGGCCGCGTCGAGGAGCTCGGCTGTGCCCGCCCGAGGGGAGCAGAGCAGCACACCGTCCACCTGCGCGGCGATCTGCTGCACCACCTGGAGCTCCACGCGCGGATCCTCGTCGCTGTCGGCGAGGAACATCTGCAGCCCCCGCGCGCGTGCCTGTTCCTGGATCTCCTTGGTCAGAGCGGCGAAGTAGGGGTTGTTCAGGTCCGGGATGATCAGCGCCAGGTTGCCGGTGCGCCCGGTGACCAGCCCCCGCGCGGCGCGGTTGGGTAGGTAGCCGAGCTGGTCGGCGGCCTGCTGCACCTTGTGCAGCGTCAGCGCCGAGACCATGTGCGGGGCGCTCAACGCGCGGGAGACGGTCGAGACGGACACGCTCGCCAACCGAGCGACATCGCTCGCCGTTGCACGCATCCTCGGACCTCTCACCGGTGATCAGGTGCGGATGAGTCTGCAACACCGCATCACGATCGTCAAGGGCCGTGATCAAACAGTGATCTTCAGGATGCGGTGACCCGCCATAACGCTGCAGTTGCAGTGAAAGATCCAAAAGAAGAGGGTTCAACTAGTGCTGCAAAGGTTTGCAGATCTCCTGTCATCACGGCTCGAATGCCGGCGCTACTGATGATCGGCGACGGGCTGCCGGACGAGTCCGGAACCCCCGCCCTCGACTGCTACCGTTCCACCATATGGACACCCGGCGCACTGCGGAGGTGCTCACTCGATGAAGGCGTTGTACAAGTCCGGTCCGCGTCCCGGCCTCGAGCTGGTGGACCGTCCGGAGCCGGAACCCGGGCCCGGCGAGGTGAAGATCCGGGTGCTGACCACCGGGATCTGCGGCACGGATCTGCACCTGCTGGACTGGGACCCGGCCGGCGCGGGCATGGCGCGCACTCCACTCATCCCCGGGCACGAGTTCTACGGCGAGGTGGTCGCCACCGGCGAGCTGGTGCGCGACGTCCAGATCGGTGATCGGGTCTCCGGTGAGGGGCACATCGTCTGCGGGATCTGCCGGAACTGCCGCGCGGGACGGCGCCAGCTGTGCATCCGCACCCGGAGCGTGGGTGTCCAGCGCGACGGTGCGTTCGCCGAGTACGTGGTGATCCCGGAGGAGAACGTCTGGTCGCACACCCGGGAGGGCAGCACCGACATCACCCCCGAGCTCGGAGCGATCTTCGACCCGTTCGGCAACGCCGTGCACACCGCGCTCCGGTTCGGCGTAGTGGGCGAGGACGTGCTGATCACCGGTGCCGGGCCGATCGGGCTGATGGCCGCAGCCGTAGTGCGCCACGCCGGCGCCCGGTATGTGGCGATCACCGACGTCTCCACGCAGCGGCTCGCCCTCGCCGAACGGATGGGGGTGGACCTGGCCCTGAACGTCGCCACCACGCACATCGACCAGGCTCGCGCCCAGCTCCGGCTGCGGGAGGGCTTCGACGTCGGCCTGGAGATGTCCGGACACGCCGAGGCGTTGCCGGAGATGATCTCCGTGATGAACCACGGCGGCAAGATCGCGCTGCTCGGCCTGCCCACCACCCCGATCGACATCGACTGGGCCAGCGTGGTCACGCACATGCTCACCCTGCAGGGCATCTACGGCCGGGAGATGTTCGAGACCTGGAATGCGATGGCCGCGATGCTGCAGACCAGCCAGTGGCTGCACGGGGCGATCTCCTCGGTGATCACCGATGTGCTGCCGGCCTCCGAGTGGCGGGCCGGGTTCGCCGCCGCCGGCAACGGCACCGGTGGCAAGGTGGTGCTGGACTGGACGGTGTTCTGATGGAGCCGGAGGAGAACTGATGGACGCGATCAAGGACGAGCTGGCAGCGGAGCTGGCGCAGCTGCGCGCCGACGGCACCTACAAGCAGGAGCGCTCGATCGCCTCACCGCAGTCGGCGCACATCATCGCCGGGGCGATCGGGGCGCCGCCGGCTCCGGTACTGAACTTCTGCGCGAACAACTACCTCGGCCTGGCCGACCACCCGGACATCATCGCCGCTGCGCACCGGGCACTGGACGAACGCGGCTTCGGGATGGCCTCGGTCCGGTTCATCTGCGGCACCCAGGATCTGCACCTGGAGCTGGAGGCGCGGCTGGCCCGTTTCCTGCACACCGAGGCGTCGATCCTGTTCGGGTCCTGCTTCGATGCCAACGGCGGGGTGTTCGAGGCACTCCTCGGCGCAGAGGATGCAGTGATCTCCGATGCCCTCAACCA
>DXBY01000327.1 GCA_019116305.1 Candidatus Ruania gallistercoris | reverse complement strand
GGTCTGCTCTCTCGTGAGGGTCGGAGATCTCGACGCGGCTCAGGAGGTCCACTGCTTGAGCGTTGGCCTCGCTACGGCTCATCGAGCCGTTTCGACGCCCAGCCTCGGTGATCTGGATGCCAACCTTCATCGTGGGATCGAGTGCGGAGGTCGGGTCCTGAAACACCATACCGAGGGTGCTCGCGCGGAGTCGCTGAAGCGTTGCCTCGCGGGCACCGACGACGTCGGTGCCCGCGACCGTGATGCTTCCCGACTCCACGTGCACTCCGCGGGGTAGCAGCCCGAGAATCGCCAGCGCCGTCATCGACTTGCCGCTGCCGCTCTCCCCCAGGAGACCTAGCGTCTCACCGGTTCGAAGGGACAGCGAGACATCGTCAAGGATCCGGACGCCCCCGGTCCCGACGAGTGACAGGTTGCGGATGTCAATCATCGGGCCGGGGTCAGCGGTGCGCCCCAGCTCAGCTGTGCCCTGTGGCTGCGTCACTCGTTGGACACCACCTCAACGACGGACATGTCTGGCGCAGCGCCGGGGTCGGGGGTGAAGCCAGACAGTGAGTTGCTCCATGCGTAGGTGATCGCTACGTCCATCGGGTACATGCCGACGGCGTTGTCCCAGATCATCTCCTGCACGTCCAGGAATGCTTGCACCCGCTCCTCGGGGTCCACTGTGGCGTTGCCCGCTTCGATCAGTGCATCCAGTTCGTCGTTGCAGAACCCGGTGCGCTGCGCCTCGCAGGGGTACAAACGAGCCAGGTCCGTGCTGGGGTCGCTGGTCTTGGGTCCCATCGTCTGCAGGTTGATGTCGAAGTTCAGTGCCAGGAGGTCTTCCAGGTACGCCGAGCTCTCCTTCGGCTGGAGCTCGACCGTGACGCCCACTTCTGCGAGGTAGGACTGGATCGCCTCAGCCAGCAGCTGGAACGTCTCCGAGGTTCCGTACTGGATGCCGACGGTCAGGTCGCCGTCGTAACCCGCTTCGGCGAGTAGCTCACGCGCGCGCTCGGGGTTGTACTCATAGCCGTCAAAGCTGCCGGCACCAGCCAGCGCTTGAGAGACCGGCCCCTCGGAGGGGATCGCCGTGCTCGGGAGGAGTGCTTCACGGATGGCTTCGAAGTCGACTGCCATCCAGAGCGCTTGCCGCACCTCGAGAGTGTCGAGGCCAGGACGCTGCGCGTTCATCCACAGCACGTAGTTTGTGTAGGCAGGCTCGATGGCGGTGGAGAGGTTCTCGACCGATTCCAGTTGAGCGAACTGGTCGTCGGGAATTCCCCAGACAGCCTGGATCTCGTCGTTCATCACCGACGTCACCTGGGCGGACACATCGGTGATCGCCCTGATCGTGAGCTCGTCCAGCTTTGCCGGTTCGCCCCAATAGTTGGGGTTGCGGACCAGAACCGCCTGCTGGTTCGCGGTGAAGGACTCCACCATGAACGGGCCGAGGCCTACGGGCTCGGTGAAGAACCCCTGCTCACCGATCCGATCGGCTGGAAGGATCCGCAGCTCAGGCAGTCGGCTGAGGAGACCGGCACCTGCGTTCGGAGATGTGAGCACGACCGTCCGGTCGTCGGGAGTCTCCACCTCGATCGGTTCCCAGACACCCGCAAGTGGTCCGCCGCCGGCGACGACGGCCTCGATCGAGGCGCTGACGTCCGCAGAGGTCAGCGGTGTGCCGTCGGAGAACTGGACGTCGCGCAGGGTGAAGGTCCAGGATCGCCCATCGTCTGAGGCAGTCCACTCCGTGGCGATGTGCGGGACGTACCCTCCCTCGTCGTCGGGCACGATCAGCGTGTCGTAGATCTGCCGTGCGACAAGGGCCATGTCGAGGCTTGCCGCGTACTGTCCGAACGGGTCGAGCGATGCCAACTCGTCGTTGGCGGCAATGGTGACCGACTGGGCGGGAGCGCCTTCGCTCTCGCCGCCCGAATCGGACGGATCGGTCGAGCAGGCGGCGAGCAGGAGTGCGCCAACGAGTGCGCCGACCAGCGGCAGCCTGCGAAGGGACGACTTCATGATGTGCCTTCCTTGAGGGGTTGTAGGGACCTGCGGAATGTGAAGCCACGGCGTGACCGGGCTGGCAGCCCCTCGCCTGAGGCGGTCAGGAAGCCGACGGCCACCACGAGCAATGCCAGAACGGCACCGGGGAACGTGGAGATCCACCAGGCCGTGTCGAGGTAGTCCTGACCGACGGAGATGGTGGCGCCCCAGGACGGGATCTCAGGTGGGAGACCAATACCGAGGAAGCTCAGCGCTGCTTGCTGAAGCACCACCGACCCGAACTCAAGAGTCGTCAGGACCAGCAGTTGGGCTTTCAGGAATGGAAGGACGTGCACGCGGATGATGTGTGGCCACCGCTTACCCAGGAGCCGGGCCGCATCCACGTACTCGCGCTTCTTCAGCGACAGGGTCGACCCGCGTGCAAGTCGGGCGAACGCCGTCCATCGCGCTGCCACCATGGCGATCACCAGGTTGACCGGGCTGGGTCCGAGCGCGCCGGTCACAACGATGGCCAGGACGATGGAGGGAAGTGCGAGCTGGATATCGACGAATCTCATGATCACGGTGTCGGTGACGCCACCGACATATCCGGAGATCACACCGATGAGGGTGCCGATGACCAGGGTGAGGGTGATGGTGATGACCGTGAGGATCAGGGAGACCCGACCACCCTCCATCACCTGCAGGAGCAGGTCACGTCCCAAAGCGTCGGTGCCGAACCACGCCGTCGCCCCCGACGATGTTGTGCTCCCCGGGGCCAGCAGGCGGTCCGGCAATGCCATGGCATCGCTCTGTTCGGGCATGAGGAACGGGCCGAACACCGAACCGAGGACGATGATGGCGACTACGCCGCCGGACACATACGGTAGGCCGCGCCAACGCGCCCAGCGGGTTGGCCTGGCTTGTGCGGTAGCGGTCATGCCCTCACCCCAGACTCGCCGCGTCGGATTCGAGGGTCGAGCACGGCGTAGAGAAGATCGACGACCATGTTCGAGACCGCAACGATGAGTGCGATGAACACGGTGGCTGCCTGGACGACGGCGTAGTCACGGTTGGTGATGCCGTCCATGAGGAGGAGCCCCAGGCCGGGCCAGGCGAACACAGTCTCTGTCACGACCGCTCCGCCCAGGAGGCCTCCGACCTGCAGTCCGACCACGGTGACGACAGGGATCATCATGTTGCGGATGCCGTGGTACCGGACGACATGCTTCTCGCGGAGGCCCTTCGCTCGCGCAGTCTCCATGAAGGGCTCATCGAGGATCCCTGCGAGGCCCGACTGACTGAGGCGGGCGATGGTGCCGATGAACAGGATGGCGAGGGTTGCGGCGGGCAGTATGAGGTGTTCGATGCCGCCGCGCCCTGAACTTGGCAGCCAGTTCAGCTGGCGTGCAAATATCAGCATCAGCATGACGGCGAGCCAGAAGCCGGGCAGCGCTTGCAACGTCAGACTGCTTGCCTTGACGAACCTATCGATGAGGGAGCCTGGTCGCCGACCTGCCCAGATGCCGAGCGGGAATCCGAGGACAGTCCCGATTGCGATCGCGACCACAGCGAGTTCGATCGTGGCAGGCATACGTTGCAGGACCAGGCTCATTGCGTCTGCGCCAAGTCGGCGGGAGTAGCCGAAGTCCAGAACAAGCAGGTTCCGCAGAAAGTGCAGGTACTGCATGTAGAGCGGCTGGTCCAGGGCCAACGTCTCGCGTGCATTCTCCAGGTCTTCAGCTGTTCCCGAGGGACCGACAAGCAGCACAGCAGGGTCACCGGGGGCGAGCCGAATCAGCACGAACACCAAGGTCGCCGTGCCCCATACGACGAGAAGGACCACGCCGATACGACGGCCGATCATGCGGAGCATCTGCCCACCACCCCTCTCCCGGACATCGTGGTGACGAGCGAGAACGCTCTCGGGCCTGCCACGGCGGGGAAACGAACGACGCCGGAGACGCAGTGGGCAGAGTCGCTGGTCGCGACTGCCACAGAGGTACGCAACATGATCACCCTTTCGTCGTTGAAGGCGGCCGGTCGGAACTAGTAGCCGGTGACACCCGCCGGCCAGTCGAGCTCAACACCCTGACTCTCGAGCGACCGCTGGAGGTCGGCGACGCGATCCTTCTGCTCGTGTACCTGATGCGGTGTCACGCCCTGAGCGATGCAGGTAGCCGCAAGCGCTCCGGCCGCCTCACCGATGTTCCACTCGACTGGATGCAGCCGGTAGCAGCCGTTGGTGATGTGGGTGGTTCCGATGTTCTTGTTCCCGGCGAGCAGGTTCTGCATTCGTTGGGGGATCAGCGCGCCCAGGGGGATCTGGAAGGGGCACGAGGGCACGTCGATGTAGTTGTCCCCTCCTGTCGAGGGATGCAGGTCGATCCGGTACATGCCGATGCCGACTGTGTCGGCGAACTTGCGTGCTCCCCTATCGCCGCGGACCGTCATCGAGACATCGTTCTCCGTGACGGTCGTCAGGGCGCGAATCCGACGCGACTCACGGAAGTACGGGGCCTGCGCCAAACCATCGACGGTGCCCATCACGTCCGGGCGGAGCCGCAGACCACGCAGACCAGTACCGCCGTCAGGATGGGGGGCCTCGGTCTGCAGCCAGTAGAGCATCGACAGACTCAGCTGGCGCGCGTCTTCCAGCCTGGACTCGGCAACCTCGGGAGCCACATCGACCACAGATCCTTCGAAGTAGTCGATCGATGGCCAGTTCACGAGGGTGATGTCACTGCTGTAGAAGCCGGGGGTGAAGAGCTTGCGGGCCGCCAGGCGGCGGTACACCCACAGGTTCAGGTCACCCGGCGCCTTGCTCTGGTCCGCGACCACGGCCAGCGGGTCGTCGTCACCGTTTGGTACAAACTCTCGGGGAGCGGGCTCCAGGGTTCGGGGGTTCGGTGACACGAGGCCGAGCTGCGGGCCACCCCAGAAGTGGGGTTGCACGGCCCGCCAATGGTCGTACTGGGCTGGCTTCTCGATCGTGTGGTCGCCTTCGACATGGTCAACGGCGAAGCAGATGCTCAGGGCCTGCCAGTTGTCCGGCTCAGCCACCAAGGGCGCACTCGGCTCCCCGGTCTCGTCCTGAGACTCGAATCCGGTGACGTACTCGGTGCCGGTCAGGGGAAGCAGCTCGCCGGTCTCGGTAGCGTCAACCACGTACTTCGCAGAGACGACGACCTCACTGGCCCCTCCCAGTCGGCGTACGCGGACAGCCTGCACGAGGTCGCCATCCACTTCGGCATCCACCGCTATGGCCGGCTTGAGGAGTCGGAGCCTGCCGGCCGACAGCCAGGGGGCGAGCATCGCCTCAATGACAGCGGCGCCGACGCGGGGCTCCGAGCACAACTTCGAGACGCTCCCGGCACCCGGGTTCAAGAACGGCTGGCTTCGCGCTCTGTCAGTCAGCGGGAAGTGGCGGTGGTAGTAGTCCCGGATTCCTTGACGGAGGCGGCGGTATCGCTGCGTGGCACCGAACTCCTCGATCCAGGGGTGCTCGTCGACAGGCACCCCTTGGGAGGTCAGCTGTCCGCCGAGCCACTCGTACTGTTCCACCAGGACAACGGTCCTGCCGGCCTCCAGTGCAGCCAGCGCGGCTGCGACGCCGCCCAGCCCACCGCCGACGACCAGGATGTCGGCATCTAGATTCTCGCTCATCGGTGTGTTGCCGTCTCCCCTTCAACGAACGCGCACGGAACTAGTTGATGCATGTCGAGCTCCTTCTGTTCTTCGATCAACCCCGCGAGGAGCTGCAGTGCCGCATACCCCATCTGCTCTCGCGGGATGCGGAATCCGGTCCACTCGTGCTCGTCGGCCAGTGCCGTTGTCGGCTGCCCGAGCACTGCCAGGGACAGGTCTGTTGGTACGTGGAGTCCTCGTTCGGCTGCGACGGCGCGGATGCTGTCTGGACGGCAGTCGGGACCGAGGAGAACTGCACTGGCATCGTTACGAATGAACGCGTCTACGGCTTCGGTCTCGGTGAAGGCGGCGTTGTTGAACAGCATCGGCCGAAGGCCCGCATCAGTCATCGCCTCCCGGTATCCCAGCACGCGGTCGAGCGATGATTCGCTTTCGCCCAGGTCGCCGAGGAACCCAATGCGATCGTGGCCCACACTCAGCAGGTACTGGACGAGGTGCTGGGTGGCGGACCGGTAGTCAGCGCCGACGTAGGGCACCTCGTGGGTCGTCGACTCGCGACGGCCGAGGAACACGAAGGGGAACCGCTGAGCAATCAACGCGTGCGTGTCGTACTTGTCATCCTGCCGCCCGAGCAGGAGGCAACCGTCGGTCATCCCCACCCGGTTCCATCCTGTCTCGGCCAGGTTGCGCCTGTTGCTGCCACGCGACGGGGCACTGGTGAACAGGAGCAGATCGAGTCCAAGGCTCTCGGCAGCCGCCTCGATTCCCTCGAGAAACGGGTAGTAGAAGTCTCCGCTGCTCTTCGGGAACACCGACTCGTAGGTGAACACCCCCACCATCCTGTTGCGGCCACGAGCCAAACCTTGAGCCAGAGGATTCACTGTGTAGCCCGTGGTTCGGATCGCCTCGAGCACGCGTTGCCTCGTGACATCGCCCACCCGCGCCGTTTGCAAGCCAGCTCGCTGTTGAAGCACCAGCGAGACCGTCGCCTGACTCACTCCCGCGAGGCGAGCGACATCAGCTTGCGTGACTCGCAGCGCCATCAGAACCTCCTCGTTATGCGCACAACACATGGTGCGATCGATGCATGCATACGATGCCCATGGGGGCCGCACTCGTCAATGCCTGAGCCACCCAGAACTGATGCATTCTCAGGCAGTTATACGCAACAACTGCATGTCAGAGGGTGCGCGAGCACCTAGGTAACGATTTGGTAACAGCGGGTCCTAGGGGCTGCCACCGGCAGCTTCCCCGGCGGCGAGATCAGGTGACGGCCGCCGGGACTGCGTTGGCGGGTGTGCTGAGGGACAGGCGCGGTGCTACGGGCGGCACCAGCCGAGCCGCTCGGCGAAGTCACCGAGGAACTGCTGGCGGTAGGCGCTGACCCAGCGCGCCCCGAGCCAGGGGCCGACTGCCTGGGCAGGGTCCGGATCGTCGCTCCACCAGCGGGAGTGCCGCTTCGAAGGCACAGCGGTGGCCGCCGAGTTCGGAAGCACCGCGGTGAACTCCCCCGCCAGCCCGTTCAGGTCTACGTTCGAGCTTTCCACCCGGTAGGTCACGAGGCCGGCGTGGTAGACGCTGAGCCGGAACCGCAGCCGGTCCCCTTCATCAACACCTGCCGGGAACGGCCCCTGCATCCGCTCGTTCACCACCAGACGGGCGTGATCGGCGCTGGTGTAGTCGGCCGGCTTCGGCAGCGCGATCTCCACTGCGGCGTTCACCTCGGCGAGGTCCGCGGCCGTGGTCAGCCGGTCGAACTGCCGCTTCCGACCGGCCCAGAGCGGCACGAATCTCCCGCCCCAGCTTGGCGCCGCCGGGTCCTGCGAGCCGTGCAACAACCAGGTGACCGTGGGCGAGTCCCCCATCTTCAGCCGCGGCAGCTGCGCGGCGAAGAACGCCCCGAGCGCACCGCACCCGGCATGCTCGCGCACGAACTCCTCGTTGTCCGGACCGGCCGGATCCTCGGCGTGCCGGGCGAAGAAGCCGCGATAGGTGGAGTTCGACTCGATCATCCGCAGCGTCGGGTGCTGCTGCTCGAGGTAGTCGTAGGCGTTGATGCTCCACATCGTGTTCGGCCCGCCGATGTAGTGCACCCGGATGCGCTCGGCGATGTCCGGTGCGTCGTGCAGCGCCTGGGCCACGTCGTCCAGACCACCCCAGACCAGTACCTCAAGAAGGCGAGGATCGCCGTCGCGAGCACGCTGGACGATCCACTCCGACCCCTCGGTCGGACCGGTCAGCCCGTGGTGGTCAGCCAGCTGCAACGAGCCTTGCTTCACCACGGCGCGCAGGGCGGCCGGATCGGGGAAGTCGGCGTGCCGACGCAGCTGACTGAGGTCCTGTTCGTAGCAGTCGATCACCCGGTGGATGTCCGCCGCCCGGCCCTCGCCGTACGGGGAGGCAATCATCCCCTCGATGTCCAGCACATCCGCGTAGAGCAGCAGGTGCACCATCGACTGGAAGTCGTCCGGGTCGGTGCCGCCGATGTCGGTGGAGACAAGTACGCGTGGGCGCTGCGCAGCGGGCATCGGGTCCTCTCCGGTCCCGGTCTCGTTGCCGGAACAGGAGCCATCCTAGTTTCCACCGCACGTCTTCAGTCTGTAGTGACTAGGCATGCGCACGACGGCGGAACTTGCGGTGACCCCTCCGCCGGCCCGGGCAGGAAGGCGGCTCATGCCGCGGGCGAGCCGCCAGCTCTTTCGTCCAGGTCGGACAGGTCGAGCACGAACCGGTAGCGGACGTCGCCTCGCCGAAGGCGGTCGAGTGCCGCGTGCACCTGGGCCGAGGGGAGCACCTCGACGTCGGCAGTGATGCGGTGATCGGCGCAGAACTGGAGCATCTCGGCCATCGCGGGACGCCCACCACTCCCGGCAGCGCTAAGGTGCTTCCGACCGACGAGCAAGTCCATCACCTCCAGGCCGATCGGGCCCAGGTAGCCGAGGAGGCTCAGAGTGCCGTCCATCGCGACGAGCTTCAGATACGGAGCGAGGTCGTGCGGTGCGGAGATGGTGTCGATCAGCACGTCGAAGCTGTTCCGGGCAGTCGCCATCGCCTCGGGATCCGTGGACGCGATCAGGTGGTGAGCACCGAGCCGACGAGCATCCTCGCGCTTGTCCTCGGTGCGGCTGATGACAGTCGCGGTGGCCCCCAGCGCCACTGCGAGCTTGACCGCGAGGTGCCCCAGGCCGCCGAGCCCGGCCACGGCCACCCGACTTCCCGGGCCCACGCCGAGCACGCGGAGCGGCTCCCACACGGTGATGCCGGCGCACAGCAGCGGGGCGGCCGCCGCCGGGTCCAGACCGGACGGAAGCGTGTAGACGAAGTCCTCGCGCACCACGCACTCGCGGGAGAAGCCGCCCAGGGTGGTGGAACCGTCCTGCCGGTCGGTGCCGCCGTAGGTCAGGGTCGGGAAGGAGTGGCAGAAGTTCTCCTGACCTGCTGCGCACATATCGCAGACGCCGCAGGAGTCGACGATGTTGCCCACGGCGACGCGATCGCCGGCCGAGAAGACGGTGACCTCGGGGCCGGTCTCGATGACCACACCGGTGAACTCGTGGCCGGGCACCAGCGGTGCGGTCGCATGCTGGTCGTAGTCCTCGATCGCCTGGAGGTCGGTGTGGCACACGCCGCAGTAGTCGACCCGCACTGCCACGTCATCTGCTCGCAACTCGCGGCGATCCACCCGCGTGCACTGCAGGGCGTTCGCACCTGTTGCCTGCCATCCGATCGTCGTGCGCACAGCCATCCTCCTTAAACAAACCGTTCGGTCTGCCAAAAGATACGCGGTGCCAGTCGCCATGGCAAACCAACTGGTCTGTTTGATAGCGTGGGGCAATGCCGGAGCAGCCTCAGACCGCGCGCGGTGCCGCGACCTATCAGCGCATCCTGGCGGCCGCCACTGCGGAGTTCGCCGAGCACGGCATCGCGGGTGCACGCGTCGAGCGCATCGTCACCGCGGCGCATACCAACAAGGCGCAGCTCTACGCCTACTTCGGCGACAAGGACCGGCTCTTCGACGCGATCTTCCTCGAGTCCTTGGAACGCATCACCAACGTTGTGCCGATCGATGCCGATGATCTCGCCGACTGGGCGGCGCGTCTCTACGACGAGTACCTGCGCCGCCCTGACCTGATCCGGCTGGCGACCTGGGCGCGGCTGGAGCGCCGACCCGCCGGTCACCTCGTCGAGACTCACCAGCAGTACGACGACCGCAAGCTCGCGGCCATTGCCGAGGCCCAGGCCGCCGGGCACGTCCGCGCCGGTGATCCGTTCGACCTCATGGCCATGGTGATCGCCATGTCCATGGCCTGGTCACCGGTCAGCAACGTCTATGCGGCCAGCAGCGAGGAGCCGGACGACGCGCACGAGCAGCGCCGAGCCCTGCTGCGGGACTGCGTCCGACGGGCCACCGCCGCCGGCTGAGGTGGTGGGACATCGCCCAGCTGGTCGGTATGGCGGAGTCGCCTGACCTCGAGGCCGTGCGTACCATCGATCCCCAGACCGCAGGGCCGGCCCACCGTGACAGCAGAGGCCATGGAGGATGCGACAGCCGCCGGTGCTACCGCGCACGGCATGCGGGACCTTGTCGCTCGGTGATGTTGGGAGGCAGATGGCGAGTTGGCTATCGCCATCCAGGCTCCGCCGGAGGCTTCGATCCGGCCCCGCTCGAAGGGCAGTGCCAGCTCAGATCGTCTCGCGGTGTCACGAGTGATACCATCTTCCTATGCCCATGACGTTGCGGCTTTCGAGCGCCGAAGCAGAAGCACTGCGTCGTCGTGCCGCTCAGGAGTCCCGGTCGATGCAGGACGTCGCCCGACAGGCAGTGCGGGAGTACGTCGAGAATCACAGCCGCGCTGATCTCCTCGACCAAGTGCTCGACCAGGAACTGCCGCGCTACGCCGAGGCCCTGGAGCGTCTCGGCCAGTGATCTACCTGACGCTACCCGAGCTCATGCACGTGGCAGAGCGAACCCTGGGTGGCGAGGGGGTGGTTCGGGACTCTGGCTTGCTACAAGCCGCCCTTGCCCGCCCGCAGGCGAGCGCATTTGGCGGAGATGCCTACACCACCCTTGAGCAGAAGGCTGCGGCCCTGCTGCACTCGCTGGCGCGCAACCACGCCCTGGTAGACGGGAACAAGCGGCTTGCCCTGGCAGGCACCATCGCATTCCTCGGTGTCAACGGCCGCCGCCTCGTCCTCACCAACGACGAGGCGTATGAACTGGTGATAGCCGTCGCTGCAGGGGAGTTGGATGATGTCCCAGCGATCGCCAATCGCATCGAACGAGGAACCCAGCCCTGGTAGGTAGCACCCGCTCCAGGTCCCGCACGACCAGAGAGTCTCCGACAAGCACCGCAGACCTGACTTGCCTCGTTGATCGGGGCCGTTCGCCCACGCCCCGCCTGCCACTCCTACCGGCCTTCTTCAGATGACCGGAGGGACCGTGGCGGGGAACTGATGTCCGCCCGAACTCCG
This sequence comes from Candidatus Ruania gallistercoris, assembly GCA_019116305.1. GTDB lineage: Bacteria > Actinomycetota > Actinomycetes > Actinomycetales > Beutenbergiaceae > Ruania > Ruania gallistercoris. Next base: position 3,282 of record DXBY01000327.1, on the reverse strand, counting down.
CTCACCTCCCGGATGGGGACCAGTCCATGGTGATCATCGACACCGATCTTTGCTTCACGACGGCGTGCAGGCTGGCCGGATCGGGAAAGTCACCGTGCCGGCGCAGCCGGTCCACGTCGACGGCGTAACGGTCGATCACCCGGTGGATGTCAGTTGCTCTCCCCTCGCCATAGGGGGAGGCGATCAGCCCCTCGATGTCCAGCACGTCCGCATACAGCAGCAGGTGCACCATCGACTGGAAGTCGTCCGGGTCGGTGCCACCGATATCGGTGGAGACGAGCACGCGCGGGCGCTGCGTGGCGGGCATCGGCAGTCCTCTCCGACGGGGTGGTGACTACAACTCTAGGAAGTCGCGGATCCAGGATCGAATACTGGCCAGAGTGATCTCGTCAACCTGACCCAGCCGGCCATGGAGGCGCTCACGAGCAGTCGCTCGCAGTTGTTCGGTCATCGCCCAGGAGGGCCCCGGCAGGCCCGCAACAGGTACGTGGTTGGGCCAGCCACGGTCGACAGAGGTGACCGGCACGATGAGTGCCAAGGTGTCGACGACGCGCAGGTAGCCAGCCCCGGCGACGATGATGGCGGGCCGCCGACCGCGCTGCTCCCTGCCGATGGTCAGATCGGGACTCACCCAGACAACATCGCCTGTCGCCAGATCAGTCATTCACGGCCCGATCCCACCAGGCTGTCTCCTCACGATAGGACGCCATGTCCTCGGGACTCGTACGCGCGATCGCCTCACGGAGCTGTTCGAAGCGACGCTCCTGATCGGCATTCGCAGCGAGGTAGGCAAGGTGCTCACCAAGCGTTCGATTTTCGGCCTGGGCCTGCTCCTTGAGTTTGTCGCGCAACTCACGCGACACTTTGATCGTCGTGGCAGTCATACTATGAGTATACCCGCGGTAGCCTCAGTCCGTCGTCGACTGCTGCGCCTCCTGGGCGGCCTTCTCATCCTCGAGGGTGCGACGCTTGGCGCTCTCGATGTGCTGCCGCATCCGCGCCGCCGCCTCTTCGGCGTTGCCGGCGCTCAGCGCCTCGTAGATCCGGCGGTGCTCCTGCGCTGCACTGTGCGCATGCGAGACGCCGGCCTCGCCGATGAGGCGAAAGCGTTGCAGTTGCCCCCCTATCGACTGATAGGCGCGCTCGATGAAAAGATTCTCCGCCTGCCTGCTGATCAGGGCGTGGAACGATTCATCAGCGAGCCAGCACTGCCGGAGCGCTTCCCCGTCGGCAACTTCCTCACCGACCTTCTCCATCACGTCGATCGTCTCTTCGAGCTCGCCGAGGAACTCCGGCGTCGCGCGCGTTGTCGCTTCGGAGGCGAGCGTGGGCTCGAGCAGTAGCCGGGCCTCCATCAGCTGCACGATCTCGGTGGGACTGAGCAGCGGGGCCACCTCGTAGCCCCGCAGCGCCTCCCGCCGCACGAATCCGGTGTGCTCCAGTCGCGCCAGGGCCTCGCGCACCGGCGTGGGGCTCAGGTCGAGCTCCCGGGAGAGCTTGTCGATGTTCAACCGCTGGCCCGGCGGCCGCTTCCCGTTCATGAACTGCACGAGCAGCATGTCGTGGACCTTGTCCGCCAAGGGAACTCGCGTCGACCGCCGCCGTGACGGCGGAATCCGAGTGTCCGCTTCGTCGGCGCTCACCATGTCCCTCCCCGATACTCACTTCCCGTGAATGCGCCCCCCTGGTACGGAGTCGAGAACTCCCGCTCACCACCGAACCGTTCGGCATAGTCATCGGCACTGTCCTCGGCCCTGAAACCGATCTGCTCACTGCCCCGAGTATCCCAGAACCTGCGCGAGTTATCGGAGACTCCATAGACCTTCGCGAAGCCGCCGGCCACCTCGTTCTCCACCGCAGCGCGCACCAGGCGAATGCTGTCCGGCACGCTCAGCCAGGTGCGCAGCTGGTCGGAGTTCTCCGGTTCCTCGCGGCACACCCCGATCCGCAGGCAGACCACCTCCAGCCCCCACTTGTCGTGATAGAGCCGGCCGATCGCTTCGCCGAAGACCTTGCTCACGCCGTAGTAGGTGTCCGGTCGGACGTCGGAGTCCACACTGACCATCTCCTCGACTGAGTGGAACCCCGTCACATGGTGCGAGCTGGCATAGACCACTCGCCGCACCCCGGCGCGTCGGGCCGCCTCGAACACGTTGTGGGTGCCCACGATGTTTGCCGACAGGATCTCGGAGAAGTCCGCTTCGTCGGCCTTACCGCCGAGGTGGATCACCACGTCGACCCCGGCGCAGGCCCGCTCCAGGGCCGCCAGGTCCTCCAGGGTGCCCAGCGCCAGTTCCTCGCGTTCGTCCACCAGCTCGACCTCGGAACGCGCATACAGCCGCAGGTGCTGCGCGGACTCCAGCAGCGCGGGGCGCAGCGGGCGCGCCATCCGTCCACCGGCTCCGGTCAGTAGCAGCGAAGTCATGACATCACCGTTCTTGTTCGTGGGAGGGTCACTTCCAAGCCCGCCGCCGCGTACGCGTCCGTTGCGGTCGGTGAGCAGAGGAACTGCAGCAGTTCCTTCGCCGCGGGTCCTACGCCGGTGCCGGCCCCGACCCACAGTTCCACATAGTGCTGGGCATCGGCCGGAAGCGGGCCGACGATCTGGACGCCGTCCACCGACGCCAGCTCGATCACCTGCTGCACGGCAAGGTCGGCCCGGCCGTCGAGCAGGGCCTCGGCCGTGAAGCCCTTGTCCAGGATCGTGGCCCGGGTGTTCACCTCGTCGGTGATCCCCCACCGCTCCAGCAACGCGGCGAAGTGGGCGCCACTGGCTCCGGTGCGGGAGTAGGCGACCGAACGGGCATCGCGGATCGCGGCGATCAGTGCGTCCACAGTGGTAATGCTCGGCGCGTCGGCATCTGGCGGCACCGCCACCCCGATGCCAGACCGCACCAAGGGGCTCAGGCTGTCCCGGGCGAGCACACCATCGTCCGCCAGCTGTTCCAACGCGCTGCCCACGCCGAGCATCACGTCCGGGCGTGCGCCGTCGGCGATGAGACCGCTGAGCACCTTCGTCGGCTCGTAGGTGGCCGCTACCTCGGTGCCGTGCTCGGTGCGGAAGGCCGGCAGGACCGAGTTCTCCAGAATGTCCTTCACGGCGAGACCGCTGAACAGGCTGACCGTTGCTGAAGCCATAGTGTTATGCCCCTTTCTTGCGTTCGTTGCGTGCGTACAGGCGCGCGCGTTCGTCCTCTGGCAGTGGTGCGGTCTGCTGCCCCTGCAGGAGCAGGAAGATCCGGGCCATCTGTTCGATCTCTTCCGCCACGTCGACGGCGTCGC
>DXBY01000326.1 GCA_019116305.1 Candidatus Ruania gallistercoris | reverse complement strand
CTGAGTGGCCGCAGCGGTCGCCCGCCCAGTGCGCCGCTGACCCACCTGGCGCTGACCGCCGAGGAAGTGACGCCGGCGGCCGCAGTGCAGGAGGGGCTCTGGGGGCGCAGTGGCCGCGGGGAGCGCCAGGCCGGCCGCGCAGCACTACGGATCCAGGGGTTGCTCGGTGCCGACGGAGTACTCGCCCCGGTAGCCGAGGGTGGACGCAGCCCACGGGACCGGATCCGGTTGGTGGCCTGGGGAGATGAGCTCAGTCCGGTGCGCGATCCGGATGCACCCTGGCCCGGGCAGATCCCGCGGCCACTCCCGGCGCGAGTGCCGACCGAGCCGGTGCCGATCCATCTCCTCGATGCCGATGGTGAGCCGGTCCAGGTGGATGAGCGCGGCCAGCTGAACCGCCCGCCGAGCACCGTGCAGGATGCGCCCCAGCCCGGTACTAGCCCTCATCAGGGTGCTGTCCCTCGGTCCGGTGCTGCGCAGCGGCAGTTCGCGGTGACCGGCTGGGCCGGACCGTGGCCGGTGGTCGAGCGCTGGTGGACCGGACAGGCCGACCGGCACTACCTCCAGGTGACCGGAGCCGGTCATGCCCTGCTGCTGGCCGGGGACGCGGATGGCTGGTGGATCGAGGGGATCTACGACTAGGCCTACGACGAGCGAGCCCGGACAGAGGACCTCCCTGTCCGCCGAACCAGACTGAGTGTGGCATCGTGCAGGGTTGGCTTCGTCTGGAGAGGGGACAATCAGTGGGCTGGGACGATCCGTCCTCGAGCGAGCACAGCGCTCGCTGGAAAGCCCGGCGCAGATGACCCTCGCCGTCTTCGTTCTCCTCGGCGTGACCGTGTTCGTGGCGGCCTTCGCCCAGGGGTCCGCCGGAATGGGCTTCGCGATGATCGCGGCGCCCGTGGTGAGCCTGGTCGATCCCGCTCTCATCCCGGTGCTGCTGCTGGTGCTGATGATTCCGTTGAATTCCTATGTTGGCTGGCGGGAGCGGGCAGACCTCGACTGGCGAGGCATCACGTGGATCAGTGTCGGCAGATTCGCCGGCACCTTTCTCGGCCTGTGGATCTTGCTCGTGGTGAGCATGCAGCAGCTGTCCCTGTTGATCGGCATCTCGACAATCGTGGCTGCTGTGGTGGCACTCCTCGCACCTGCTTTTGACCCGAACCGGACCGGGTTGACCGTGGTGGGCCTGATCACTGGTGTCACGGAGACGTCGACCGGTGTGGGCGGGCCGCCGCTCGCACTCGCCTATCAGCACAAGTCCGGGCCGATGTTGCGGTCGACCGTCGCGGTGTGCTTCCTGGTCGGCGAGGTGATCTCCCTCGTCGTCCTGGGGATCAGCGGGCAGATCCAGGGCGCCACCCTCCTCGTCTCTGCCGCGCTGTTGCCGTTCGTGGGGTTGGGATCGTTCGTGAGCCGGTTCACCCACCATCGACTCGACGGTCCGCTGCTGCGCTACCTCGTGCTGGTATTCGCGATCGTCTCCGGGATCATCGTCATCGCCCAGGCGTGAGGCTGCGAGGGCAGGTGTCAGCTGTGGCGACCGCCTCCACCGGTGTGCAGACGGCGGCGGACCAGAACCGTACCGATGCTCAGCAGCACCAGGATCGAGACCAGGGCGACCGGAAGCCAGGAGACATCGGCGCCGGTGTCCGGCAGGTGACCGGTGAGGTGCTCGTTCGGGTCATCCGCACCGGCCGCGTCACCGTCCGATCCGCCGGAACCGTCGCCACCGCCAGAGCCGTTGTCCGCACCGGTGACCAGGATTGTCACCGCGGCGATCTCGGTGCCCTCCTCCAGGAGCACGATCCGGTGTTCGCCGGGTGCCGTGTCCATCGGAAGGGTCGCCGTCAGGTCCGCCTCCCCGTTCTCGTCGGCCGTCATCTGGCCGAGGGCGACCGGGTCGGAGTGCAGCTCGACGTCGACCTCCACACCTGCGGACAGGGATGAGCCCCAGACCGTGATCTCGCCACCCGGGCGGAGGTCACCGGTCACGGTGACCTGCGCCGGGTCGCTGGGCCCTTCGCCGTCAGGCTCGGTGACGGTCACGGTGACCGGCTCGGAGGAGGGGGACCAGCCGGCCGCGGCCTGCGCACGGACCGTGACCTCGTAGCTGCCCGGCTCAAAGTCGGTGACCACCGTGCTGAGCACAGCACCGTCCACAGTGACCACACGGTCGGCGACCGTCACCTCGTACCGGTCCACCTCGACGCCACCGGGGGCCGACCAGCTCACCTGTACGGTGCTGCCGGACGCTGTTGCTGCGACGTCAGTGGGCGCCTGCGGCAGCTCGGGGCCCTGCGGGACGGTGAGTGTGGACACCGCGCTCCGGGTGCTGTGACCGGCCTCGTCGGTCAGGTCGGCGTACCAGGCGTACTCCACCCCGGGCACCGCACCCTCGAGCTCCACGGTGACCGGTTCGTCGCCGATGCTCGTGACGTCCTCGGCGATCTGCACCGGCTCACCGACGCTCATCGAGAAGGACTCGGTGGTCAGCGTGCGCTCCGTGGCGCCGCCGAGGTCGAGCTCGATGGCGAAGTTCTCCGAGTCGCTGCCATGGAAGCCGGGGATTGCCTCCGGGTCGATCTCCTGGTGCCACTGCCCGTCCGAGCTGGTGGCCTGCAGCAGCGGTGAGTAGGTGTTGGCGTAGAGCAGGTCGTTCTCCGCGTCGATGCTCAGGTGACGCAGGAACTCCTCACCGCCGTACACCCGGCCCTGGTAGTCGGTGAGGATCCCGTAGGCGAGGGACCCGTCCTCGCGCTCATAGCTGGCCACCCCGGTGCCGGCGATGTGACCGCCGAGCACCAGTGCCACGTTCGAGTACGGCTTGACCAACGTGTCCAGCACGGCGTCGTTGGACCAGTTGTTCTGCCCCGCTCCCACCGAGTTGTGGTTCGCGATGATCACCGTGTGGTCCGGGTGGTCGGCGATCACCTCGCTCGCCCAGGCGAGTCCGGCGTCGTCGGCCTGGTCGGCGGAGAAGAAGCCGACGGTGAGCACCAGGAGCGGTGCGCCGTCGATCTCGCCGGTGTAGTAGTAGTTGTCGATGCTCTGACTACCGCCGAAGGACCACTGCGAACCCTCCAGGCTCTCCGCGAAGCGTTCCATCGGGAAGTACCGGGGCAGCATGACCCGGCCGTTCCGGCTGTCGGTGTAGTCGTGGTTGCCCCAGGAGATCAGGTAGGGCACCTCGGCGTCCTCGAGCGCCTGGGCGGCCGGCTCGGCACCCACCCACTGGTACTCCTGGGAGAGGTACTCCCGGTTCACCCAGTCACCGGCCTGGACCACCAGGCGGGTGTCCCGCTCCTCGGCGCGGTCGGCCACATACTCGAACTGGTCGACCATCAGCTCCGGGGTCGCCTGGGCGTAGAGCTGGGTGTCCGGCACGTGGTCCAGCCCCCAGCTGTAGTCCAGCCGGTCCGGTTCGGCGGTGACGTCCTCCGCATTCGCCGGCGAGGTCACCAGCCCACGCCAGATCAGCACGGCGACCGTACCGTCGGCGGCGATCGCTTCCTCCTCGGCGGTGATGTCCAGGCTGACGGTGCTGCCCTCGACCGAACCGCCGGTGTCGGACAGCGTCCACTCCTGCGCCGCGGTGTCCCAGACGTAGGCCGAGACGCGGCGCTGGTCGCCGGTGCCGGTCCAGGCCGCGTGCACCCGGCCCTGCTCGGCCTGCTCCGGGGTCAGGGTGATCTGGTGGATCTGGTAGGGGTTCTCGTCCTCTCCGACGGTGGTGGGCAGCAGTTCGCCGGTGACCGACCCACTGTTCGGGGTGAGATCGCCCGGGGTGCGATCAGTGGTGGAGCCGGTGCGCACCACCGTGTTGCCGCCATCGAGGGGCACAGTGGCGTTCGCCCAGATGTCGGTGAACAGCCGCTCGCGGTCCAGGCTGTCCGGCTGGACCTCCAGCGTCGCGGTCCCGGTGCCCGGGTCCACCTCGTGGCTCACCTGCGGTGCGTCGGGGGCGCGGGTGTCGCTGACCTCGAGCGCGACAGAGGCGTGCGCCTGGCCCGCCTCGCTGCTCAGCTGTAGCTGCACCTCCTGGCTCCCGAGCGCGTTCACCGGCACCTCCACCGAGAAGTCGCCGGCGTCCACTGCGGTGCTCAGTACCTCGTCACCGTCGACCGTCGCGGTCAGCTGCCCACGGTGGGACACCGTGCCGGTCACCGGCACCAGGCCGGCCTCGAGAGCCGTCCCGGCCTCGGGGGTACCGACGGCGAGCAGGGCATCGTCCGCACTGCGAGAGGTCCGCTCCCCGTAGCTGATGGCCTCTCCGGTGAGGGTGTCGTAGCGGAACTGCTCCATCGCGGGGGAGAAGGCGATCCCGGCGATCTGGACCTCCGAGATCGTGCCGGTGAACGGTGAGTCCGGTTCGCCGTCAGTGGTGTGCAGATCACCGATCGTGGTCGGGACGGACGGGTCGCCGTAGGTGGAGCGGTACTCCACCATCTGGGCGTGCACCTGCTCACCGTCGATGAACACGGAGTAGGTCATCCCGTCATAGACCTGGGTGATGAGGTGCTCCTCGCCGTCGGCGGCAAAGTCGAAGCTGTGCTCCAGGTCGACAGGGTCGAACTCGAAGCTGTTGCCGGCCAACCGGGTGCCCAGGCTCCCGTCCGGGCGGATGCCCTGCCAGAACGCAGCCAGCCCGTCCTGGTCGGCGGACTCCTTCGCCACGATCGGCGCGCCGTCGTCGAGGGCAGCCAGCTGCTCCTCGGTCAACGAGACCACGGAGCTGATCGAGATCCGGTCGTGCTGACCACCGACGTCGCCGGCATACTGCAACCGGGCGCCCTCGAGCCGGGCGCTGGCCTCCCCACTCTCGGTGACCGAGCTGGCGATGTCACCGCCGATCACCTCGCCCTCCTGGCGTCCGGTGGAGTCCGTCATCGTGGCGCCCGCCTCGGCAGAGCCGGCGAAGTGCTCCACCAGGGCGTAGTCCTCGGTCCACACGCGGGCCGGGTCGGGTGTGCCGGCGGTGGTGCCGAAGTAGGCCCAGATCGTCTGTGCCGATTCGGCGGCAAGCTCAGGCAGGCGCACCCAGACCACCGAGCCCTGGCCCGGCTGCCAGGACTCCACCTCGTAGGGGAGATGCTCACCGGAACCGGTGGTGAACGCCAGCGCATCGGGGGCGACGTTCGGGGTATGGCGCAGTTCCAGACGCACCGGCATCGCGGCCAGGTCCATGCGGCCGGAGTTGCGCACGGTCACGGTCTGGCGTTCCTCGGCGTCGGGCGCGGCCCAGGCCACCTGGGCGCCGCTAGCGTCGGTGCGTCCGGTGAGCTCGCGCAGCTGCGCCTCCCGCTCCTCGAGCCCGTCGAGGTGGGCGAGGCCACTGCGCTGTGCTTCCGTCAGAGAGTTGACGGCGGTACGCGCCGAGGTCACGGCGTCGCCATCGGCCTCGGTGAGGTCCGCCGGTGCCGGCAGGGCAGCGATCTGCTCGTCCACTGTGGTGATCTGGCGGTCGATACCGAAGCTCTCGAACAGCCGCGGCTGCCCGTTGTCGCGGATGTCGTAGACATCGACCGTCAGCCGGTCCTGCTCGACCCGGATCGCGGCGAAGTTCTCGGTCCCTTGTTCACCGGTGCGGTCGAAGAGCTGCAGGTAGCTCTCCAGGTCCATCCCGCCGCCGAGGGAGGTGGTCTGCTGGTAGTGCTTGGCTCCGGCAGTGTTCGGCAGGAAGTAGATGGTCCCCTGCGGGCTGACCGCGTACTCGGTGCGTTTGCCGTTGATCATTTCGGTGATCACGTCGGTGGCCACCGGTGCCGCCTCGGCCACACCGTCCGGATCGTGGGTGAGCACCTCGGTGCGGCTCATCACATGGTCGTGGCCCTGCAGCACCAGGTCGATGTCCAGCTCGGCGATCAGCGGGACGAGCGCCTCGCGCATCGCGATGATGTCCGCGTCATCGGCGTGGTTCGCCGTGGTGTAGGGGCCCTTGTGCATGGAGACGAGGATCCACTCCGCACCGCGTTCGCGCGCTGCCGTGACGTCCTGGCGGAGCCAGTCGATCTGCTCGTCGCTCACCGACTGGGCCGGGTCCTCGTTCGTGTTCAGCACCGCGATGTGTGCGGCGTTGTAGTCGAAGGAGTAGTACGCACCGGTCGAGGTGTCCTGACCGTTCGGGGCCTCGACGGCGAAGTGATTGGTGAACGCATCGGTGGCCTGGTCGTGGTTGCCGGAGGCCGGGGCGATCGTGGTGCTGAGCAACGTCGGCTCAGCGGCTCCGAGCAGGTCGATCCAGTCCTGCTCCCGGTCGCCGTGCTCAACGACGTCCCCGTTGTGGACGATGAACTCCGCGCCCGGGACGGTCTCCAGTGATGCCGCCATCGTGCTGGCGGAGAGCTCCGCCTCGGCGACGTTCTGGGACTGGGTGTCGGTGAGGTTGATGAAGCTGAAGTCCGAGGCGCCGTCACTGGTGACGAAGGTGCCGATCGCACTCCACACCCCCTCCTCGGCATCGCCGACCCGGTAGTGGTACCGGGTGTCCGGCGCGAGGTCGGTCGCCACAGCCTGGTAGAACAGCTCCCCTCGGGCATTCTGGCTGGGTTCGGCGGAGACCGTGCGGGCGTCGGCCAGGTCCCGCGACTCGGCCAGCTGCACCACGCCGTTTTCACCGAGCTCGGAGTACCAGGTGAAGGCACGCTGGGTCTGCGGGTCGCCGAAGAAGGTGGTGGTGATGCGGCTGGGCCGGTCGCCCTCGGGGACGAAGTGCGGGATCGGGTGACCACGGCCCTCGTCGAACCGCCACGCCTCCTCGAAGTCCCAGCCCAGGTCGGTGTAGGTGGACTCCTCGGCGAGCTGCTCGGCATCGGTGTCGGCGCCGTGCGGACCATCGGCGTCGCCGGTCACCGGTTGACCGGCCACCGGGATGTCCGCAGCGGCCAGGTTGTTCGACAGGTCGGGGACCCGGTACGGGCCGTCAGCCTGGTAGTAGCCGAGGATGCGGCCGGCGAACCCTGCCACCTCACCGGTGTAGGTGACCTCACCGGAGAAGGCAACGTTCCCGCTGATGGAGGCGTCGTTGCCGTTGCCCGGGTAGGCCACGACCAGGGCGGCGTTGATCCCCCGGGTGCCCTCGGCGCCGTCGGTAATCGCAGTGACCTCCACGGTGAGCAGGTTGTGGCGCACCACGGCACTGTCGGCGGCGTAGGAGGTGATTCCCGCGGGCATCTTCAGCGCGACGATCTGCCCGTCCACCCAGGAGTTCTCCACCACGCTCGAACCGCGAAGCTCCGCGGCGATCCCGGCCGCCTTCTCGGCACCCTCGGCCACCAGGTCGAGCCCGGTGATGCTGATCCCGTCGAGGTGGGCATCGGTGGCCACTGCGGCGACCCCGGCGGCGTAGTCGCTCTCCGTCTCGCTCTCCGAGTGCGCCCGGACGCCGTCCAGGCGCAGGTCGCGGACCGTACCGCCGTCCAGCTCGCGGATCAGCGCCAGCTGCGCGGAGGATTCGCTCGGGCCGTACTCGATGCCGGTGATGGTGTACCCCTGGCCGTCGAGCACCGCGGTGAAGGAGTCGATGCCGATGAAGGCGGAGCGGTCGGTGAAGTCCAGGTCGGCGGTCAGCATGTACGTGCCGGCCTCGGTGTAGCGCGAGTTGCCGGCGTTGAGCTGCTCGGCGAGGAACTCCAGGTCGGTGGCGCTGGCGATCTGGAACGGGGAGTCCTCGGTGCCTGAGCCGGAGAGGGTGTAGCTGTAGGCCGGCACTGGGTGCTGGGCAGTGTCGTCGAACTCCCAGGCGTTGTCGAAGTCCCAGCCGAGCTGCTCGTAGGTCTCCACCTGGGCGAGGTCGGCGGGATCGGTGTCGGTGCCGTGCTGGTTCTTCGTGCCGGGGCCGCTCACTGGCTGCCCGGAGATGGTGATGCTCGTGCTGGCGAGGTTCTCCTCCGCCGTCCAGCCGCCGTAGTCGGTGAAGCCCAGGATCCGGCCGACGGACCCGTCGATGCGGCCGTCATAGTCGATCGTGCCGTCGAGAGCTACGTTCCCGGTGAACACACCCGAGTTCGGCGTTCCCGGGTAGCCGATGATCATGCCCGCGTTGTTGCCCTGGGTGCCGTCGGGACCACCCGGAGTGCGCATCACCAGGTCGGCGTCGACCAGGTTGTCGGCGATGCGCGCGTCCCCCTTGGCATAGGCGGCGATGCCGGCGGGCATCTCGTTGGCGGTGATCGTGGCATGGACGTAGTTGTTGGTCAGGGTGCCGCCGTCGGTCTCGGCGACCAGGCCGCCCGCCTTCTCCCCGTTCGCTGCGGTCAGGGTGGCCTCGACCACAGCATTGCCGGTGATCGTGGCGTCGACGGCGCGGACGGCGACACCGGCCACGAAGCCGGTCTCGGTTCCGTTGTCCACGGTCAGTCCCTCGATGGTGAGGTTGCGGACCGTGCCGCCGTCCAGGGTGCGGATCAGGCCGAGGTCGGCCGCTGAGGAAGGAGAGGGCCCGTACTCGAGCCCGGAGAGGGTGTGCCCGAGACCATCGAGGGTGCCGGAGAAGGTGTCCAGCCCGGGGAACGGCTGCTCCTCGCTGAAGTCGATGTCGGCGACGACGTCCACGTGCGCGTAGGCGTACTCGGCCGGGTCTGCGTTCGCGGCCTCGGCGAAGGTGAACAAGCCGGAGGCATCGGCCACTTCGTACGGGTCGCCGGCGGTACCGTTGCCCGCCACCCCGTCCAGAGGTGCCGCCGCCACCGGCGCAGCTGCGAGTGGAACCGTCAACGCCGCCACCACACTGGCAACCAGGAGCAGTGGCCGCCACCGGCCCCGCCGCTCGTGTGCACCGATGCTGTGCCGTTCCGCCCCCGACGTCCAGGCTTTGCGGCGTCCGGCATGCGCGTGCTGCATCAAGGTGTCCCTCGCTCCACGTGGCTGATAGCTGCTCAGCACGTCCCTGGTGCGGAGCGGGACTCAGTTCATCGGAGTTAGATGACGGCGAGGTGTCGCATTCTTGGCGTCAAGGTGAACGACTCCAGGCGATAACGAGGCGAGAGTCGGTCATCACGCCATTGCGAAATAATGTCAATTCCTCTTGTGGGAACGATGACTCCCATGAAAGCTCATTGCGCGCAAAAAGCTCCTATCCATGGGGTGGGGATCAGCGGAGTGCTGACCGGTGTGCCTCACCCTGGGGTGTAAGACGCGTGCAAGAGCGTGAGCGCATGGTGGGCTCGCTCGGCCGAGAACGACCGAGATCGAGGTCGATGAGAGGAGTCACCATGACTACCACCACGCGCACCACTCGGCGCCGCCGACTGACCACGGCATTCGCCGTCGTGGCCGGACTGGCTGTTGTGCCTGCGGGCGCTGTGAGCGCCGCACCGGTCGACGCAGCCCCGTCCGGGGCACCCGAGGCCTCGTCCTGGCAGTACAAGGACTGGTACTACTTCGAGGCAGACTGCCACGACTACGGCGAGTTCTACGTCAACAGTCCGTACTTCGACTACGACGACTACAAGTGCGAGTACGCCGGTACCTGGCCTGGTGACTACTACAACCTGTACCTGCGGTGATGGTCTAGCGACCTGGGCCCGGGCGCCCCTCCCCGCCCTGACCAGAGCGGGGGAGGGGCGCTCGCGTCGGTCCGGGTGCCGACGGCATCGGTGTGTGCCTGCGCCACCCGCATCTCAGCCGCGCAGGCTCAGCCGTACCACCGGCAGCTGCTCACCGAGCTGGGTCTCCAGCGGCTCCTCCGCGCCGAGCTGGGGGTACCCCAGAGCCCGGGCGAGTGCCCGGGTGGCCAGCCGATGGCGCCGTCGGTAGTCCTCCAGCACCGTCACTGCTTCGTCCGGCTGGAGAATCAGCGCCCGCCCACCGCGCGGCCGGGACCAGCCGCAGGTCACCCGTACCCGGGCATCGGCCTGGACGTTGCGGAGCCACTGCGCCGACCAGCCATAACCAGAAACCACATGGATCACATCCGCCTCGACGCTGAGGGTCTCCAGCACCACCTGGCGGATCTGACCGCTGATCCGGCCCCGATGCTCGAGGAGAACGAACCGGCGGCCGAGCAGTCCGCCGAACCCGGCTCGGTAGAGGGCGATCGGGGCACGTGCGATCGGACGCGGGATGCGGATCATCACACCGGGTCGAGTCCGAGCTCGGTGACCACGTCGCTGGCTCGGACGTCGGTCAGCGAGGTGAGCAACCGTGCAGCCGGTATCTGCGGGTCGGCGGTGTGCTCGGTCAGGAACCAGACCGCCATCCCGGCCCGATGCGCGCTGGTGGCACCGGCGACGGAATCCTCGAAGGCGATGCTGCGCTGGGGGTCCACGCCGAGCCAGCGGGCCGCGGTGAGGTACGGCTCCGGATGCGGTTTGGGGTCGGTGACATCTGCAGAGGAGACCACCGCTCCGAACACTCCTGCTGCCTCGGCGACCAGCGCGGCGCTGGCAGCGGCGTTGTTGGTGACCAGGGCGCAGGGGACACCGGCCGCAGCGACTCCCGTGAGGAGCTCACGGGCACCGGGCAGCCAGGGCATCCGCGTGCGGATCTGCTCGGTGACGAACTGCACCGCATGGTCGATGATCTCCTCGAGCGTGCCGGGGACCCCACGGTCGGAGAGGATCGCCGCCCACCGGGGCATCGGTTGACCAGTGGTGGCGCGGAAGTCCTCGTCGGTCCAGCTGACGCCGGCGCTCTCTGCGAGCCGGGTCTGAGCGATCTGCCACTGCGGCTCGCTGTCGATCAGCGTGCCGTCCAGGTCGAACAGCGCGCCGCCCGGCATGGGATCTGAGGAGGTGTGGGACACGTACCCACGGTAGCCCGGCGCAGCGAGACCACACTGCGGCCCAATGCCGCCGCTAGATCCACCAAGGCCAGATCGGACACCATCGGCGCGCCCTCGCCGGCGATCGCCACCGGCCGTCCGACCGGGGGTCCCTCCAGCGGGCCACCGGTCCGCGCCCGCCCGAGGAAGTCCTCGGTCTCGGCCTCGCCGTAGGGATCAGCGCCGGTGTCCAGCTGCGCCGAGGTCAGATCGGCGAACGGAGCCATCTCCTGCTCCTCCACCCAGTCCAGCAGGGTCTCCGCCCGGACCAACAAGCCCTGATCGATCCCGGACTCCACAGCCCGCAGATCAGCCAGCACACCACCCTCCCCAGGCGGTGCCCTGGGGGTAGCGGGAGCGGCTGTGCGACCATGAAACCAGTCAACCACCAGGGTCTGACATTCCCCACAAACGGCGAGAAATCAACGAAAACCCCGCCCACCGCCGTCGTGCTGATCCTCGACGTGCCCGGCGGCGATCGGTGCCCGCTAGCATCGGGTACGGCAGCGACGGGAGCGGACCGATGAGCATCAGACTGGCCCTCGGGCACATCGAGGCACTGGACGAGGCCGTGATCACCTTCGCCCACCAGCTCGGGTTGGCGAGCGTGCACCTGCACACCCCCACCAACCTGGACTCCTCGGCCGGCTACTGGCGCCTCGAGGAGCTGACCGCACTGCGGCAGCGCTGCGAGGACGCCGGACTACGTCTGGAGGCCATCGAGAACGTCCCGTACCTGCACTGGGACAAGGTGCTCCGCGGTGAACCCGGGCGCGACGAGCAGCTGGAGAACTACTGCCGTACCATCGAGCACATGGGAGAGGCCGGGATCCCGACTCTCGGCCACCACTTCCTTCCCGGCTACGTGTGGCGCACCGACCTGCACGCCCGCGGCCGTGGTGGCGCACTGGTCACCGCTTTCGACATCGACCGGGTGGCCGAGGGCAACAAGCTCGCCGGCTACAAGCTCACCCCGGCGGCCACCGAGGAGCAGGTGGTGCTCGAGGCGGACCAGATGTGGCAGAACTACGAGTACTTCCTGCGCGCCGTGCTGCCGGTGGCCGAGGCGGCCGGCGTGCGCCTGGCCCTGCATCCGGACGATCCGCCGATCGACGTGCCGCTCGGCGGCTTCGCCCGGATCATGTCCAGCCCACAGGGATTGATGAAGGCGCACCAGGTCTCCGGAGACAGTCCCGCTTGGGCGCTGAACCTGTGCCTGGGCACCGTCTCGGAGATGGACGGCGAGCGCAGCGTGAACGCGGTGATCGACTACTTCGGACCCCGCGGACGGATCGCCTACGTGCACTTCCGCGATGTGCAGGGCACGGTGCCGAAGTTCGCGGAGAGCTTCCTGGGGGAGGGCAACTACAACCCCGCAGCCGTGGTTCGCCGCCTGGTGGACCGCGGTTTCGACTCCTTCCTCATCGACGACCACGTGCCCGCGATGATCGGCGACCCGGACACCTGGGCGGACACCTCCACTGCCGCCTTCTGCAGTCGGGGGCGGGCGCATGCGTTGGGCTACCTGTCCGGCGTGTTCGAGGCCCTCGAGCTGGACGTCAACGGGCGGTGACCGGGCCGGTGCCGGCCGCGCGCGGGCGAAACCAGCACCGGCTCGGTCGCCGCGCCACCAGGCACCTCACAGCGGCCCCAGCACCACCTCGACGTCCGCCGTCAACGCGAGCGTCTCCAGCACGGTGAGCAGCTGGCGCTCCTCGTACCGGAAGTGCGACTCCATGATCGCGGCGATGCCCTCCAGATGTCGGTCGAGCTCGCTGGGGGAGTCGGCTCTGGCCACACTCTCGCTCAGGCCGGTGATCAGGTGCGCGATCATCGAGTGGTCCTGAGTGAGGTAGCGCAGCGTGTCCCGTAGCTGGGGATACTGCTCGGCGATGGCCGGGAACAGGCGCCGGTCCTCCGCCTGGTGGTGGCCGTCGAGGGCCGTGCAGAACCCGTGGCAGAACAGCAGTAGGTCGCGGCTGGCCTGTACGGCGTCCCGTCCCTCGTCCAGCGCGGCGCGGGTCAGGCGCAGTGCCTCGCGCAGTCTCTCGTGCACAGCGCGCAACTCGGTGCTCCAGGCGATCAGCCTGGTCTTCTCGCCCTCAGTCACGTGAGGGCGAAGGGGGTGACATTCTCATGTCGTCCTCCTTCGTATCCGGCGCCTCCATGCCTGACAGTCGGTTGTCACCGGCACGCGACGCTGCAGCCCAGGATAGCCGTTCGCCCAGGCCGCGGTGCAAGGTGTCGACTACGACTCGGTGGTGAGCAGCACATCCACGCGGTAGAATGAAACGGATGTTCGATCAGTGCCGTGGCGTGAGGAGTATGCGATGACCGCCTACGCCGAGCTGCATGCCCACTCCGCGTTCAGCTTCCTGGACGGCGCCAGCCAGCCGGAGGAGCTCGTCCTGGAGGCGGTCCGGCTGGGCCTGTCCGCGGTGGCGATCACCGACCACGACGGTCTCTACGGGGTGGTCCGGTTCTGCGAGGCCGCTGCAGCTGCACCGATCCCGACGGTCTACGGCGCCGAGCTGAGCCTGGACGCCACCACCCGGCCCACCGGGATGCCCGATCCGGACGGCACCCACCTGCTGGTCCTGGCCCGCGGCCCGGAAGGCTACCGCCGCCTGTCCCGCGCCATCGCCCGCGCGCACCTGGCCAGCGGAAAGAAGGGCGAGGCGCGTTACCAGCTGGAGGAGCTGGCGGACCTGGCGGCCGGGAACTGGCTGGTGCTCACCGGCTGCCGCAAGGGCAGCGTGCGCCGGGCACTGGAACCTCACCCCGGCGAGTTCGACCTGCCCACCGCCCGGCGCGAGCTGGACCTGCTCACCGACCTGTTCGGCCGGGAGAACGTGGCCGTGGAGAGTACCGACGGCGGCGCCCCGCTGGACTCGGTGCGCGCCGATGCGCTCGCCGAGCTGGCCGGGGACGCCCGGCTGCCGCTGGTGGCCACCGGGGCGGTGCACTGTGCCACCCCGGCCGACCAGCACCTCGCCGATGTCCTCGCCGCCGTCCGGGCTCGTTCCACGCTGGAGGAGATGGCCGGCTGGCTCCCGCCTCGGGCCGCCCATCTGCGCAGCCCGGCAGAGATGCTCGCCCGCCACCACCGGCACCCGCAGGCAGTGGCCACCAGCGCCGCACTCGCTGCCGAGTGTGCCTTCGACCTGCACCTGGTGGCGCCGAACCTCCCGCCCTACCCGGTGCCTGCCGGACACACCGAGGCCAGCTGGTTGCGGGAGCTGACGATGCGGGGGGCGAGGGAACGCTACGGACCACCGGACGAAGCCCGGCTGAGCACCGCCTACGCCACGATCGCCCACGAGCTGGAGGTGATCACCGCGCTGGACTTCCCCGGCTACTTCCTCATCGTGCACGAGATCGTGGAGTTCTGCCGCCGGCAGGGCATCCTCTGCCAGGGCCGTGGTTCGGCGGCGAACTCCGCCGTCTGCTACGCCCTCGGCATCACCGCAGTGGACGCGGTACAGCACCAGATGCTCTTCGAACGGTTTCTCTCCCCGGGCCGCTCCGGGCCGCCGGACATCGACCTGGACATCGAGTCCGGCCGCCGGGAGGAGGTGATCCAGCACGTGTACACCCGGTACGGGCGCAGCCACGCCGCCCAGGTGGCGAACGTGATCTCCTACCGGCCGAAGTCAGCGATCCGGGATGCTGCCCGCGCTTTCGGCCACGACCCCGGTCAGCAGGACGCCTGGTCCAAGAGCGTGGAACGCTGGGGCAGCCTGGCTGGTGAGGACACCGGCGCTCCGGAGCAGGTCACCGAGATCGCCGAGCAGATGCTCCGCCTGCCCCGCCACCTGGGCATCCACTCCGGTGGGATGGTGCTCTGCGACCGGCCGGTGATCGACGTCTGCCCGGTGGAGTGGGCCACGATGCCCGGGCGGACGGTGCTGCAGTGGGACAAGGACGACTGCGCCGACGCCGGCCTGGTGAAGTTCGACCTGCTCGGGCTGGGCATGCTCACCGCGCTGCGGCTGGCCTTCGAGGAGATCGAGCGCACCGAGGGCCTCACGCTGGGGCTGCACTCGCTGCCGCAGGAGGACCCCGCCGTGTACGACCTGCTCTGCGCCGCGGACACCGTCGGCGTGTTCCAGGTGGAGTCCCGGGCGCAGATGGCCACCCTGCCCCGGCTGCGCCCGCGCACCTTCTACGACATCGTGGTGGAGGTCGCCCTGATCCGCCCCGGCCCGATCCAGGGGGACGCGGTGCACCCCTATATCGAGCGCCGCAACGACCGGGAGAAGGTCACCTACCTGCACCCGCTGCTGGAGCCGGCGCTGGCCAAGACCCTCGGTGTCCCGCTGTTCCAGGAGCAGCTGATGCAGATCGCCATCGACGTGGCCTCCTTCTCCCCGGCCGAGGCGGACCAGCTGCGCCGGGCGATGGGCTCGAAACGGTCCGTGGAGCGGATGGAGGCACTGCACCAGCGGCTGCTGGACGGGATGGCTGCCAACGGGGTGAGCGAGGAGGTGGCCGAGCAGATCTTCGACAAGCTCAAGGCGTTCTCAGACTTCGGTTTTCCGGAGTCGCACGCGTTCTCCTTCGCCTACCTGGTCTATGCCAGCGCCTGGCTGAAGGTGCGCCACCCGGAGGCCTTCTATGCCGGGCTGCTCGCCGCTCAGCCGATGGGGTTCTACTCCCCGCAGTCGTTGGTGGCCGATGCCCGCCGCCGCGGCGTGGTGGTGCAGCGGGCCGGGGTAGTCACCTCCGGGGTGCACGCCCGTGTGGAACGAGCCGACGACGGCGCACTCGGAGTCCGTCTCGGCCTCGCCCCGGTCCGGGGTATCGGGGAGAAGACCGCCGAGCGGATCGTGCAGGCTCGCGCCCAGGCGCCATTCGTCGATCTGGCCGATCTGGCCCGCCGGGTGCGGTTGTCGGCCAGCCAGCTGGAGGCACTGGCCACCGCTGGGGCGCTGGCAGACCTCGGCCACCAGCGTCGGGAGGGGCTGTGGCTGGCCGGTGCGCTGGCGGCAGAGAGCGGCACTGTGCGCGGCGGGTGGGTCCAGGAGCCGTTGCCATTGACCGCTGTGGGCACCAGCGTGCCTGAGCTACCGGCGATGGACCAGGTATCCACGGCTGTGGCGGATGTGTGGGCCACCGGAGTGTCCACCGACTCCTATCCCACCCAGTTCCGCCGCGCGGAGCTGGACGCCGGGGGAGTGCTGCGGGTGGTGGACGTGCCCGGTGCCGGGTCGGGTACCCGGGTACGGGTAGCCGGGGTGGTGACCCACCGGCAGCGGCCGGCCACCGCCTCCGGGGTGACCTTCCTGTCCCTGGAGGACGAGACCGGGATCCTGAACGTGATCTGCTCGGCCGGACTGTGGCAGCGGTACCGGAAAGTGGTCCGGGGCAGCGCGGCCCTGGTGGTGCGCGGCACCGTGGAACATGCCGACGGGGTGACCAACCTGATGGCCGACCAGGTGAGCGAGCTCAGCCTGCGGGTGGCCAGCAGGTCGAGGGACTTCCGCTGACCCTGCCGGAGGGATGGTCGCCGACTCGGAGGATCTCAGCGGCGGTGAAGCCCAGACCGAGGCGGCCGAGGAGGAACCGGTCCGGGTGCGCACAGTCCGCCAGGGCCGCCCGTGCCAGGGCACGTTCGGTGGAGGTCTGGGCGGTGTCCATCGCGAACACGCCGTTCACCCGCAGCTCCAGCGCATCCTCGCATCGCCGGAGCAGCACCTCACCTCGTGGCGAGTGGGCACGTGCCACCACTCATGGAGTGGTGACCACCTCGTTCTCGTCCATTGGCGGCTCCACTGTGCGCAACCGGGCGTAGACCGACCAGATCACGGCAACGATCGGGATCACGATGATCGCGCCGAGGATGCCCGCCACCAAGGTGCCGGAGGTGACGGCGAGGGCGACCACCACCGGGTGCAGCGAGACCTGCTTGCCCATCACCATCGGCTGCAGCACATGCCCCTCGAACTGGCCGATCAGAGCGATGAAGATGCCCACGATCACCGCGTTCACCGGACCGTTGACCGCCAGCGCCACGATCATCGCCACGATCATCGCCGCCGGTGCACCCACCAGGGGGATGAAAGCACCGATGAAGACGAGCACCGCCAGTGGTGCTGCCAGCGGGACCCCGGCCACGATGAGCACGATGAAGGCGAGGATGCCGTCCACCACGGCGATGATCACCGTCCCGCGGGCGTAGCCGGAGAAGGTGTACCAGCTCACCCCACCGGCGATCATCCACTTCTCCCGCAACCGGGCGGGCAGCTGGTTGATGAACCAGCGCCACATCTCGTTCCCGCGAGTGAGGAAGAAGACCGTGCAGAAGATCGCCAGGGCGAGGATGGCAAAGGTCTCGAACACCGATCCGGCACCCTCGGCGGCGCGGTCCAGCAGCACGGTCTGGTTCTCCTGGACCCACTCCAGCCCGGTACCGGCCCACTCCTCCAGCTGCGCAGTGGTGATGGAGATCCCGAACGGCAGATGCTGGGCCAGGTCGAAGAGTTCGTTCAGACCGTCGGAGAACCGGTCCGAGAGAGTGCTCCACTGACCGGTCACGGAGGCGACCACATAGGTGATCAGCCCGCTGACCACAAGGAAGGCGCCGAACATGGACAGTGCCGTGGCCAGCGGCCGCGGCATCACCCGGTCCATCAGGTTCACGAACGGACGCAGCACCGCGCTGAACACCAGCGCCAGGAACACGGCGGTGAAGACGAGCTGGATCCGGGCCGTGGCCCACACGAACAACGAGACCACGGCGATCACCAGGAGCAGCCGCCAGGACCACCCACCGGCCTTGACCATCCAGCGGGGCACCCCGTCACCGGTGTCCTCGGCGCGCAGGTGCCGTTCCGGGAGCCGGTGTGCGTGCAGGCGGGCACCACGCGCGGGGGAACGGGCCAGCTTCGGCATCTGGGCCGTGCGGGCCGTGGTGCGCCGCCGGGTGGTCATCTTCACGCCGTCAGTCTGCCGCAGGCGAGGAGGTGATGCGTGCGCAGACGGATGACTATCTGCTGGTCAAGCGTATTGTTGCGTGCTGCTTCGGGGCAGTCAGTGTGCTCCGTGCGGGCGCGGCCCGGTGGACTCACGCACCACCAGCACGTCGGTGTAGTAGAGGGCGAGGAAGGTGATCACCAGACGGAACGTCAGGT
Organism: Candidatus Ruania gallistercoris; assembly: GCA_019116305.1. Taxonomy (GTDB): domain Bacteria; phylum Actinomycetota; class Actinomycetes; order Actinomycetales; family Beutenbergiaceae; genus Ruania; species Ruania gallistercoris. The sequence continues at coordinate 6,741 of DXBY01000326.1, read as the reverse complement.
TGTTCGCCATGTCGCCCGCGCCGTAGCCCAGGAACGATCGCAGCGGCAGCTGCGTCGCCGTCGCTGGTGGGGTGTGGGCCATGGGTCGCCAGACCTTGCCACCGGGCGGGCGCGTCCATGCGTCTCGGCAGGCTCAGCCGTAGGCCAGCCGGTACCAGATGTCGGCCTGCCACAGTTCGGTGCGCGCGGCTTCGCGCCGCGCCGGATCGGTGAACGTCTCCAGCTGCCAGAGGATGGACTCGATGGTGCGGGCCAGCGCCCATTCACTGATCCGCAGCGGCGGGATGCCGAGCGCGGTCGCGGCCAGCTGCACCCGGTGCTGCATCAGGGCATAGGGATCGGGACGGGTGAAGGGCTGGTCCACCTGGGAGAGCAGTGGCCACAGGTCGTAGGCCGGATCGCCGACCATCGGCTTCGGGTCGATGGCGAGCCAGTGCCCGGATCCTGCCGTGGGGGCGTCCAGGAGCAGGTTGCCGGGGTTCAGGTCCCCGTGCAGCAGCACCACGGGCCCTGGTTTGGCGCCCGGGGTCCCGAACGCGCGCAACAGGTCCAGCCCGGTGCGGACCAGGTGCTCGCCGCCGGTGAGCATCGGTGCCCACCGGGTGGCGCGGTCGGCGGCGATCGTGGCCCAGCGGGCGCTGACCGCGTTTAGGTACGGCATCTGGGCGGCGGTGGTGTCGGCCTGGTGCAGGTTCCGTAGCACCTCCACACCATGGCTGACTCGCAGATCGGGCGGGGAGGTGTCATGCAGCATCGGCGTGCCCGGATGCGCCCGACGCAGCAGCAGGGCCCAGTCCTGGCCGTGGTGGTCGAGCAGCTCCACCGCCGCCCAGCCGTGCCACAGCCGCAGCGCGGTCGCCTCGTGCCGCGCTTCATCGTGGGGGTAGGAGATCTTCACCACCACCGGGGTCCCGTCCGGCAGGGTGCCCGGTGCGGTCCAGGCGGCGGTGCCCACTCCGAACGGTTCGGTCAGCTGCACCTGCCACCGGTGCTGTGCCCGGTGCACCAGCTGCGGCAGCTGTTCGAGCCAGGCGGCACCGGCCGCAGTGGCACCGACGCCGTCGAGCAGGGAGCGGGGCAGGGTGACAGCGTCCGTGGACCCGGTCTCCGGGTGCGGCGATGGCGGGAGCACGCGACCACTCTAACCAGGGCAGCCGAAGTCGGCCGCCCGCCTGTTCGTCGGTACGCTGGCGGCTATGAACACTGTGCGCTGGGGCATCATCGGCGTCGGGAACGTCACCGAGGTCAAGAGTGGTCCTGGCTTTCAGCAGGCGGAACGGTCCGAGCTGGTAGCCGTGATGCGGCGCAATGGTGACCTGGCTGCCGACTACGCCGCTCGGCACGGCGTGCCGCGCTGGTACGAGGATGCCGAGGCCCTGATCACCGATCCCGAGGTGGACGCCGTCTACATCGCCACCCCACCGGACTCGCACGCCACGTACGCCATCCGAGTGCTGGAGGCGGGCAAGCCGGTGTACGTGGAGAAGCCGATGGCCCGGACAGCCGCGGAGTGCGAGGAGATGCTCTCTGCGTCCCGGCGCAGCGGCCAGCCGCTGTTCGTGGCTTACTACCGGCGCGCGATGCCACGGTTCCGCACGGTCAAGGACCTGCTCGACGGCGGAGCGGTCGGTCAGGTGCGGGCGTTTCGAATCGAGAACTTCCAGCCGGCCCCGATCGACGACGGCGCTGACCAGCCGTGGCGGGTGCGTCCGGAGGTGGCCGGCGGTGGCCACTTCGTCGACCTCGGCTCGCACACGCTGGACCTGATCGACCACCTGCTCGGCCCGGTCGCTCGCGTCCACGGCTTCGCCCAGAGCACCAACGCCGCCTACCGGGCCGAAGACCTGGTGAGTGCGACCTTCGAGCTGACCTCCGGCGTCGTCGGTACTGGCCTGTGGTGCTATACCGCGGGTGAGTACCGCGACGAGGTGGAGATCATCGGTACCGACGGTCAGCTGACCTTCTCCTCCTTCGGCCAGGAGCCGCTCCGGCTGCGGACCGAGGCGGGCGTCGAGAAGATCGACGCCCCCTACCCGGACACTGTGCAGCAGCCCCTGATCCAGGCGGTCGTCGATGAGCTCACCGGTCGAGGAGCCTCACCCAGCACCGGGGAGAGCGCCGCCCGGACCGCATGGGTGGTGGACGCGCTGCTCAGCCGCTACCGGCGCGAGCACGGCATCAGCTTCTGACCGAGACGGCCGGCCGAAGTGCTCGCACCCCAGGCATCCGGACCTAGGTGAGGCACACCTACTTTCCCGCAGTATTCTGCGGATTAGGGCAGACTCACCTTGCTGGCGCCGCGCACAGATCTGGGCTTGTATGGATGCTATGAGCATCCGGGTGAACGACATCAGCGAACCTCGCCAGGACCTGGCGACCAGGCTGAACTGGTTGCGCGCCGGAGTGCTGGGCGCCAATGACGGGATCGTCTCGGTGGCAGCTGTCGTGGTGGGCGTCGCCGGGGTGACCAACGCTACCGGACCGATCGTGGTGGCGGGCCTGGCTGCAGTGCTCGGCGGTGCCATCTCGATGGCACTGGGGGAGTACGTGTCCGTGTCCAGCCAGACCGACTCGCAGAAAGCCATGGGTGTCGACGACGACGAGGTGGTCAGCCCGTGGCACGCGGCACTGGCCTCCGCAGTGGCGTTCCTCGCCGGTTCGGTGCTCCCGATGCTGGCGGTCCTGCTCCCTCCGCCGAGTGTGCGCGTCCCGGTGACGTTCGTCGCGGTGCTGGTGGCGCTGGCGATCACCGGCGGTGTGGGTGCCTGGATCGGTCGGGCGAACGTCACGCGTGCGGCGCTGCGCGTGGTGATCGGTGGGGCGCTCGCGCTGGCGGCGACGTTCGCGGTCGGCTCCTGGCTGGGTGCCTCCGGCGTGCTCGCCTGAGCCTTCTAGGCTAGGGGCATGGCTATCGACGCAGCAGGAACGATCGACATCAAGGACCTGGGCGCTGTGACCCGGCTGGGCTACGGCGCCATGCGGATCACCGGGAAGGGCATCTGGGGTGAGCCCGCGGACCCCGGTGCGGCTCGCGCCGTGGTGCGCCGCGCCGTCGAGAAGGGGGTGGACTTCATCGACACTGCGGACTCCTACGGACCCGAGGTGAGCGAGCGGATCCTCGCCGAAGCGCTGACCCCCTACCCGGAGGGGCTGCGGATCGGCACCAAGGCCGGGCAGGCCCGGACCGGTCCGGACCAGTGGGTCCCCCTGGGCCGGGCCGAGTACCTGCGCCAGCAGGTGGAGCTGAGCCTGCGCCGGCTCGGCGTCGAAGCGCTCGACCTGTTCCAGCTGCACCGGATCGACCCGAAGGTCTCCACTGCGGAACAGTTCGGCGTGATGGCCGAGCTGCAGCAGGAGGGAAAGGTCCGTGCACTCGGGCTGTCCGAGGTGACCGTGGCCGAGGTCCAGGAGGCGGAGCAGTACTTCACCGTGGCCACCGTGCAGAACCGGTACAACCTCACCGACCGCAAGTCCGAGGACGTGCTGACCTACTGCACTCGGCAGCAGATCGCGTTCCTGCCCTGGGCACCGCTGAACGCCGGTCAGGCCGGAGAGCCGGGCGGTGCGCTCGCGACCACTGCGGACCGGCTGGGTGCCAGTCAGCACCAGGTCGCCCTGGCCTGGTTGCTGCAGCGCTCGCCGATGATGCTGCCCATCCCCGGTACCGCCTCGGCCGAGCACCTGGACGAGAACCTTGCGGCCGCCGATCTCGTGCTGGACGAGCAGGCGATCGCGGAGCTGGATGCCGTGGGGTGAGCGGCCCGCGGCAGCGACCCTGAGGGTCAGGTCGTCTGATTCTTCTCCGCGTCCAGGGCAGCCTTCACCTCGGCGGGCGCATCGGTGCAGAGGGCATCTGCGCCCATTGCGGCCAGTTCGAGCGCACGGGCAGGGTCGTTCACCGTCCAGACCCAGACTTCGAGTCCGGCAGCGTGAATGGCCGTGATGATCTCGGGAGTGAGACCCACCTCGTAGATCGACAGCCCAGCCGCGCCGATCGTCAGGGCCCGCTCGAGAGCCACCGTCCAGTCGCTCGCGAACGCCTGGACGTTCGCGGCCTGCTCATCTGTCGCCTGGTCGCGGTAGCGCTCGATCACCTTCGCGCCGTTCTCCGCGACGCCCAGCGACAACGGGAACACCTCGGCACCGGTCCGCTCGCGGAGATCGGTGAGCGCATCCCAGTGCGCACCTGAGGCGAACCAGTCGAGGTCGTCGAACCGGGTCACCGTCTCGATGACCGCGTCCACCGCTTCGGGGTCCTTGATCTCGACGTTCACCCGCACCTTGCCGGTGGCCAGTGCCAGCACCTCCGCCAGAGTGGGGACGCCCTGGCCGTTGCCGGCGTCGATCTCACCGAGTTCGACGGCGGTGCGCTCCTTGACCGGGCCGCTGGCACTGGTGGTCCGGTCCAGGGAGTCGTCGTGGATCACGACGGCGGTGCCGTCGCTGGCCCGGTAGGTGTCAAGTTCGATTCCGTCCGCGCCGAGCTCGATCGCACGGGCGAATGCCGCGAGCGTGTTCTCGGGCAACTCGATCGAGGCACCGCGGTGGGCGTAGATCTTCATCGCTGTCCATTCCTCCAACGTGGGTGGCACCGGTGACGATACCGAGAGCGCTTGAACATGCCGAGTCGGTGGTGTGAACGGTGGGTGCTGCTGACCGGGCGTTGGTGTCCACTGGGTATCAGGGCGGGGTTCGCCGAGGTGTACGCGGAACTGGTCCGGTCGTGCTCGACCCTGCGTCCTTGCAGGTCATCGCTGGTGTCCGAGGGGGGACTTGAACCCCCACGCCCGATAAAGGGCACTAGCACCTCAAGCTAGCGCGTCTGCCAATTCCGCCACCCGGACAAGGGCGCAGCGGGAAGCCTGACGGCCGCCCGCAACGTCGGTAAACATACCACGCACAGCCGCGTGTTCCCTACCTGGCGACCGTGGCCTGCCCCACGCGCACAGCGCCGGTCAGCGAGGCGCCAGACGGGTCGTGGCCCGCACCCTCAGGTACGAGCCCACGGCCCATCCGGCTACCGCCGCGCGGTCCGGCCGGCGTCAGCGACCACCCCCGTGCCCGGGCCCGGGACAGACGCCGGTGATCGCGCAGAACACGTCGTCCCAGAGGTGGAACGGGACGCCGAGCATCTGGATCGCCGTCTCCCACCACGGGTTGCCGTTGTTGTTCCGGTCGATGGTGAACTCCGAGGTGTACACCGTCTGCGACTCGTCGGCATCGGCCGCATCGCCGAGGGCGGAGACCGCGGTGATCTCCACGATGTAGTCACCATCGGGCACCCGCCAGTCGGTATTGCGCTCCCCGCGCTGGTTGCCGGCATCCAACCGGCCGTCCCAGGTGTAGGGCTGGAACGAGGCATCGCCCGGGTGGCGCCCCAGGTACTCCTCGTCCAGGAACGTAGCGGTCGGGCCGAACTGCGCCCCGCGCTCACCATCGTCCGAGGCGTAGACCGTCATCTGCAGCGACTGCGCCGGGTGCTCCAGGTGCACCAGCATGGTCGGCACATCGCCGTCCTTCATCGTGTAGGTGGTGCCCTCCGGCTCCAGGTCGTAGCTGCCGCCCATCACGCAGTCCACCCCGATGAACCGCTCGCACTCGGCCAACGAACCCAGAGTGGGCAGCCCGTAGCCGACATCGGTCATCAACGGCAACGACTGGTAGTCACCGGCGAAGCCCGCGTACGGCACCCGCACCGGTTCACCCTCCTCGGGGGTGAGCACCACGTAGCCGCCGTACTGGGACAGCGTCAGGTCCGCGTTCGGGGCGATCGTCACGTCGAACGATGCGCTCTCGCCGGCACCGACCGAGACCGAGCCCGGTACCTCGACCGTGCTCGGCGCGGAGAAGAAGCTCGGGTTGTCCGGATCACCACCGGTGGCCACGGCGTCCTCCACGCTGACCGTGTAGCTGACCGGCTCGTCCCCGGCGTTGGTCACGGTCAACGTCTCGGTGACCGGTCCCAACGTCTCGGTGACCGGTCCGTCCTCGCTCTCGCCCAGGCTCAGTGCCCGCGGCGTTACCGAGGTCGTGGCCAGGATCGCGGCGTCGATGTCCAGCATGCCGGCGCCCTGCCGGAACGCCGGGCCGAGCAGCCCTTGGTCAGGAGACAGCGCCCACAGCGCCGGGTCGGCAGTGTTGCTCATCAGGTCCTTGACCTGCGCCGGGCTCAGATCCCGGGCCTCGAGCAGCAACGCGGCCGCACCGGCCACGTGCGGGGAGGACATCGAAGTTCCGGACTTCGATCCGTACCCGCCCTGCTCCAGCGGGATCGTGGACCAGATCTGGCCACCGGGAGCACCCAGGTCCGGCTTGAGCTTCAGGTCGGCGGTCATACCGTAGGAGCTGAAGCTGGAGATCAGGCCACCGGTCGGGCTCGGCTCGGAGGAGAGCTCGTCGGTCCAGGCCAGATCGGTCGCCTCCCCGGCCTCGACCGCAGCCACGATCGCCGTGCCGGACTCCAGCGACACCGCGGCCACCGGGATGGTGATCGGGATCTCGCCCTCCACCGTCGGGTTGATCAGACCGGGCACGTTGTTGGCAAGGACCACACCGGCCGCACCCGACTCCTGGACATTCAGCGCCTTGTCGTAGAAGGCGCAGGTGCCGCGGAAGACCACCACGATCTGATCGGTGAAGTCACCGGTCAGCGGCTCGCAGGCCTCTTCCTCACCGGCCGCCGGCAGCGCCAGCGGCCCGCCGCCACTGGTCGGGATCTCCGGCGAGCCGGAGGCAGTGGTG
>DXBY01000325.1 GCA_019116305.1 Candidatus Ruania gallistercoris | reverse complement strand
GGGCGTTCAGCGGATAGGCGTTGGTGGCGAAGAGGGTGGAGCGGGCGCCGCCGGCGTGGCTGATCACGAACTCGGCGGTGTCCTCCACCTCGATCACCTCGGCCAAGGCGTAGGTGCCGGCGTGGCCGCGGACCTCCTCGGCCGGGCCGAGCAGCCAGAGCAGCAGGTCGAGGGTGTGGATCGCCTGGTTCATCATCACGCCACCGCCGGCACCGGCCCAGGTGCCGCGCCAGGGTCGGGCCCGGTAGTAGTCCGGCGTCCGGTGCCAGTTCACGTCCGCCTTGGCGGCGATCACCTCGCCCAGGGCACCGGTGCGCACCAGCTCGTGCAACCGCTGGTTCGGCGGGTTGTACCGGTTCTGCAGCACCACCCCGGTGCGCACGCCACGATCGCCGGCCGCCTCGGCGGCCGCGAGCAGCTCCTCCGCCTGGGCGAGCGTCGCGGCGAGCGGCTTCTCCACGAGCAGATGAGCTCCGCCGTCGAGCACATCCAGGGCCACCGGAAGGTGCTCGGCATGCGGGGTGCACACGTGCACCACATCCGGGCCGGTACGCGCCAGCAGTTCGGTGTGGTCGGTGAACGCGGGGACCTCGAGAGTGCGGGCGACCTGCTCGGCCCGCTCAGGCACTGTGTCGCACACCCCCACCACCGGGATCTCCAGGCGCTGCAGCGCGTCCACGTGGATCGAGGAGATGTCGCCGCAGCCGACGATGGCAGCACGCGCAGGCTTCTGGCTGGTCATGAGTAGGAGATCCCCTGCTCGTCCAGGATGGCAGTGAACGCCCGGTGCGCCTCGCTGAACAGGTTGGGGCCGGAGAACCCGCCGAACGTGCCGACGGCGCTCAGATGTGGCTCCAGGGAGAAGAACCCGTCGAAGCCGTCCGCGGCCAGGGCCCGGATGGTGGCGGCCACCTCACCGTCACCGGCGCCGGCCGGGACCACAGTGCCATCGGCCAGCAGCGCGTCCTTGATCTGGATGTAGGACAGGTGTGGGCGGAGCAGCTGGTAGCCCTCGGTGAACGGCCGCACCCCGACCTGCACGAAGTTCGCCGCGTCCCAGGCCAGTCGCAGGTGCGGGTTGTCCACGCTGGTGACCAGGTCCGCGCACCGGGCGGGCACATCACCGTAGATGGCCTTCTCGTTCTCGTGCAGCAGCACCAGGTCCGCCTCGGCGGCGATGGCGGCCAGCGCGTCCATCCGGCGGAGCACCTCGTCCCGCACGTTCGCCGGGTCCTGGTCGCCGGTGAAGAAGGAGAAGATCCGGATGTAGTCGGCCTCCAGGGCCTGGGCCACGTCCACCGCGCGGCGCATCCGGTCGGTGTGCGGAGCGAAGTCCTCCTCGATGCCGATCTTCCCGATCGGGGAACCGACTGCAGAGACCTGCAGCCCGGCGGCGGTCAACGTGCCTGCGACCTCCTCCACCTGGGCATCGGTCAGGTCCAGCACGTTGGTGCCCCAGGCACTGCGGAACTCCACGTAGTTCAGTCCCAGCTGGGTGACGGTGGCGACCTGGAGATCCAGGTCAGGGTCGATCTCGTCGGCGAATCCGGACAGTGTCCACATGGGCACAGCCAACGCCCGGCCGCTGCCGGCAGGCAAGGGGTTGCCGCTTGTTGCAGCCCCGCCCGGATAGTGTGGCGGGTATGTCTGAGCCGGACCCGGCACGCCCTGATGCCACCCCAGCGGTGACCATCTACGACGTTGCCCGGGAGGCCGGTGTGGCCCCGTCCACCGTGTCCCGGGCGTTCTCCCGGCCGGGGCGGGTGAACGCTGAGACCGGGGAGCGGATCCGGCAGATCGCCGAGCGGCTCGGCTACCGGGTCAAGGAGCAGTCCCGGGCGCAGCCGGCCAGCCGTACCGGGATGCTCGCGGTGGTGCTCGCCGACCTGGGCAACCCGGTGTTCTACGAGCTGGTCCGTGGTGCGGGGGCCGCGTGCGAGGCGGCCGGGTACACGATGCTGCTGGCCGAGACTGCGGAGTCCGCGGTGCGGGAACGGGACACGCTGGAGCGCGCACTGGGCTCGGTGGACGGACTGGTGCTGACCGCGTCCCGGATCTCCGACTCGGCGATCCGGCAGGTGGCGAAGGTGAAACCCGTGGTGGTGGTCAACCGGGTGGTGCCGGGGGTGCCGTCGGTGGTGATCGACGTGGAGCGGGGCACGTTCAAGGGGGTGGAGCACCTGGTGGAGCTCGGGCACGAGAAGGTCACCTACCTCTCCGGGCCGGAGGCCTCCTGGGCGGACGGGATGCGCTGGCGCGGGCTGCGCCGGGCCGCGGAGGAGCTGGGGGTGCGGATCCGCCGGACCGGGCCGTTCGCGCCGACGGTCAACGGCGGGGTGGAGGCGGCGGCCGTCTGGGCCCAGCACCGCACCAGCGCGGTGGTTGCCTACAACGACATGGTGGCGATCGGCTTCGTCCGCGGCGCCGGGCGCCTCGGGGCGCAGGTGCCCGAGGACGTCTCCGTGGTGGGCTTCGACAACAGTGCGGTGGCCGAGCTGGTCAGCCCGGAGCTGACCACTGTGGCGGCCCCGCTGCACGCGCTCGGGCAGACCGCGGCGAAAAATGTGTTGGCGATGGTCGGTGGAGCGCGATCGCACGCCGAGGAACCGATGCAGCTGCCGACCCGGCTGGTGATCCGCGAGTCCACCGCGCGCCCCTAGGTCGCGAGCCAGGGCAACACCCGGCAACGAGTTGCCACCGCGGCCGGAGACCGGTTGCCTGGATCAGGTGTCGAAGCCAACTCCGCCCCTGGAACTGCATCCTGACCGGCTCCTGCCGGCCGACCCGGCCCGCCGTGGTGTGGCGCGGGCGCTGTACGAGTCGGTCAAGGACCTGCCGATCATCTCCCCGCACGGGCACGTGCCGCCGGCCTGGATCGCCGACGACGTCCCGTTCCGGGACCCGACCTCGCTGCTGATCACGCCGGACCACTACATCACCCGGATGCTGCACGCCCACGGCATCCCGCTCAGCGACCTCGGCGTCGGCCGCGGCCCGCTGGACGAAGCCGACGCCCGGGCCGCGTTCCGAGCATTGTGCAGCCACTGGTCCGCCTACCGGGGCACCCCGGTGCGCTACTGGCTGGAGGAGGAACTCGGCGGCATCTTCGGAGTGAACGTGCGGCCCAGTGCGGACACCGCCGACGCGATCTACGACAGCATCGCCGCACGGATCGCCGAGCCAGACTTCACTCCGCGGGCGCTGATGAAGACCTTCAACATCGACGTGCTCGCCACCACCGACGACCCGTGCGCGGATCTGTCCGAGCACGCGCAGTTGGCTGCCGACCCGACCTTCGGCCACCGCGTGGTACCGACGTTCCGCCCGGACAAGTACCTGGACGCCGGCCTCCCGGACTGGAACGCCGACGCCGACCGGCTCGGTGAGGTCTCCGGCGAGGACACCTCCACCTATGCCGGCTTCATCGCCGCGCTGGAGAACCGCCGCCGGTACTTCGTGGAACACGGAGCGGTCTCCGCCGACCACGGCGTGATCGACGCCGTCACGCTGATCCTGGACGACGGCGAAGCATCCCGGATCTTCTCCGCCGCCCGGGCGGGCCGGGCCACCGAGGAGGAGACCACCGCGCTTCGGCGGCACCTGCTCACCGAGATGGCCCGGATGTCCTGCGAGGACGGGCTGGTGATGACCATCCACCCAGGGGTGCGGCGCAACCACCACACCGCCACCTTCGAGTCCTACGGACCGGACGTCGGCTGCGACATCCCGATCGCCGTGGAGTACACCGACTCCCTGCGCCCCCTGCTGGACGCCTACGGCACGCACCCGAACCTGCACCTGGTGCTGTTCACCATCGACGAGACCGTCTACTCCCGCGAGCTGGCACCGCTGGCCGGGTTCTACCCGTCGGTGTACGTCGGCGTGCCGTGGTGGTTCATCGACGCCCCGGAGGCGATCCGCCGGTTCCGCTCCGCGGTGACCGAGACTGCGGGTTTCTCCCGGACGTCCGGCTTCATCGACGACACCCGTGCGTTCTGTTCGATTCCCGCCCGGCACGACATGAGCCGGCGGCTGGACGCCGGTTACCTGTCCGAGCTGGTGACCGAGCACCGGCTCCCCGAGGACGAGGCGTTCGAGGCCATCTACGATCTGGTGGTCACCAACCCGACCACCGTGTTCAAGCTCTGAGGAGAGTGCCGACGTGACTCAGCGACTGCGCCGCGGCCTGCCCGGGACGCCCGCCGGTTCCGCCCCCGTGCGGATCGTCCACCTGGGCGTGGGCAACTTCCACCGCGCCCACCAGGCCTGGTACACCCACCACGCTCCCGACGCCGAGGACTGGGGAATCGCCGCCTTCACCGGCCGGCGCCCCGACCAGGCCGACGCCCTCGCCCCGCAGGACGGGCTCTACTCCCTGATCACCAAGGGAGCCGACGGGGACGAGGTCGAGGTGATCAGCTCGATCGTGGCCGTGCACCCGGCGAGCGAGCACGAGACCTACCTGACCTATCTCGCCGAGGCGAGCACCGCCGTCGTGAGCATGACCGTGACCGAGCACGGCTACCGCCGGGACGCCGAAGGCCATCTGGACCTGACCGCCGAGGACGTGGCCGCAGATGTGGCTGCGCTGCGCGAGGACCCGCGGGCCGTGGTGACCTCGATGCCGATGCGCCTGCTCGCCGGGCTGCTCGCCCGCCGCGAGGCCGGGGCCGGGGCGCTGACCATCCTGCCGTGCGACAACCTGCCGGACAACGGTGACGTCACCCGGACCTTGGTGACCGACGCTGCCCGCGCGGTGGACGAGTCCCTGGTGGACTGGATCGGCGAGCACGTGGACTTTGCCACGTCGATGGTGGACCGGATCACCCCGGCGACCACCGACGGCGACCGCGAGCTGGTAGCCGAGCGCACCGGATACTCCGATGCCTCGCCGGTGCCGACCGAGCCGTTCGCCGAGTGGGTGATCAGCGGTGAGTTCCCGGCCGGACGGCCCGCCTGGGACGCCGCCGGCGTGCAGTTCGTGGCCGATGTTGCCCCGCACGAGCGGCGCAAGCTCTGGCTGCTGAACGGCTCCCACTCCCAGCTCGCCTACGTGGGCAGCGCGCGGGGCCACGAGACCATCGATGCGGCGATCGCCGACCCCGCCTGCCGCGACTGGGTGGAGCAGTTCTGGGACGAGGCACAGCGTGGCCTCGGGCTACCGGAGGCGGAGGTGGCGGCCTACCGCGCCGCGCTGCTGGACCGGTACGCGAACCCGCGGGTGCGTCACCTGCTCGCCCAGATCGCGATGGACGGCTCGCAGAAGCTGCCGGTGCGGACCCTGCCCGCCGTGAACGCCGAGCGTGCTGCGGGTCGGGTGCCGACCGGCGGCGCGACCACGCTGGCCGGCTGGGTGCTGCACCTGCGCGGTGTCGGCGCCCCGGTCAAGGATGCCGGTGCCGGGCCCGCCCAGGAGGCCGCGAACGCCGGAGACCTCGCCGAGGTCGTGCCCGCCGTGCTGGAGACCCTGCAGCCCGGACTGGGGGCGGACGCCGAGCTGGTGGCGGCGGTGGTGGTCCAGGCGGAGGCGATCACCCTCCCGCAAGGTCACTAAAACCCGGGCACCCGTGCCCGGTTCTTATTGACACTCTGGCCGGGTGTGGCGGTTGTCCACAGTGGGGCGGTGCGCGGCTGCGCGGTAGCGGCAGGGTGGAGGCGTGGTCACTCAGACAGCGCCGACCTCCCGGCGAGCGTGGCGGCGTACCCGCGCCCGTGAGCTCGCTGCCCCGTTCGGCGGTGTGGTGCACCGCCGGGACCTGCGCGCCGCGGGTATCGGCCGGGACGAAGTGCGCAGCGAACTCCGCGGTGAGAGGTGGGTGGCCCTGGGGCGGCACACCATCGGCATCGACACTGCGCTGGTGCCAGAGGCTTGGCCGGCGAAGGCTGCCTGGGCGGTGTGGGAGACCGGCTCCGGTGCGGTGCTCGACGGCGTCTCCGCGATGCTCGCCGCTGGTCTGGAGAACTTCACCGAGGAGCAGATCGTGGTTTCCGTGCCGCGGGGTACGCGGGCGGTGCGGCTTCCTGGCGTCCGCGTGCACAGCCACCGGGTCATCCACGCAGCACCGGTGCCCGGACTTCCCCGGATGCCGGTCGAGGTGGCGGTGGTGAATGCGACCGGCTGGGCGGTGAGTGACCGGCAGGCGGCGCTCATCGTCATCCTCGCAGTACAACAACGGCTGACCACCGCCACGCGGCTGACCGAGGAGATGAACGGTCGGCGGCGGGTGCGTCGCCGACAGTTGCTGCGCGAGGTGTTCCGGGAGGTGGCCGGTGGAGTACAGGCGCTCGGTGAGCTCGACTTCGCCCGGCTGTGCCGGCAGTACGACGTGCCGGAGCCCACCCGGCAGCGCCTCTGCCGCGGACCGCGCGGGCGTATCTACTTGGACGTCTGGTGGGAGGAGTTCCGCGTGGGTGTGGAGATCGACGGGGTGCAGCACAGGCAGGGCCTGGCACCGGTGGAGGACGCGCTGCGGGACAACGAGGTACGGCTGCGCGGGGGACCGGTGCTGCGGATTCCCTCGCTCGGGCTGCTCACCGACCCGGGAGGGTTCATGCGGCAGGTACGAGAGTTGGTAGCGCACCGTAAGGTCACGTAAACCCGGTCACCGGTGCCCGCTTCCTAGTGACCTTGCGGGGTAGTAGCCGTGTGGCGCTGGTCACCCCAGGAATACCCTCCGCCGTCGTGCGTTGCACCGTGCAGAACTTCATGCAAACGCATACACTCTGGAAGGTGGACACGATGCAGTTCGGAATCTTCACCATTGGTGACGTCACCCCCGACCCCACCAACGGTCGTCTGCCCACCGAGCACGAGCGGATCAAGGCGATGGTGGCGATCGCGAAGAAGGCCGAGGACGTCGGCCTGGACGTGTTCGCCTCCGGGGAGCACCACAACCCGCCGTTCGTGCCCAGCTCGCCCACGACCATGCTCGGCTACGTCGCGGCGCAGACCGAGAAGTTGATCCTGTCCACGGCCACCACGCTGATCACCACGAACGACCCGGTGAAGATCGCCGAGGACTACGCGATGCTGCAGCACCTGTCCGATGGTCGCGTGGACCTGATGCTTGGCCGCGGGAACACCGCCCCGGTCTACCCCTGGTTCGGTAAGGACATCCGCCAGGGCCTGCCGCTGACCGTGGAGAACTACCAGCTGCTGCGCCACCTCTGGGACGAGGAGGTGGTGGACTGGGAGGGGCGGTTCCGCACCCCGCTGAACGGCTTCACCGCCACTCCGCGGCCACTGGACGGGGTGGCCCCGTTCGTGTGGCACGGTTCGATCCGGACCCCGCAGATCGCTGAGCTCGCCGCGATGTACGGCGACGGGTTCTTCGCGAACAACATCTTCTGGCCGAAGGAGCACTTCCAGGCGCTGATCGGTCTGTACCGGGAGCGGTACGAGCACTACGGCCACGGCAGCGCCGACCAGGCGATCGTGGGACTCGGCGGACAATTCTTCATGCGGAAGAACTCTCAGGACGCCGTGAAGGAGTTCCGGCCGTACTTCGACAACGCACCGGTCTACGGGCACGGACCCAGCCTGGAGGAGTTCACCGACGCCACCCCGCTCACCGTCGGGAGCCCGCAGGAAGTGATCGACAAGACGCTGACCTTCCGCGAGTCCTTCGGCCACTACCAGCGCCAGCTTTTCCTGGTGGACCACGCCGGTCTGCCGACCAAGACGGTTCTCGAGCAGCTCGACCTGCTCGGCGAGATTCTCCCGACACTGCGCGCCGAGTTCGACTCTGGCCGCCCGGCACACATCCCGGACGGGCCCACGCACGCCGCACGGGTGGAGGCCGCGGGTGGTCCGGTCGACCTGACCCCGCGGATGGAGATCGACCCGCTCTCCGGCAGTGCGGTGCGCCGGTGAGTGGCGCTCGCGGGCTCGCACCGGAGGGAAGGAAGCGCGATGAGTGCCAGTAGCGCCGCCGTCGCCTGGGAGTCGCTGTTCCGGGCGCAGGTGCACCTGATGCGCCAGTTCGAAGCGGCCAAGGACTTCCGTCCGCTCAGCTCACGGGAGTACGACGTGCTGTTCACTCTGTCCCGGTCCGAGAACCCGATGCGGCTGCGGGACCTGAACGCGCACGTGCTGCTTAGTCAGCCGAGCCTGTCCCGGATGGTCGAACGGCTCGCCACGGCCGGCTGGGTGCAGCGCACCGTTGCCGACGACGACGGCCGGGGGGTGGTCATCAGCCTCACCCCGGCAGGGGCCCGCCTGCAGCAGAAGATCGGGCGTCGACACGTGCGTAGCATCGCCGCCCGGATCGATCCGGTGCTCACCGAGGATGAGCAGGCGCTGCTGACCGAGCTGACCACGCGATTGAAGAGCGGCGGACCGGCGCCGGAGAGGAGCGACGATGACTGACCTGCCGAGCGCAGCGAATGCGATCAACGTCGTGGCCGTGAGCGGGGGAGTGGGCTTTCCGTCCAGCACCCGGAGGCTCACCGACGCCCTGTTGCACGCCGTGGAGGAGGCTGCAGGGGAGGCCGCCGTACTGACCCGGACCATCGAGGTGCGTGACCTGGCAGAGGACGTGGCGCATGCCACTGTGGCAGGTCTGCCCTCGCCCGAGCTGGACGAGGCGCTGCGGGCGATCGAGCAGGCGGACCTGGTGATCACCGCGAGCCCGGTGTTCCGTGGCAGCTATGCGGGAATCTTCAAGTCCCTCTGGGACCTGGTCGACCCGGTGGCGATGCGCGGGAAGCCGGTACTGCTCGGCGCGACCGGTGGCAGTATGCGCCACCAGCTGGTGATCGACCAGGTGCTGCGCCCGCTGTTCGCCTACTTCGGGTCGCTGATCGTGCCCACCGGGGTGTACGCCGCCACCGAGGACGTGGACCTCGGCCCGAGCCGGGCACCGGAGCTCGCCCGCCGGATCGAGCAGGCCGGCGCGGACGCGCTCCGGCTGGTGCCGGCGCGGGCGCCGAGTCGCTCCGGCGGCTAACCGGCCGTCCTGCTGGCGTTCTGCAGCCGGAACTGGCTCGGACTCTGCCCCCTGGTGCGCTTGAACGCTGCGCTGAAGCCGAACGGATCGGCGTATCCGACCTGTCGAGCCACGTCCTGCACCGACGCGCCGGGTTCGGTGAGCAGGTCTGCTGCCAGGGTCATCCGCCACCCGGTGAGGTAGGTCAGTGGGGGCTCGCCGAGCAGCTCCGTGAACCGCTTGGCGAGCGTGGCCCGCGAGACGTGCGCCGCGCGGGCCAGAGCAGCCACGGTCCACTGCCGGGCGTGATCGTCATGAATCGCCCGCAGTGCCGGCCCCACCACCGGGTCGGCCATCGCCGGGTACCACGCCGGCGCGACGCCGTCCGGGGACTCGAACCACGCCCGCAGGCTGCAGACCAGCACCCACTCCAGCAGCCGCTCCAGAACCACCTGCTGGCCCGGCTGGTCGGCAGCGACCTCGGCCGCGATGTAGTCCAGGACGGTGGCACAGGACGGATCGGCCGGAACCTTCACCAGGACGGGTAGCTCGTCGAGCAGGCGCCGACCGACCGCACCCTCGATCGGGAACTGGGCGACCAGCAGCGCTGCCGGGCCCTCCGGTGCCTCACCCTCGTCCTCGGTGCCCGCTGCCGGCGTGCCCGCGGGCAGTGGGTCGGTGCAGGTTCGCTCGGTCGCAGAGTCCACGTCATCGACGAAGGAGAAGTGCACCGGTCCGCGCACGAGCGCAGTGTCACCCGGCCGGAGCCGGATCGGTTCGGGTTGTCCGGGCACTACCAGCCAGCCCTGTCGGCAGAGCGGGGTGCACAGGGTGATCGAGGCGTGGCTGTGCACCTGGAGCGACTGCGGAGGCTCCGTGGTGGGCTGGCTGACGACGACCCCGTCCGCGCGTACGCCACGGAGCAGGTTGGAGAGTGCAT
Source organism: Candidatus Ruania gallistercoris (assembly GCA_019116305.1). Lineage (GTDB taxonomy): Bacteria > Actinomycetota > Actinomycetes > Actinomycetales > Beutenbergiaceae > Ruania > Ruania gallistercoris. Next base: position 3,026 of record DXBY01000325.1, on the reverse strand, counting down.
CCACGGACCCAGCGTAGACGAGCACCTATGTGATCGAGACTCAGGCCCATGGATCGTCTGACCGAATCGCGATGGGCTGTCCTCATGACACAGCTGACACAGAGCCGCCAGGCTCAGCCGACCACCACCGACCCGATCCTCGTCCTCGGCGGGACCGGGAAGACCGGGAAGCGGATCGTCGCGCGGCTCCGCACCGCCGGCCGAGACGTCCGACCGGCGTCTCGGCGGAGCACCCCGCAGTTCGACTGGGACGAGCCGAGCACCTGGAGTGGTGTGCTTGCGGGGGTATCCACCGTCTACCTGGCGCTGCCGCTCACGCCCGCACCGGTCGCCGAGTTCGTCGAGCACGCCGTTGCCTCCGGAGTCCGGCGGCTGGTTGCACTCTCCGGCCGGGGCGCCGACCAGTGGCAGGACGGTTTCGGCCAGGAGATGCTCGACCTGGAGCGCGCGGTGCGATCTTCCGGCGTGCAGTGGACGATCCTGCGGTCCAGCAACTTCGCACAGAATTTCTCCGAGGACGTGTTCTACGGCCTGGTGATGGCGGGGGAGCTGGCCCTGCCCGTGGGGAGCATTCCGGAGCCGTTCATCGACGTCGAGGACGTCGTGGATGTGGCGGTCCGGACGCTGACCAGTGACGACTGGGTGGACCAGATCCTCGAGCTGACCGGTCCGGAGGCCCTGACCTGGGATGAAGCGGTCGCGACCATCGCCGGGGCGGCCCGCCGTGAGGTCCGCTTCACCGACCTTCCACCCCAGGAGTACCGCGTCCTGCTGCAGTCTCAGGGGATACCCGCGGCGGACGCGCATGCGCTGGAGACGATGTTCACCGAGATTCGCCGGGGCCTCCTGACCGAACCGACCGACGGCGTACTCCAGGTGCTCGGCAGGCAGCCGCGGACCTTCGCTGACTACGCGGCCGCGGCTGCCGCAGCAGGCGCCTGGGACTGACCGCTCAGCCGGCGGCGGCGCGGAACATCCAGGCGTGCTTGTCCAGGCCGGTGGCGATCTCGATGGCCAGGTCCTGGCTGAGCAGATCGGCTTCCAGGTCCTCCAAGGTGGCCTTGATCCGGTCGCTGGCAGCCTGCAGCCGGTCCTCGAACTGGCGGATCACCTTGTCCGTGGCGAGCACACCGCCGTCGATCCGGTCCACCTGCGAGCTGTTCGCGACGACGTCGGCCCGACCGTCCGGTGGCGTCCCCAGGGCCGCCATTCGCTCGGCCACATCGTCGGACCAGGTGCGCAGGTCGGCGATCACCTCGTCGAGCTGGAGGTGCACCGAGCGGAAGTGTGGTCCGGAGATGTTCCAGTGCGCCTGCTTGCCTTGCAGGGCAAGGTCGATCAGGTCGACGAGCGCCGCCTGCAGGTGAGTGGAAACGGTCGACGTCGCGTCAGTCACAGCGTTCTCCTTCTGCTCGAAAGCCTCAGGGGCGGTGCACCCGCCCCTCCCTCTCGAGCCTAGGCCGATCGGCGCCGCCGCGCCTGGTGAGCCCACGGTCCAGCCCGCCACCGGGTCAACGAGGCGCAGGGAGGCCATCCCAGCGGGGCAGGTCCGGCGACCGGGCTGCGCTAGTCTGGAATCTGCCCGCAGGAGCTGCATGCCCGCGCGCCGGCACCGTCGGCTCGTCGCTGCTCCGCGCTGACTTCCGGCTGATGCCGCCCACCTGTGCCGAGGACGCTTTGTGATGACTGAACCCACCGCTGCCCCTGTGACCGCCACCGGCGACAACCCGCCGCACCGGTACACCGCGGAGCTCGCCGGGCAGATCGAGCAGGCTTGGCAGGACCGGTGGGAGAACGAGGGCACGTTCCACGCCCCGAACCCGGTGGGAGACCTGGCCGACGGGCAGGTGCGCCCGGAGAAGTTCTACCTGCTGGACATGTTCCCCTACCCCTCCGGCAAGGGACTGCACGTGGGGCACCCGCTGGGCTATATCGCCACCGACGTGGTCGGCCGGTTCAAGCGGATGACCGGGGCGAACGTGTTGCACGCCCTCGGCTTCGACGCCTTCGGCCTGCCGGCCGAGCAGTACGCGGTGCAGACCGGGCAGCATCCCCGGATCACCACCGAGGAGAACATCGCCACGATGCGCCGGCAACTGCGCCGGATGGGGTTGGCGCACGATTCCCGGCGCACCTTCGCCACCACCGACCCGGAGTTCGTCCGCTGGACGCAGTGGATCTTCCAGCAGATCTTCAACTCCTGGTTCGACCCGGATGCCGAGCGGCGGGACGGGCGCGGCACCGGCGCTGCGCGCCCGATCACCGAGCTGGTGGACCAGTTCGCTGCCGGCACCCGTGCCACCCCGAGCGGGCGGCCATGGGCCGAGCTGACCCCGGCCGAGCAGGAAGAGGTCCTCGGCACCTACCGACTCGCCTATGTGGCGCACGTGCCGGTGAACTGGTGCCCCGGTCTGGGCACTGTGCTGGCGAACGAGGAGGTCACCGCCGAGGGCCGCAGTGAACGCGGTAACTACCCGGTGTTCCAGCGCAACCTGCGGCAGTGGATGATGCGGATCACCGCCTACGGCGACCGACTGGTCGACGATCTGGACCTGCTGGACTGGCCGGAGAAGGTCAAGACCATGCAGCGCAACTGGATCGGCCGCTCCGAAGGCGCCCAGGTGCGGTTTGCCCTGGGCAGGCGCGAGGGAGACGCGAGCTCCGCCGTCGAGGTGTTCACCACCCGCCCGGACACGCTCTTCGGCGCTACCTTCATGGTGCTCGCCCCGGAGAGCACGGTGATCGATGGCCTGGTGCCGGCGGCCTGGCCGGAAGGTACGAAGGACGCCTGGACCGGTGGGCACGCCACCCCGGCCGAGGCGCTGGCCTCCTACCGGAGCGCGGCTGCGGCGAAGACCGACCTGGAACGTCAGGCCGAGGGCCGGGAGAAGACCGGCGTGTTCACCGGGGTGTTCGCCACCAACCCGGTGAACCAGACGGCGCTGCCGGTGTTCGTGGCCGACTACGTGCTCAGTGGGTACGGCACCGGCGCCATCATGGCCGTGCCGGCCGAGGACGAGCGCGAC
>DXBY01000324.1 GCA_019116305.1 Candidatus Ruania gallistercoris | reverse complement strand
CACCGAGCACACCACTGACGACGGCGAGTCCACCTTCACGTATCAGGGCCAGCCGGTCCGGCGTGAGTACGGCAAGATGGGCAAGTCTCTGAAGAACATGGTCACGCCGGACGAGATGTATGCCGCCTACGGCGCCGACACGTTCCGGGTGTACGAGATGAGCATGGGCCCGCTGGACGACTCCCGGCCGTGGGACACCCGCGCGGTGGTGGGGGCGCAGCGATTCCTGCAGCGACTCTGGCGCAACGTGGTGGACGAGGACACCGGCGCCGTCACGGTGATCGACGACTCGGCCGACCGCGACACCGCCCGGCTGGTGGCCCGCACCATCGCCGAGGTGCGCACCGAGATGGCAGCGATGCGTCCGAACACGGCGATCGCGCGGCTGATCGTGCTGAACAACCACCTCACCGGACTGGGCCGGGTGCCGCGGGAGGCGATCGAGCCGCTGGTGCTGATGGCCGCCCCGGTGGCCCCGCACATCGCCGAGGAGCTCTGGTCCCGGCTCGGGCACGAGCACTCGCTGGCCTACCAGCCGTTCCCCGAGGCGGACGAGGCGCTGCTGGTCGCCGAGACCGTCACCTGTGTGGTGCAGGTCAAGGGCAAGGTGCGCGACCGACTGGAGGTGGCGCCGTCGATCTCCGAGGAGGAGCTGCAGGCCCTGGCGCTGGCCGCCCCCGGGGTGCAACGCGCGCTCGCCGGCGCACCGGTACGCAAGGTGATCGTGCGCGCACCCAAGCTGGTGAACATCGTCCCGGGCGGCTGACGAGCGCCCGATGTACCCGATGATGATGCCCCCGCGGCCCTCGATCACCGCGGAGAGCCGCAGCGTGCGCACGCTGAGTTACTGGGGCGCGGGCGTGGGGGCGACCCTGGTGCTGCTGCTGGCCTTCGTGGTGATCTCGACGTACCTCACCTTCAGCCGCAGCGAGCAGCTCACCGGCCCCTCCGACGGGTCGATGTTCCATGGCGCTGACGTCTTCTTCGCCTGGCTGCTCGGCAACGTCGTCGCCGGGTTCGGCATCGTGATCCTCGCGATCGCCGCCCTGGTGCTGGACATCAGTGTGCTGGTCAAGCTGAGTGGCCTGCGCGGCTACGGCGCGCCGCGGGAGGCCACCCGGGCACTGACCATCGCGGTCCTGACCGGGATGGGACTGATCTCGACCCCGGTGGGTGCGGTGCTGATGCTCCTCCCGGTGACGATCATCGGGTCGGGGCCGACCACGAACGCGCTGCTGATGGTGATCCTGGCGGCCCTGCTCGTGGTCCCGCTTGCCGGACGCATCGCCCAGGCGAACTTCGGGCGGCGGTTGGTCGAGCGGCTGCCCGCACCGCCCACCGGATGGACGCCTGAGGCGCGGCCCGGGTCCTGGTGAGCCACTGCTCGAGCAGATGATGCTGGGTCCGCATCGGAGGCCTCGGCACCGATGTCGAGAACTCGCCGGTGGCTCCGTCCCAGGAGTGCGCGACCAGATCGGCCGTGCCACTGTGGACGAAGGAGCACTGCCATGCAACCCGACGAGATCACCGAGATCCTGGACCGGCCGGCCAGCCAGGAGCTGCTCGCCCGCGACGTGCTGCGGATGGCCTACGTCGCCGCCGACGGCACACCCCGCAACGTCCCGGTCTCCTTCACCTTCAACGGGGCACAGGTTGTGGTCTGCACCTCCACGAACGCGCCGAAGCTGCGCTCCTTGCAGCGCAATCCGGCGGTGGCGCTGACCATCGACACCGAGGTGCACCCGCCGAAGATCCTGCTGCTGCGCGGGTATGCAGAGCTGGACGTGGTGCACGGCATCCCGGAGGAGTATCTGGAGATGAACGGCAGCTACCAGATGACGCCCGAGCAGCGGGTGGACTGGGAGGCCGAGGTGCGGTCCCTGTACGAGTCCATGGTCCGGATCGTCATCACGCCCACCTGGGTGAAGCTGATCGACTTCGAGACCACCCTGCCCAGCGCCGTCGAGGAACTGGTCCAGCAACGCGCGGAACGGCAGCAGAGCTGACCCCACGGGCGCCGGCGGCCGGTCGCGGCTGTTGCCTGGTTATCCCCAACCCGCCCCCGACGCCGCCGCGCGGGTGAGGCCGGCCTTCGTACGGTGCCGGGGTGACTGCCCAGCGCCCCCGAGACCGGCTCCGTCGGCTGCAGCTGGCCGCGTATGAGCCGGTATCGGAGGAGGGTGGTGCCGCGGGAGTCGATGACGGCGCACGGCACCGGGCCCAGGGCGGCACGCCTCGCGGGCGGCGCAGCTCCTGGGCGATCCGTCCGGCGGTGCTCGCTCGGGTGGCGCTCGCGGTGGTACTGCTCGCCGTTCTGCTGGTGGCCGGGGCGATGCTCACCGGGGTCCTGCAGCTGGGGTCCGCGCCTGCGAGTCCGGGTGGTCCGGCCACGTTGCCCGTGCCGAGTGCGGTGCCCTCGGCATCCGGTGACGGCGAACCGTCCCCGAGCGGTACGGAGGCGGCCTCGGCCGCTGCGGTGCTGTACGTGCACGTCGCCGGCGCCGTGCGCGAACCGGGCCTGGTGCAGCTGGCACCCGGGGACCGGGTCGCCGACGCGATCTCCGCGGCGGGGGGCGCGAGCGCGGCGGCCGACCTGGATCTGGTGAACCTTGCCGCCCCGGTGAGCGACGGCGAGCAGGTCTACCTGCCGGCCGAGGGAGAGGATCTGCCCCCGAACGGTGCGGAGGCGGGCACCGGCCCGGGTGCGGCACAGGAGGAAGCACCAACCGCCGTCGTGGACGTGAACACGGCGGGAGCCCAGGAGCTGGAGACCCTTCCCGGGATCGGACCGGCGCGGGCCGCGGACATCATCGCCTACCGGGAGCAGGACGGGCCGTTCCAGAGCGTGGAGGACCTGCTCGGGGTACCCGGGATCGGGCCGGCGACCCTGGATCGGCTGCGGGACCGGGTCCGGGTATGAGCCCCACGCATCCGGGTGCGGGACTGGACTTGCGGCTGGTGCCGACGGCGCTGCTGGGGTGGCTGGTCTGCGGCTGGGGCGTGGGCGTCGGGGAGAACACGGCCTGGCTGGTGGTGCTGGTGCTCCTGCTGGTAGCGGCCGGTGGTCTGCGCACGCTGCGTGGCCGGGTGCTCGCCAGGCACCGGTGGGCGGGGAACGAGGTCCTTGCCGCGGCGGTGCTCGCACTGCTCGTGGCGGCGCTCCTGCTCGGCACTCTCGCGGTGCGGGGGAGCCAGCGGGCGGAACTGGTCGGTGAGCTGGACGGCACCCAGGGATCGGTGCAGCTGCAGCTGCAACGGGAGGCCCGCCCGCACGAGGACGGCGCGATCGCCGATGCGCTGCTGCTCGGCGTGCCCGGGCACAGCGACGGGCTGCGTGCGCCGGTGGTGGTGCTCGGCGGCACGGACTGGCTGGACCTGCCGTTCGGTGCGCAGGTGCGCACCCCGGCCCGGGTGGTGGCGACCACGCCCGGGGACGACCGGGTGTTCCTGGTGATCGCCGACTCGGTGGCCGACGTTCGTGCACCGAGCGGGTGGCGGGCCGAGGTGGCCGGTATCCGCGCCGGGCTGACGGAGCTGTGTGCCGACCTGCCACCTGCCGGCCGCGGCCTGGTGCCCGGGATCGCGCTCGGTGACACCCGAGCGCTGCCGGGAGCACTCGAGGAGGACATGCGCACGGTCAGCCTGACCCATCTGACCGCGATCTCGGGGGCGCATGTCGCGCTGCTGCTGGCCGTGCTGATGGTGCTGCTGCTCTGGGCACCGCGCTGGCTGCGAGCCGGGTTGGGGGCGGTGGCCCTGGTGGCGTTCGTGGCACTGGTGCGCCCGGAGGGCAGCGTGCTCCGGGCGGCGGTGATGGGCGGGGTGCTGCTGCTCGGCCTGGTGCTGCGCCGGCCGCGGTCCGGCCTGCCCGCGCTCGCCGTGGCCGTGGTGGTGCTGATCGCTGCCGATCCATGGATCACCCGGTCCTACGGGTTCGCGCTCTCCGTGCTGGCCACCGGCGGGCTGCTCCTGCTCGCCCCAGTACTGACCGCCCGGTGGTCCCGGTGGCTACCGACGCCGCTGGCTGCAGCGATCGCGATCCCGGTGGCCGCCCAGCTGACCTGTCTGCCGGTGCTGCTCCTGCTGCAGCCCCGGCTCCCGCTCTACGGAGTGCTGGCGAACGTCCTCGCCGCACCCGCGGTGGCGCCGGCCACTGTGCTCGGTGTGGCGGCGGCACTGCTCGGGCCGGTCGCCCCTGCGGTTGCGGCGGTCTGTGTGCAGGGGGCGTCCTGGTGTGCCGAGTGGGTCGCCGTGGTGGCGCGGGCCTGTGCGGCGCTGCCCGGTGCCGGGTAGGCCGGTCGCAGGCGTCGGCGCTGTCCCCACTTCGTGGCAGGCTATGCCTGTGCCTCCCTCACGCCGCCGACCTGCCGCCTCCGGACCCAGCTGGCGGGATGTGCCGCTCGCCCCGGTGGTGCTGCTGCGTGGTGGCGAAGGGTTGCTCGTGGATCGGGCCAGTGAGCGGCTCGCGGCCCTGGCGCGCGAACATGCCGCCGCGGCCCAAGGGCTGCCCGCGGAAGCAGCAGGCCAGGTCGCCATCGAGGCCACCGAGATCGAAGCCGCCACCTATACCCGCGGGATGCTCGACGTGATCGCCAGCCCGTCGCTGTTCGGTGAGCACCGGCACGCGGTGATCGCGGGCGCCGAGGCCGCTTCGGACGCTTTCGTCGAGGACGGGCTCGCCTATGTGGCCGGCGCCGGCACGCAGATCGGGGATGTCACCCTGGTGATCCGGCACGAGAAGGGCACTCGCGGGAAGAAGCTGCTCGATGCGATCGCCAAGGCCGGTTATCCCGTCCTCACCTGCGAGCCGATCAAGCGCGACGGGGACAAGGTCGACTTCGCCACCGAGGAGTTCACCCACGCCGGCCGCCGAGCCACCCGTGCTGCGGTGCAGGCCCTGGTCGAAGCACTCGGCTCCGACCTGCGTGAGCTGGCCTCCGGGTGTGCCCAGCTGATCGCCGACACCACCGGCACGATCACGCCGGACGTGGTGCAGAAGTACTACGGCGGCCGGGTGGAGGCCACCGGGTTCCGGGTGGCCGACGCGGCCGTCGCCGGGCACACCACCGAGGCGGTCACACTGCTCCGGCACGCCCTGGAGACCGGGGTCGACCCGGTGCCCCTGGTCGCGGTGCTGGCGATGAAGCTACGGGCACTGGCCAAAGTGTCCACAGTGCGCGGCCGGGGCAACCCGGGCGACCTGGGGATGGCGCCCTGGCAGGTGGACCGCGCCCGGCGCGAGCTGCGCGGCTGGACTCCGGAGGGCCTGGCTGCGGCGATCACCGCGATCGCCGACGCCGATGCCCAGGTCAAGGGCGAGTACCGGGACGCACGCTTCGCCGTGGAACGGGCCGTGCTGCGGATCTGCGCCGCCCGGGACAGCGCCTGACCCGCTGACGCCGGGTACCGACCGGCAACCTCCGGCTCACCGCACGGTCGCGGCGAAGTCGACACCCGGTCACCCCGGCCTGCAACGCTGGAGGCCGTGAGAGTCGCGGTGGTCACCGAGTCCTTCCTGCCCAGTACCAACGGCGTCACCACCAGCGTCCTACGAATCCTGGACCACCTGGCCCGCACCGGCCACCAGGCGTCGGTGGTGTGCCCCGGCCCGGCGCCGAGCAGCTATGCCGGATTCCCGGTGCACTCCTGCGCCGGGGTGAACTTCCACGGCTTCCGGGCAGCTGTCCCGAACCGGCGCCTGATCCGGGCGGTGCTCGACAGGCGCCCGGACGTGCTGCACGCGGCGGCACCCTTCGGCATCGGCGCCCAGGCGTTGACCCTGGCCCGGCGGCAGGGCATCCCCACGGTCGCGGTGTTCCAGACCGATGTGCCCGGCTACACCCGGCGCTACGGCCTGTCCCTGACCGCCAATGCCGCCTGGCGCTGGTTGCGCCGGGTGCACAACAGTGCGGACCGGACCCTGGCACCGTCCACGGCCACCCTCGCGGCACTGGGCGCTGCCGGGTTCGAGCGTACTCACTGGTGGGGCCGCGGAGTGGACGCCGAGACCTACCATCCGAACCGGCGTCGCCGGCCGCAGGTGCGGGACCTGCGGGCCCGGCTAGCGCCGCACGGTCAGGTGATCGCCGGGTACGTCGGCCGGCTGGCACCGGAGAAGCAGGTCGAGCGTCTGGTGGCCACCGCCCGGCTGCCGGGGGTGCGGCTCGTTCTCGTCGGCGCCGGCCCGAGCCGACCGCAACTGGAGCAGGCGCTGACCGGCACGGACGCAGTGTTCCTCGGCCGCCTGGACGGTGCGGAGCTCGCCGACGCCTACGCTGCGATGGACGTGTTCGTGCACGCAGGCACCCAGGAGACGTTCGGCCAGACCCTGCAGGAGGCCGCAGCCACCGGGCTACCGGTGGTCGCCCCGGCGTGCGGTGGGCCCACGGACCTCGTCCACCACGGCCTCACCGGGTACCTCGTCCCGGCCGAGGACGACGATGCCCTCGCCCAGGCAGTGGCCCACCTCGCTGCGGATGCCGGACTGCGCGCGCGGATGGGGGAGGCGGGCCGCCGGGACGTGCTGCCTCGGTCCTGGTCGGTGCTCGGCGATGCGCTCATCGGGCACTACCAGGAGGTGATCCGGGCCCGGACGCTGCAACCGGCCTGACGGCACAGGCCGCGGGCTGCACCCGGCCTGACGGCACAGACCGCGCACGACAACCGGCCCGAGCCCCGGGCGGGCACACACGAACGGCGCCGCACCCCGAGGAGGGGAGCGGCGCCGTCGTGGTGGCGCTGGATCCGTGCCGGAGGGCAGGATCAGAGCGCGGCGACCTGCTTGGCCAGCGCCGACTTGCGGTTCGCGGCCTGGTTCTTGTGGATCACACCCTTGCTGACGGCCTTGTCCAGCTTCCGGGTGGCGACCCGCAGCGTGGTCTCGGCGGCCTCCTTGTCGCCGGAGGCGATCGCCTCGCGCACGTGGCGCACGTGCGTCTTCAGCTCGGACTTGTAGGCCTTGTTCCGCAGCCGCGCCTTCTCGTTGGTGCGGTTGCGCTTGATCTGGGACTTGATGTTTGCCACGTGTTGACTCTCTCGTGTGGTCGCTGACGCGACGGGGCTCGTTGACGTCGAAGAGGGCGGCCCATGACCTCGGGACTGGGCGTGGGGATACCCGGCGGCGGATCGATGGGTGGCCCAGCGGCGACGAAGCACGCCGTCGCAGGTCCAGCCGTTGATTCTAGCAGCAGCCTGGCAGAACTGCTGCCGTGGTCTCGGTCACCTCGGCCGGCGGCTGCGGTCAGCCCCGATGGCGGCGGACCGCGGCGACCACCTCGGCGAACCGGTCCGCAGTCAGTGCGGCCCCCACCCGGCGCACCGCGGCCGGCGGCAGCCACAGCACCCGGTCCACCCGGGCCTCGGACTCCCGGCGCTTGGCGTCCCATCCGCCACTGCCGACGTCCACCCAGTACCGGCCCCAACGGGCTTCCTGTTCGGCATCGGCGTCGTGGTTCTTGGAGGTCAGCTGCAGCCCCAGCAACCCGTCCTCGTGCTCCGCGAGGATGAGCACCGGCCGGTCCTTGCCGCGGGCAGGATCGTCCTCGTAGGGCACCCAGGCCCAGATCACCTCACCAGGATCGGGGACGCGGTCGGCGGCCGGGCTGTACTCCGGTGGCGGCAGCGGTCCGAGGTAGGTGTGCGCCCGCTGCCCCGCAGACGGGCCCTGGGCGCGGGGGCGGCGCTGGTTCCGCGCCCCCTGGCGCGCCTGCCGACGGGAGGCGCGCACGGCGTCCCGGGCCACCAGTCGAGCGGCGCGGGCGAAACTGCCCAGCAGGTTCATAGTGCACCAGCCTAACCAGCACGACGGCGCAGCTCACCCTGCGCTCAGCCCTCCAGCAGGAGCGCCTCACCCTGGCCGCCGCCACCACACAGTCCGGCCGCCCCGCGCTGACCCGGCTGCAGGGAGTGCGCCAGATGGACCACCAGGCGAGCACCGGAGGCACCGATCGGATGTCCCAGAGCGATCGCACCGCCACTGGGGTTCACCACCTCCGGCGGCAGGCCGAGGTCGGCGATCGAGGCCAGCACCACGGCCGCGAAGGCTTCGTTGATCTCCACCTGGGCCAGATCGCTGGCGGCCCAGCCGGCGCGGTCCAGGGCCTTCGCGATCGCGCGGGAGGGCTGGCGGTGCAGGCTGTTGTCCGGGCCGGCCACCTGGCCGCAGGCGCGCACCGACGCCAGCACCCGGGCACCGGCGGCCTCGGCCCGGGCGCGCGTGCACAGCACCAGGGCCGCCGCGCCGTCGGTGAGCTGGGAGGCGTTCCCGGCGGTGATCGCTCCGTCGGCACGGAATGCCGGGCGCAGTGTTACCAGGGTTTCGGCGGTGCTGCCGGGGCGGATGCCCTCGTCGCGGCTGACCTCCGTCTCGCCGTTCCGGGACCGGACCCTGACCGGGGCGATCTCGGCGGCAAAGGTCCCGGCCCGGGTGGCGGCCTCGGCGCGCTGGTGCGAGCGGGCCGCCCAGGCATCCTGCGCCGTGCGGGACAGGTCGGTGCCCGCGGGAACGGCAGCGCCCCGTTCGGTGAGCTCCCCCATGCTGACCGCATCCAGGGCGTCGGTGAGCCCGTCGTAGGCCAGGTGGTCGATCGCCGTCCGGTCCCCGTACGGCCAGCCCGCCCGGGTCCCGGGTAACAGGTGCGGGGCCTGGCTCATCGACTCCATCCCACCGGCGACCACCACCTCGGCCTCACCGGAGCGGATCAGCCGCGTGGCGTCGACCACCGCGGACAGGCCGGAGAGGCACACCTTGTTCACCGCCGAGGCGTGCGCCTGCGGACCCACGCCGCCGGCCAGTGCCGCCTGCCGTGCCGGATTCTGCCCAGCGCCGGCCTGCAGCACCTGACCGAGGAAGACGGCATTCACACCGGCGCCGTCGATCTGCGCCTGGGCCAGGGCGGCGGCGATCGCGTGACCGCCGAGTGTCGTGGCCGGGAGCGCGGCGAGCGCCCCGTTCAGTCGGGTGAACGGGGTGCGTGCCGCGCCGATCACGACGACGTCTGCTGGGTCGGTGCTGCCTGCTGGGTCGGTCATCTCAGCTCCTTCGCTGTGGCCACCGCAGCGGTCGGTGGTGCGACCTGTGGTGACCTCGGAATCTCTCGGTGCGACCATTCTCGCGCCGATACCGCGCCGGTGGGTGCCGCTGGGATGCGGCGATCGATCAGGCCGATGCCGCTGGGATGCGGCGATCGATCAGGCCGATGCCGCCGAACCGCTGCGCCGGTGCTGTCCACATTGCAAGATGGACGGTGGAGAGCCACCCAGGACCGTGCACAGGAAGGACGTGGTGATGAGCGCGACGTTGAGCTCCGGGATCGACAAGGTCGTCCACGACCCGGCAGAGGCGGTGGCCGATATCGGCGACGGTGCCTCGATCGCGGTCGGCGGGTTCGGCCTGTGCGGGAACCCGATGGTGCTGATCGAGGCGTTGCTGGCGCAGGGGGCCTCCGGCCTGTCGGTGGTGAGCAACAACTGTGGGGTGGACGACTGGGGGCTGGGTGTGTTGTTGCGCGCCCGGCGGTTGGCGAAGATGACCTCGAGCTACGTGGGGGAGAATAAGGAGTTCGAGCGGCAGTTCCTCTCCGGTGAGCTCGAGGTGGAGCTGACCGGTCAGGGCACGCTCGCGGAGAAGTTGCGCGCCGGCGGGTCGGGTATCGCGGCGTTCTTCACCCGCACCGGGGTGGGCACGCAGATGGCCGACGGCGGCCTGCCGCGCCGCTATCACCCGGACGGCACGGTGGCGCAGGCGTCCCCGGCGAAGGAGACCCGGAGGTTCGGTGCGCAGGAGTACGTGCTCGAGGAGGCGATCAGCACCGACTTCGCGCTCGTACACGCCGCGCGCGGGGACCGGGCCGGAAACCTGGTGTTCAACGCCACTGCCCGGAACTTCAACCCGCTCGCCGCGATGGCCGGGCGGATCTGCATCGCCCAGGTGGAGGAGCTGGTCGAGCTCGGCGGGATCGACCCGAACGAGGTGCACACCCCTGGGGTGTTCATCCACCGGGTGGTGCCGGTGGGTACCGGGATCGAGAAGCGGATCGAACGCCGCACAGTGGCGCAGGAGGGCTGAACGGTGGCACTGACTCGAGAGCAGATGGCCGCACGCGCTGCCCAGGAGCTGCCCGACGGGGCGTACGTGAACCTCGGTATCGGGCTGCCCACCCTGGTGCCGAACTACGTGCCGGCAGAGCGCACCGTGGTGCTGCAGTCCGAGAACGGGATCCTCGGCGTGGGTCCGTACCCGCGCGAGGAGGAGGTACACCCGGACCTGATCAATGCCGGGAAGGAGACGGTGACGGTGCTGCCCGGATCGTCCTTCTTCGACTCCGCCACCAGCTTCGCGATGATCCGGGCCGGCAAGATCGATGCGGCGATCCTCGGCGGCATGCAGGTCTCCGGCAGCGGTGATCTGGCGAACTGGATGATCCCCGGGAAGATGGTCAAGGGACCCGGTGGCGGGATGGACCTGGTGCAGGGGGCCAAGCGGGTGATCGTGCTGATGATGCACACTGCCAAGGACGGCGCCCCGAAGATCGTGACCGAGTGCACTCTCCCGCTGACCGGTCGCGCCGTGGTGAACCGGATCATCACCGACCTCGCGGTGATCGACGTGACCGAGGAGGGGCTCATGCTGCGCGAGCTGGCTCCCGGGGTGAGCGCTGAGCAGGTGCGGGCGGCCACCGAGCCCGAGCTGATCGTGCCCTGAGCCGGGCCCGGTGCCCCGCTCAGCCGGTGAGCAGTACCAGTGCCAGGATGATCGCCAGCAGCCCGGCCAGCGGGATCGCGATCAGCGTGCCGAACAGGGCCAGCGCGCTCACCCGCAGATCGTCCTTGAGGTAGGGCGCGGACATCGGGCCGCCGGCGGCCACCAGCAGGGCCCGCTGAGCCTGCTCCAGCCGGGTGAGCGCATGCCCGAGCACCCCGAGACGCCCGGACCCCAGCCACCGGGTCATCCGGGCCCGCGGGCCGGTGCCCATACCGGCGGGCATCCGGCCTTCGGTGATCGCCTCCAGCACGAGCCGGGCGTCCTGGTCACCCGGGGTGCTGCCCATCTGGTCCGAGACGCGGTCCGCCAGCTCGTCCGGGCCCACCAGCTCGGTGGAGACCACTGCGGAGGTGGACGTCTCCACCGAACGCAACCACCGCCGTCGCCGGATCGCGAACAGTGCCACCGGAAGTGCGAGCAGGACCGCCAGCCCCAGCACCACCCAGTGCCCGGCAGTAGCCGGGTCGGCCGTGGTGAGGTTCACCACGGCGAGCAGCAGGGCCAGGCCGGCACTCGCCGTCGCGAGCACGAGCACCGCGGCGCTGGGAAGGCGGAACAGCAGGCTGAGCGCGCGGGCGAGCTGTCCGATCGACTCCGGTAACGAGCTCATGTACCGATGATGCCCGACCGCGGGCGGTGCGGCCGCATCGCGCCGGCGCTGACGACCGCCCGTGCCCTCCGCCCTGGCGAGCGGACCATGCCCGGCGAGGCGGCAGTCACCGGTAAGCATGGGACGATAGGTGCTAGACCTGTGCTGCCCACCGACCCCGAGGTAACCGAGCCCGTGCCCATCGTGACGCCGTCCGCCAGCGCCGCCATCGCACCCAGCGCGACAGCGCCCGAGCTGCTGCGCAACTTCTGCATCATCGCCCACATCGACCACGGGAAGTCCACGCTCGCCGACCGGATGCTGCAGCTGACCGGGGTGGTGGAGGA
>DXBY01000046.1 GCA_019116305.1 Candidatus Ruania gallistercoris | reverse complement strand
AGGAGTGGGTGCTCACCTGGGTGCCCTCCCATGCCGAGGTCCCGGACCCGCTGGACGTGACCGAGGCGCTCACCCGCACCCGCAGCTACTGGCAGGACTGGAGCAAGCAGATCGACGTCGTCGGGCGCTGGTCCGAGGCGGAGCACCGCTCGCTGCTGGTGCTGCGCGCCCTCACCCACGCCGAGACCGGCGGCATCGTGGCCGCCCCCACCACCTCACTGCCGGAGGACCCCGGCGGTGTGCGCAACTGGGACTACCGGTACTGCTGGCTGCGGGACTCCGCGCTCACCCTGGAGGCCCTGCTGCTGCACGGGCGCACCGAGACCGCACTGCACTGGCGCAACTGGCTGCTGCGGGCAGTGGCCGGTGACCCCGAGGACCTGCAGATCATGTACGGGGTGGGCGGGGAACGCTGGCTGGAGGAGCGCACGCTGGACCACCTTCCCGGTCACCTCGGCTCCCGGCCGGTGCGGATCGGCAACGGCGCGGTCACCCAGTTCCAGGCCGATGTGGTGGGTGAGGTGCTGATCGCGCTGGCGAAGATCCGCGACGCCGGACTGGAGGAGGACGACTTCTCCTGGCCGCTGCAGCGCAGCATGCTGCGCTACGTGACGCGGCACTCCGGCAGCAAGGATCAGGGCCTGTGGGAGATGCGCGGTGACCCGCACTACTTCACCCACTCCCGGGTGATGATGTGGGCGGCACTGGACCGCGGTGTGCGGGCGGTGGCCGAGCACGGGCTGGACGGCCCGCACCAGGAGTGGGCCGACCTGCGCGAGGAGCTGCGCGAGGAGATCCTCACCCGAGGGGTGAACGCCGAGACCGGCGGTTTCACCCAGACCTACGACAACACCGAGGTGGACGCCTCGCTGCTGCAGATCCCGCAGACCGGGTTCATCGACTACGACGACCCCCGCATGCTCGCCACTGTGGCCCAGATCGAACGCGACCTGATGGCCGACGGGCTGCTGCTTCGCTACCGAACCACTGCGGGCACCGACGGCCTGGCCGGCCACGAGTACCCGTTCTTGGTCTGCTCGTTCTGGCTGGTGGAGCAGTACGCCCACACCGGCAGGATCGGTGATGCCACCGCGCTGATGGACCGGCTGGTGGGTCTGAGTAACCACGTTGGTCTCCTCGCCGAGGAGTACGACCCGGCCGGGGACCGGCAGATGGGCAATTTCCCGCAAGCGTTCAGCCACCTCGGCCTGGTCCGCGCTGCCGATGCGCTGCAGGCCGCCATCCAGAACCAGGAACCGAGCGAGCACGACCTGCACGGCACCATCGACCCCGAGGAGACACGATGACCGAGACCACCCTGCTGATCCTCGGTGCCTCCGGGGACCTCACCCACCGCCTGCTGCTGCCCGGGATCGGCTCCCTGCTGGAGCGCGAACCGCACCGGCCGGTGCGGATCGTGGGTGCCGACCGCGCCGAGCTGAGCGCGACCGAGTTCGCCGACCGGGTGGCCGACTCCCTCGGCGAGGGCGGGTGCGCCACGGAGGTGGTGACGCGGCTGCGGGAGCAGTCCGCCTACCATCCGATCGACGTCACAGACTCCGCTGCCCTCGGCGAGGTGATCGGCTCCTATTCCGATAGCGAGCGGTTGATCCTCTACTTCGCGCTCCCGCCCGCAGTGACCGAACGTGCCTGCCGGGCGATGCTGAGCGTGGATCTGCCGGAGTGCGTGCACCTGGCGATGGAGAAGCCGTTCGGACGGGACGAGGCCAGCGCCCGGGCGCTGAACAAGCTCGTCGCCCGGCTCGCCCCGGACGAGCGGGTGCACCGGGTGGACCACTTCCTCGGCAAGTCCAGCGTGCTGGACATCATGGCGCTGCGGTTCGCGAACCGGATGCTGCAGGCGGTGTGGAGCGCTGAGCACATCGAGAGCATCGAGATCGCCTATGACGAGCAGCTGGCGCTGGAGGGTCGGGCCGGGTACTACGACCACGCCGGGGCGCTGGTGGACATGATCCAGTCCCACCTGCTGCAGGTGATGGCGGTGGTGACGATGGAGCCGCCGGCCGAGATCAGCGACCGTGAGCTGCGGGATGCGAAGTCGGCCGTGCTGCGTGCCACCCGGCTCTGGGGTGGCGACCCGGCCACCGCCAGCCGCCGCGGCCGGTACACCGCCGGGTCGATCGCGGGACGGTCGGTTCCGGACTATGCCGCGGAGCAGGGAGTGGACCCGGAGCGGGACACCGAGACGATGGCGCAGATCACGGTCGAGGTGGCGAACCAGCGCTGGGCCGGTGTCCCGATCACGCTCCGTTCCGGCAAGGCGCTCGGCGAGACCCGCAAGCATGTGGTGATCACCTTCGCCGATGTGCGGCACCTGCCGGCGGGGTTCGCCGGCCCCGACCCCAAGGATCGGCTGATCATCGGCCTGAGTCCGGATGTGATGGAGCTGCACCTGACCACGAACACCGCGGCCGACCCGCTCGCCCTGGAGCAGAGCGTGCTGCGCACCGACCTGCGGCACGCCGAGCTGGAGGCCTATGGCGAGGTGCTCGCGGCCATCCTGGACGGGGAGGTGATCCTCTCCGTGCGCGGGGATGCGGCGGAGGAGTGCTGGCGGATCACCGACGAGGTGCTCGCCGCCTGGCACACCGGTGCGGTGTCGATGACCGACTACCCGGCCGGTTCGCCCGTTCCTGACGACTGGCACCCGGCCCTTCGCTGAGCCTCTACTTCGCCCCGGGCGGCGGCGCCGTGTGCAGCACCAGCGACTCCCGCTTGCGGTGCACGGTGAGGTAGCGCAGGCCGTCCGCACCGGCCCGGAACGCGCGCCGGGACCGTCGCGGCAACCAGAGAAGTGCGCCGGGCACCAGCTCCACCTCCCCGGTCTCCGTGGTCAGCCACCCGGATCCGGCGATCACATGGATCAGCACGTCGACGTCCGGGCCCCAGTGCTTGGCGATCTCGCCATCCGCTGCCAGGGCGATCACGTTCGAGTCCAGGTCCCGCTCGCGCATCTGCAAGGAGAACATCGCGCCACCGGCCGCGGGCTCCTCGGCGGCGATCGCGCCGGTATCGGCGAGCACCCGAGGCAGCGCGGTGGACGCCCGTTTGGTGATCCGGATCCGCCAGTCCCGCCTCTCCTTGTTCACGTACTCCCAGCCGTAGCCGGGCCCGTAGTCCCGATCGAACTCCTGGCGCAGGTGTTTCGGGTCGTGATCATTGACCAGCACGAACGACTCGCCCACGGCCAGGGCGTCGTAGGCCGCGAAGATCGTCGGGTGCTTGTCCGGTTTGCGCGTCCCGCGCACGTCCAGCACGCCGTCCACGGGTTCGGGCGCCATCGGTCCTCCGCATCGAGTGGGTACAGGTTCGCAGTGGACCCCTAGTTTGTACAAGGGGTTGTTGTGTAAACTCTAGGGCATGACGTACGTGATCGGCCAACCCTGTGTGGATGTGCTGGACCGGGCCTGCGTGGACGAGTGCCCGGTGGACTGCATCTACGAGGGGCAGCGGATGCTCTACATCCACCCGGACGAGTGTGTGGACTGCGGTGCGTGCGAGCCGGTCTGCCCGGTGGAGGCGATCTACTACGAGGATGATCTGCCGGGCGAGCTCGAGCCCTACCTCGCGGACAACGACGCATTCTTCTCCACCACCCTGCCCGGCCGCTCCGAGCCGTTGAACTCTCCTGGGGGCGCCGCGAAGCTGGGCGCGCTCGGGGTGGACACCCCACTGGTGGCCTCGGTGCCGCCGCAGGGTGAGGCAGCGGGCTGAGGGCGACGATGAGAGTCACCGATCCGGACCCGACCACTGCTCGTACCTCCGCCCGCCGGCAGGCAGTGCTCCGCGTGCTCACCGAGGCCCACCGTCCGCTCACCAGTGCCGAGATCGCTGCGCAGCTGGAGGTGCACAAGAACACGGTCCGGTTCCACCTCGAGTCGTTGGTCGGAGCCGGGCAGGTGGAACAGGCCGAGTTGGTCAGCTCCGGCCCCGGGCGACCGGCCCAGGCGTTCCGGGCCGTCCGGGCGATGGATCCCGGCGGTCCCCGGTTCTACCAGTTTCTCGCCGGCGTTCTCACCGATGCGCTGCTCGAGGAGCCGGACGGTGCCGCCCGCGCCGTGCAGGCCGGCCGCCGGTGGGGGCACCGGATCGCGGCGACGGCACCCGATCCGATCACCGGAGTGGACACGGCAGTGGACCGGCTCGCCGGGCTGTTGCAGAGCTTCGGTTTCGCTCCCGAGCGCGACGGCGGAGCTCACCGGGAGGGCGCCGGTGGCAGCGGCGTAGCGGCCGGCTCGGGCGAGCCTGCCCAGCTGGCCGAGCCGAGTGGATCGGATCGGTCGGCAGTGTTGCCGCCGCTGGCGGTCCGGCACTGCCCGTTCCTGGAGCTGGCCGCTGGGCACCAGGAGATCGTCTGCCCGGTGCACCTGGGCCTGATGCGGGGCGCGCTCGAGGGTTGGGGCGCCCCGGTCCGTGCCGACGCGCTGGAACCGTTCGCCGAACCTGACCGCTGTCTGGTGCATCTGAGCGCCGGCGCCGCCACCACCGACCACTAGGAGCACCGATGCCGGCGATACCGCTGACCGAACTACCGACCATTCAGCTCGACCGGGCGCGGAGGGGAGCAAGCGATGCAGGCTGAGAATCTCACTGCGGTGGCGGACGCCCACGTGGCAGCAGCACGCGAGAATCGAACCGGCCGGAGCACGCAGACGCTGGTTGGTGGTCAAGGCCGCATGCTCCGCCAGGCGGTGATGGCGCTGGCGGCCGGGCAGGGGTTGGGCGAGCATGAGAGCCCCAAGGAGGCGACTCTGCAGGTGCTCCTCGGCCGGGTGCGGCTCACCGCGGGGGAGGATGCCTGGGAGGGGGCGGCAGGTGACCACCTGATCATCCCGGACGTCCGGCATGACCTGGTCGCACT
>DXBY01000323.1 GCA_019116305.1 Candidatus Ruania gallistercoris | reverse complement strand
AACCGTCCACCTTCGCGTGGCAGCTCGGCATGCCCGTGGTGATGGTGCTGATGTTCGTCTACGTGTTCGGTTCGGCGATGGATGTCACCGGCCAGGGAGCCGGCGAGGGCTACATCGACTACGCGATGCCCGGACTGTTCGCGATGACGATGGCCTTCGGGTTCATGAACACCGCGTTCGCGGTCACCCTGAACAAGGAGAAGGGGTTCATGGATCGGTTCCGGTCGATGCCGATGTCCCCCTCGGCAGTGGTGACCGGCCGCGGGGTTGCTGACATCATCCAGGCAGCCCTCGACCTCGCCGTCATCGGCGCGATCGCGCTGATCGTCGGCTGGCGGGCCGGCGGCAGCCTCGCGGCCACCCTGTTCGGCTTCGCCCTGCTGCTGTGGCTGCGGCTTGCGCTGATCTTCGTCGGCATCTTCCTCGGGTTGATGATCAAGAACACCGAGGTGGCGGGCTCACTGTTCGCCGTCGCGTTCCCGCTGGGCTTCATCTCCTCGGTGTTCGCACCGCCAGAGATGATGCCGGGCTGGCTCGGCGCTGTTGCGGCCTGGAACCCGGTGTCCTCGACGGCGAACGCGATCCGTGAGCTGTTCCAGACCCCCGGTGCCGGGGTAGGGGAGGCGAGCTACTGGATCGACGGTCATGCGATCGCCGGGGCCATCATCTGGCCGGCACTGATCATGGCGGTGTTCCTGCCCCTCGCAGTGCGTCAGTTCAGGAACCTGAGCAAGTAGGCCGGTGGCCGCGGGCGGGGCCAGAGCGCCTCAGCCCGCGGCGACCGCCACCGCCTCCCGGGCAATCTCCCACTCCTCGTTGGTGGGCACCACCAGTGCAGCGACCGGGGAGTCGGGGGTGGAGATGCGGCGCGCCCGATGCGAGCCGGCGTTGTTCGCCGCGGCATCGAGGTACACGCCGAGGTGCTCCAGATCCGCGAGCGTCTGCCCGCGCACCGGAGCACTGTTCTCCCCGATTCCGGCGGTGAACGCGATGGCGTCCACCCGGCCGAGTACTGCGGTGTAGGCGCCGATGTACTTGCGCAGCCGGTAGCAGTAGAGCTCCAGCGCCAGGATCGCTGCGTCATCGCCCTGGTCAGCGGCCGCGGTGATGTCCCGCATGTCGATCATCCCGGTCAGCCCGTACATCCCGGACTTGCGGTTCATCAGGTGGTCGATCTCATCGATGCTCATCCCCGCCTGCCGGAACAGGTGGAACACCACCGCCGGGTCGATGTCGCCGGTGCGGGTGCCCATCACCAGCCCTTCCAGCGGCGTCAGCCCCATCGAGGTGTCCACCGACTTCCCACCCGCCACCGCGGTGACCGAAGCGCCGTTGCCCAGGTGCAGGACGATCAGGTTGGTCTCGTCCGGATCCTGGCCGAGGAAGCGGGCCGCCTCCCGGGCCACGTACTGGTGCGAGGTGCCGTGCGCCCCGTACCGGCGCACCCGATACCGGTGGGCCACCTCCCGGTCCAGGGCGTAGGTCGCGGCCCGGTCCGGCATGGTCAGGTGGAAGGAGGTATCGAACACGGCCACGTGCGGCAGGTCGGCGAACAACTTCCGGGCCGCGCGGATCCCGGCCAGGTTCGGCGGGTTGTGCAGCGGTGCCAGATCGGAGAGATCGTCGATGATCTGCTCAGCCTCGTCGTCGATCAGTGCCGAGTGGCCGAACCGGGCGCCGCCCTGCACCACCCGGTGTCCCACGGCGACGAGGTTGGCCGCGCCCAGGTCCGGACCGTGCTCGGCGAACGCAGTGCTCATCGCCTCCATCGCCGCAGTGTGGTCGGCCACCTCCAGGTCGCGCTCGAACTCACCGTCCTCGGTGGTGTGCTTCAGGTGCCCACTGGCCTGTCCGACCCGTTCCACCAGACCGGTGGCCGCGGCCGCACCGGTGCTCTCGTCCACCACCTGATACTTGAGCGAAGAAGAGCCGGCATTGATGACCAACACGTGCTCCGCCGTCGCGTGCATGCTCATCGGTCCCCCTGCTGGGCCTGGATGGCGGTGATCGCCACCGTGTTGACTATGTCCTGCACCAGCGCCCCGCGGGACAGGTCGTTCACCGGGCGGCGCAGCCCTTGCAGCACCGGGCCCACCGCCACCGCGCCAGCGCTGCGCTGCACCGCCTTGTAGGTGTTATTGCCGGTGTTCAGGTCCGGGAAGATCAGCACCGTCGCCCGCCCGGCCACCTGCGAGTCCGGCATCTTCGCCTCTGCCACGGCCGCATCCACGGCGGCGTCGTACTGGATCGGGCCTTCGACCACCAGATCGCCGGCACGCTCGCGGACCTCCGCGGTAGCAGCACGCACCTTGTCCACGTCTGCACCCGAGCCGGACTCCCCGGTGGAGTAGGACAGCATCGCCACCCGCGGCTCCACCCCGAACTGGGCGGCGGTGGCGGCCGAGGAGATCGCGATGTCGGCGAGCTGGGAGGCGTCCGGATCCGGGTTGACTGCACAGTCGCCGTAGACCAGCACCCGGTCCTGAAGGCACATGAAGAACACCGAGGACACGATCGAGGTTCCCGGTGTGGTCTTGATGACCTCGAACGAGGGCTTGATGGTGTGCGCGGTGGTGTGCTGAGCGCCAGAGACCATCCCGTCCGCAAGATTCTCGGCCACCATCATCGTGCCGAAGTAGGACACATCGGTGAGTACTTCCCGGGCCCGCTCGGTGGTCATCCCCTTGTGGGCGCGGAGTTCGGCGTACCGAGTGGCGAACTGCTCGTGCAGCTCGGAGGTGGCCGGGTCGATGATCTGCGCCGCGCTCACCTCCAGGCCCAGCTCGGCGGCGCGGGCGCGGATCGCGCTCGGATCACCCAGCAGGGTCAGGTCCACCACCTCCCGGGCCAGCAGCGTGCTCGCCGCGCGCAGGATGCGGTCGTCGCCCCCTTCGGGGAGCACGATGTGCTTGCGGTCGGCGCGGGCGCGCTCGAGCAGGTCGTGGGCGAACATGAGTGGTGTGGTCACCTGGCTGCGGGGCACGTTCACCGCATCCATCAGCGCTTCGATGTCGACGGCGTTCTCGAACGTGGATCGGGCCAGGTCCAGCTTGCGCTGGGAGCCGGTGGAGAGCAGTCCGCGGGTGCGGGCCGCAGCGCTGGCGGTCTCGAAGGTGCCATGCTCGGTGGTGATCACCGGCAGCCGCTGGCCCAGCCCTTCCACCAGCCGGCTGACCTGCTCGGCCGGGGTGAAGCCACCGTTCAGGATCAGACCGGCCAGCGAGGGGAACGTGTCCGCGGCGTGCGCGGCGAGCACCGCCAGGATCACGTCCGACCGGTCCCCGGGAACTATCACCACGGCACCCTCGGCGAGCCGGGTGAGGATGTGCTCCATCGTCATCCCGCCGACGATCAACGCTTCGGCCTCCCGGTCGAGCAGCTCCGGGTCGCCGGCGGTGAGTGTGCCGTCGACCGCGTTCATCAGCTCCCGCACGCTCGGCGCGGACAGCAGCGGCAGGTCCGGCATCACCCAGGCCGGCACCGGCAGGTCGGCAAGGGCGGCGGAGGTCTCAGCGAGCCGGTCGGCATCGGTGCGGTTGGCCACCACCGCCACCAGCGAGGCATGGGTAGTGGCGAGCTCGGTGGCGGCGATGTCTGCCATCTGCCGCACATCGTCGGCCTCGCGCTCGCGCGCGGAGACCACCAGTACGACGGCGGAGCCCAGGTTCGCCGCCACCCGTGCGTTGAAGGTGAGCTCAGTGGGGCCGGCCACGTCGGTGTAGTCCGAGCCGACGATCACCACGGCGTCGCAGCGGGCGGCAACCTCCCGGTAGCGGGCGACGATCGTGGCCAGTGCGGCGTCCGGGTCGGCATGCACCGCCTCGTAGTCCACGCCGATGCACTCCGCCTCCGGGATCTGGGCGGTGGCGTGGCCCACCAGCAGGCGGAGCACCGAGTCCGGCTGGCCGGCGTCGCCGCGGCTGACCGGGCGGAACACCCCTACCCGCTGCACCCGGCGCGCGAACGCCTCCACCAGCCCGAGGGCCACGGAGGACTTCCCGGTGTGCCCCTCTGCGGAGGCCACGTACACGCTGGTGGTCATCTGCTCTGCTCCTGCATCCGGGCGCGCGGTGTGCGGGTGCGCGGTGCGCCAGGATGCACGCTACCCGGCGACAGGGACCACCGGCAGACCGAAGGTCCCAGGTCCGGCTGCGCTCACCGAGCGCTGGCCACGTGTCTGAGGTACGCGGTGCGGTCGGAGGTTGGCGGCGCGTACCTCCGACCGCACCGCGCACCTCAGACGATCGTCTGCCACGGGTGCATGTCTGCCGCGGCATGTGTAGTCTGGTGCGGCACGAGGTGCACCGCCGGGCGACGTAGGCTGGAGGGGTGGCGACTGGTGGTGGATTCGGTGACTGGCTGCGGGCCGGTACTCGGCCCCGGCTGCTCGGGATCCTGGTGATCCTGCTCGCCGGTGCGGCGCTGTGCATCCGGCTGGGGGCCTGGCAGCTGGACCGTGCTCAGGAGCGCGGTGAGCAGGCGGCGGCCCTGGAGCAGGTCACCCAGGCGGAGGCCGACCCGGTGCCCCTCGGGGACGTGGTGGCCCCGCAGACCGGGTTCACCCAGAACATGGTCGGCACCCAGGTTGCCGTGGTCGGGGAATACGTTCCGGAGCTGCAGTTCTTCGTCGGCGGCCGGGAGCAGGACGGCACCGAGGGCTACTACCTGCTCAGCGCTCTCGCCGTAGCCGATGCGGACGGCGCCCTGCTGCCGGTGGTCCGCGGCTGGGTCGGCGAACCGGACCCGGCCTATCTCGAGGTCCCCCGCGGCGAGGTCCGGGTGACCGGCTTCGTGGCCGGTTCCGAGGCAGCCACCTCCGGGCTCGACCCGGACTTGGCGACCGGAGCGGAGATCGGGCTGATCAGCCCCGCACAGCTGGTGAACGTCTGGGGCGGGCCGATGTACTCGGGGCAGCTGCGGCTGCAGACCCAGGACCCGGCGGCTGAGGCCGGGACGCTGCCGGCGATCGAGCCGGTGGGTCCGCCGGTGATCGAGGATGCGGGCCTGAACATCCGCAACCTCGCCTACGCCGCGGAGTGGTGGATCTTCGGCGGCTTCGCGCTGGTGTTGTGGTGGCGGGTGGTGCGTGATGAGGTGCGACACCTGCGCGCGGAACGATCCGGGGTGGCCACGGCCGCCTGAGGGTGCCCAGGTGGGTCAGGCAGAAGCGAGCGCATCGGCGAAAGCCGTGGCTGCGCCGTCGATCTCCTCCTCGGCGGCTGCCAACTGCTCGGCGATCTCCGACCGGATCTGATCCGGCTCGATCGCTGGTGGCGACCCCGGCTCCCCGTCCTGCTCCCCAGCCGCCATCTGGGCCCCGGAGCTCAGCGCTGCGCAGGCGTCGGCAAGATCGGGCAGCGGGCACTGCGCGTCCAGCGCCTGCGCGAACATCTGGCGGGCCTCGTCGATGTCGCCGTCGCTCTGGTGCGCATCGATCAGCACCGGGTAGGTGCCGCAGAACTGGCGCACCGTGGCGCCCGGCTCCTGCACGGACTGCTGCAGGGTGGTGAGCGCGGCCAGGTCGGCCTCGAACGCCGCGGTCTGCTCGTCCGTGGCCTCGACATCCGCCGGGATCGCCGGTGGGCCGGGGGTATCGCGGACCTGGTCGACGAACGCGGTCAGCCGGGTACAGGCGGCGTTCACCTCATCGACCGACTCGTCGGTACCGGCGGCGCCGATAGGCGACATCGCGTCACCGGTGACTACTGCAGTCAGCGCCGTCCCCTCCGGAAGTACCAGGGCCTCGGCCTGCTCGCTCTCCCAGGCGACCAGATCGGCCTGCCAGTCCGCGGCAGCGGCGGTGTCCGAGCCGCTGCTCCGGGTGAGCGCGAACGTCACCGCGACGGCGATCAGCACGCCGACCACGACCACCACCGCCCACCTGCGCATGCGGCTCAGGGTAACCGAGCCCGAGGCAGATGGTGCCCGGCAGGTCCGGCGTGGGTGAGAATGGAGGAATGAGCGACAGCGACGCACCGGCGAGCGATGCCCAGGAGATGAAGGACCGGGGTGCGTTCAGCCGCTATCGGATCATGGCCTTCGTCACCGGCGGGATGCTGCTGCTGCTGTGCCTGGAGATGCTTTTGAAGTACGTGGTCCAGGTGAACGGCTTCGCCGAGCCGGTACTCGGGACCTGGATCGCGTTCGTGCACGGCTGGATCTACGTGGTCTACGCGGTCACCGTGTTCGACCTGTGGAGCCGGATGCGGTGGAGCTTCGGGCGGATCGTCGTGCTGATCGCCGGCGGGGTGGTGCCGGTGCTGTCCTTCGTGATGGAGCAGAAAGCGCACGGCTGGACCGAGGAAACCCTCGCCGACCGGCGCGCCGATCAGGCGCCGGAGGCCTGACCGCTTCGCTTCACCTCCGACGGCGGTACAGGCCGTGCCGTGTCGGCTCACCGCGCGCAACGGTGTAGCTCACCACGCGCGACGGCGCAGCGCACCTGCCGATGCTGCGTATCCTTGAGTAGTGAGCGCCTCAGCACAGCCCCGCCCCGTCCTCGTCGTCGACTTCGGGGCGCAGTACGCACAGCTGATCGCCCGGCGGGTGCGGGAGGCGCAGGTGTTCTCCCAGATCGTCCCGCACACCATGCCGGTGGCGGACATGCTCGCCAAGGACCCGGCCGCCATCATCCTCTCCGGCGGCCCGGCGTCGGTCTACGCCCCGGGAGCCCCGGCTGTGGACCCGGCGCTGTTCGACTCCGGGGTGCCGGTACTCGGCATCTGCTACGGGTTCCAGGCCATGGCCAGCGCCCTGGGCGGCGTGGTCGCGCACACCGGCGCCCGGGAGTATGGCGGCACCAGCGTCAACATCGACGATGCCGGCACCCTGCTGCAGGGGTCCCCGGGCGCCGAGACCGTGTGGATGTCCCACGGTGACGCCGTGCATGCCGCCCCGGAGGGCTTCGAGGTGCTCGCCACTTCCGCCGCCTCCCCGGTGGCCGCGTTCGAGCATCAGGAGCGCCGCCTGTACGGGATGCAGTGGCACCCGGAGGTCAAGCACTCCGAGCGCGGGCAGCAGGCGCTGGAGAACTTCCTCTA
>DXBY01000045.1 GCA_019116305.1 Candidatus Ruania gallistercoris | reverse complement strand
AACGTGCTCGCCCCAGCCCGGGTGAGCGCCCTGGGTGAGCCGACCCTCGCCGTCAGCGACTTCTTCGACTTCAGCATCTACATCGACGCCGCCACCGAGCACGTGCGGCAGTGGTACATCGACCGGTTCCTGGATCTGCGGCAGACGGCGTTCGCCGACGAGCGCTCTTACTTCCATCGGTACGCCAGCCTGGACGATGACGCCGCGCGGGCGAAGGCGAGCCAGATCTGGGGTGCGATCAACAAACCGAACCTGGTGGAAAACGTGCTCCCCACCCGTGGCCGGGCCACTCTGGTGCTGCGTAAGGAGTCCGATCACCGGCTCAGCCGGTTCCTGCTCCGTAAGATCTGAGTCGGCATCGCACCCGGCGGAGAGGGCACGCAGATGAACGAGACCGTGGTGGCCGCGACCAGCACCGGCCGGGTGCGCGGCCAGCGCCGGGAGCACTCGCTCGCCTTCCGCGGGATCCCCTACGCCGCTGCGCCAGTGGGCGAGCTGCGGTTCGCTGCACCAGTTCCGCACCCGGGGTGGGACGGCGTGCGCGATGCGCTGGTGAACGGACCGACGCCGAGCCTGGGTCCTACCACGGACAGCTACTCGATCCCCGAACCGGTGGTGCCAGGGGATGAGGTGCTGAACCTGAACGTCTTCACTCCCGCGCTGGGGGCCGATGCCCGGCTGCCGGTGTACGTGTGGATCCACGGTGGCGGTTTCGTGGGCGGTTCTCCCGGCGGGGCATGGTTCGACGGCGATGGGTTCGCCCGCCGAGGGGTAGTCACCGTGGTGATCACCTACCGGTTGGGATTCGAGGGGTACGGGGATCTCCCGGGTGCACCGGGGAACCGGGCGCTTCGCGATGTGATCGCTGCGCTGACCTGGGTGGCGGAGAACATCAGTGCCTTCGGCGGCGACCCGGACCGGGTGACGCTGGGCGGGCAGAGCGCCGGCGGTAGTGCGGTGCTCGCCCTGCTGACCTCCCCCGCCGCGCAGGGCCTGTTCCGGGCCGCGGTGTGCCACTCCGGACCGGTTCCGGACATCCCGCTGGCGCGGGCACAGCGGGTGGGCGCGGACATGGCCGAGGCCGCGGATCTGGCCGAGCACGATCTGACGTCGTGGCGGCAGGTACCGCGCGAACGCGTGGTCGCCGCCGAGCGGGCACGGGCCGGGGCGGATCTGCTCTCTGCGGTACGGGACCTGCACCGGGTGCTCAGCGGCCGGGACCCGATCACCGACTTCGGTCCGGTGATCGACGGCGACATCCTGCCCGCGGACCCGGTGACCGCGATCGGTTCCGGCACCGCCGCCCAGGTTCCGCTGCTGCTCGGGGTGACCAGCCACGAGTTCAACCTGATCACCGCTGTGGTGGAGCGTTTCCTCGCCTCGGGGGTGTCCGCCGCAGTGCTGATGGGCCTGGGTGTGCCGCCGGTGCTCGCGCGTGCCTACCCGCGCGCCTACCCGGACTTCTCCCCGGCCGAGCTGCTCGGGCAGGCGGTGACCGACCGGGTGTTCCGGATGCCGGCCGTGCGGGTCGCGCTCGCCCGTGGCGAGGCGGCGGCGCCCACCTGGCTGTGGGACTTCCGCTGGCGTTCGCCGGTGACCGACCGTGCCGTGCACTGCGTAGACCTGCCGTTCGCCTGGCACCGCCTCGGTGTGGACCGGGTGGCGCGGATCGCTGGTCCCCATCCGCCGGTCGATCTCGCCGAGGAGTTCCACGGCGAGATCGTGCGCTTCGTCCGTGACGGCGCAGTGAGCTGGCCGATGGTCACGGCGCAGGCGCCGGTGGCGAAGGTCTGGGACACGCCCGCGTGGGTGGGGCGCGATCCGTTCCGGTTCGAACGGATCGCGCTGGAGCAGCTGGACCTGGACCGCACCGCGGTCGACTGAGGGTGCGGCCCGGGCGCTCCGATCGTGCGGGGAACGACGGCGATCGTCCGGCTCAGGGAGAGTGCTCGAGCTCCTCGGTCGCTTCCTTGAGCGAGAAGTCCTGGTGCATCGTCTCCTCCGGGGTCAGGCCCCGGCGGCCGAGCACTCGGCGGACGATGAGGTCGACGACGAAGCCGATCGCCACACCGAGCACGACCCCCACCACCACGCCGATGATCGGGTGCTCGTGCAGGAACGCCCCGGCGCTGAAGCCAAGGAGCACCGAGTAGCCGGACCACATCACTGCCGCGATCGCGGCCACGAACACGAACCGTCGGTACGGATAGCCGACTGCCCCGGCGGTCATATTCACCGCCACCCGGCCGACCGGCACGTACCGGGCGGCGAGGATGAATACCGCACCGCGCCGCGCCAGGGCATGCTCGGCCCAGGCCAAGGTCTTCTGCCCCCGGCGGCTGCGGAAGATCCGGAACCGGTGGATCGGCAGCTTCGTACCGATCAGGTAGGCGATGTTGTCCCCGACGAACGCTCCAAGAGCAGCGACCGGCGCAATCCACAGGATGCTGGGCGCTTCACCACTGATGGACAGGCTGGTGAGCGCAATCACCACCGACTCGCTGGGGATCGGCGGGAAGAAGCCGTCGATCACAGCGCAGGCGAACAGGACCGCCAGTACCCACGGCGAGGCCGCCATGGCCAGGATGGTCTCTGTTACTGCTTCGAACACGTGCGCTCCTCGCGTCGGCCTACAGTCTCCCACGGTACGGAGCGGGGAGAGGAACGGGAATGGGGGATCGCCCTGATCCTCCCCCGACTCGTCACAGAATCTCCGCGCCCGATGGCCGGAGCGTTCCGACGCCTGCGACCGGCGGATCCGGCCACAGGAGCACGTACCCGCCAACCGCGACAGACCACCCCGTGCTTGCCACGCATCACCTGCAGCCATTACCGTTCGACTGCTTGCACATTGCAACCATCGAGAGGACCCCCATGGCTCGCACGCGCGTGCACAACCTGCTGGTATCCGCAGACGGATACGCTGCGGGTGAGAACATCACCTTCGAGAGGCCGATCGGCGGGGCGGAGCCGCTCTTCACCGCCTTCGACGGACGTGTGATCGATGGCATTCACGGCATGGACGAGCCGGTGACCATCGACCACGCCCTGTTCAGCATGTGGGGTCAGGGCGTGGGCGCCGAGATCATGGGCCGGCGCAAGTTCGGCCCGCAGACGGGCGAATGGCCCGACGACGGTTGGCAGGGCTGGTGGGGTGATGCGCCACCGTTCCGGACTCCGGTCTTCGTGCTGACCCACCACCCGCGGGAGTCCCTGGAGTTCGCCAACGGGACCAGCTTCCACTTCGTCGAAGCCGCACCGGCGGAGGCCCTGCGGCTGGCGCAGGAAGCGGCCGGGGGCCTCGACGTCCGCATCGGCGGCGGGCCATCCACAGTGCGGGCGTTCCTCGAGGCCGACCTCATCGACTTCCTGCACCTGTGCGTCGTACCGATCGTGCTCGGTCGCGGAATCCGCATCTGGGATGACCTGGCCGGCCTGGAGGACCACTTCACCGTGGAGTCGATCGGCACCACGAGCGGTCTCACGCATCAGTTGTGGAACCGGTCCAGCAGCGACTAGCGGTTCCTCGGCGGAGTGCTGGGTGGTGTGTTAAGGCAGTCAAGCCACCCCCGGTGGTGGGGGTGGCTTGACTGGGAAGTGTTGTCCGGCGGTGTCCTACTCTCCCACGGCCTCGCGGTCGCAGTACCATCGGCGCTGAGGGGCTTAGC
>DXBY01000322.1 GCA_019116305.1 Candidatus Ruania gallistercoris | reverse complement strand
TATCCGCCGAAACCACCTACCACTACCGGGTCACCGCCACCGATCCCAGCGGCAACGCCGGCAGCTCGACCGACCTCACCTTCACCACCGAAGCCGCACCCAGCGCCACGGCGATCGACCTCTGGTACGGCTCGAACCAGTCGTTCGGGAGCCCGGTGCGGACACAGGAACGCATCAACATCGTCGGCTCGCTCAGTGATCCGGAGAGCGTGACCTCGCTGAGCTACAGCGTCAACGGTGGAGCGGTACGGTACCTGGGGATCGGGCCGGACAACCGCAGGTTGGCCGAACCGGGCGACTTCAATGCGGACATCCCCTATGCCGACCTGAGCACCGGGACGAACGCCGTCGCCATCACGGCCGAAGGCCCGGGCGGAGCCAGCACCACCGAGACCGTGACCGTCACGGTGGCACCGGATGGTTCCCTCCCACTGCCGTTCACGACCGACTGGACGGCGAACCAGCCGCTGCAGGAGCAGGCGCACTCGGTGGACGGAATCTGGCAGGCCGGCAACGGCACAGTGCGCACGGTCCAGCTGGGCTACGACAGGATCCTGGCCCTCGGTGACCAGGCGTGGACCGACTACGAGATCACCGTGCCGATGACCCTGCACGACTTCGGACCCGGTGCCGGGCAATACCTCTCCGGTGCCGCGATGATCGGCGTCGGCCTGCGCTGGCAGGGCCACACCCAGGTGCAGAACGAGCAGCCGGCGTACGGCTGGTACCCGGCCGGTGGCTACTCCTGGTACCGGTTCTACGACAACGGGCCGCGCTGGGAGATGTTCGGCAACCACAACAGCCCGGCGGAGCGGGGCCGCCGGAACGCCATCGACTTCGATCCGGGTGACACCTACCTCATGCGGGTCCGGGTGGAGTCGCTGCCGGGCGGTGGGGCGACCTACTCGATGCGGATGTGGGAGGACGGGACACCAGAGCCGACGACCTGGATGGGCACGATCATCGACGAGGACTCTCCGCCGAACGGATCGATCGTGCTGATCGCTCACCACGTCGACGCCACGTTCGGCGACGTGACCGTCACCCCGGTGCCGTGATGGGGGTGCACCAGTGGTAGGGCAACCAATCACCCCGCGAGCCGAGCCGCCCCAGACCAGTGCCTGGACCGTGACGACGAGGGTGCGTCCGGGACCGCGCTGCCCGGTGTGCGAGACGGCGGAGCTCCACCCCTTCTATGCACAAGCGGACGTGCCGACCCACGTCGGGATCCTCTGGCCCACCCGCCGAGAAGCGATCGACTGCCCCCGCGGCGACCTCGACCTCGGCTACTGCGCGGCCTGTGGGCTGGTCTACAACACCGCCTTCGACGAGGCCCGGAACACCTACGGGCACAGCTACGACAACGCCCTGCACTTCTCCGCGGTGTTCCAGGACTACGAGCGGCGCCTGGCTAGGCGTCTCATCGACAGCTACGGCATTCGGGACGCCGATGTGGTGGAGATCGGCAGTGGGAGTGGCCACTTCCTCGGCCTGGTCTGCGCGATCGGCGAGAACCGCGGCGTCGGCTTCGACCCGAGCTACGACCCGGTGCACGCCGGACCGCTGCCGGACCGGGTGCGGGTAGTGAACGAGTACTTCTCCCGGGACCAGGTGGACACCGACGCGGACCTGATCCTGTGCCGGCACGTGCTGGAGCACGTGGCGGACCCTGCCGGGATGCTGCGCTCGGTACGGGACGGTATCGCCGACCGAGCCGGCACCGTGCTCTACCTCGAGGTCCCGAACGCACTGCTGGCGTTGCGCCGGCTGTCGGTCGGGGACCTGATCTACGAGCACGTCTCCTACTTCCTCGCCTCCTCGTTGCGCACGGTGGTGGAGGGAGCCGGCTTCGAGATCCTCGACCTGCGCGAGTGCTACGACGGACAGTTCCTCTCCGTGGAGGCACGGCCGGCCCAGGTGTCCGAACAGGTGTCGCCGACGCCACCTGAGCCAGCCGCCCTGGCCGATATCCAGGCCTTCGACGCCCGCGCCCGGGAACGGGTGTCGACGTGGGCGGACCTGCTGGCCGCTCTCGCCGACGCCAGCGAGCGGACGGTCGCCTGGGGAGCGGGAGCCAAGGCCGTCGGCTTCTTCAACCTGCTCGGTGAGACCGACGCCATCGACACAGTGGTGGACGTGAATCCCCGCAAGCAGGGCACCTACCTCGCCGGGACCGGGCAGGTGGTGGTGGCGCCAGAGTCCCTGGTCGCCGACCCGCCCGGAACTGTTCTGGTGATGAACCCGTACTACGCGAACGAGATCGCGCAGACCCTCACCGAGCTCGGCATCGACGCCACTATCCAGACCATCTGATCGGGGGAAATACCATGTCCGACGCGCTGACCGGCGGCCCGTGCCGCTTCTGCGGGGCAGTGCTGACCCGCACCTTCGCCGACCTGGGTATGACGCCCCTGTGCGAGAGCTTCGTCCCAGCGGACCAGGTGAACGCGATGGAACCGTTCTACCCGCTGCACACCTGGGTGTGCGACCAGTGCTTCCTCGTGCAGCTGCAGGAGTATGTGAGCCGGGAGGAGATCTTCACCGAATACGCCTACTTCTCCGCCTACTCCGACGCCTGGTTGGCACACGCTCGCCGGTACGTGGAGACGATGATCGCCGAGCGCGGACTCGGGCCGGACAGCCTGGTCGTGGAGCTTGCCAGCAACGACGGCTACCTCCTGCAGTTCTTCGTGCAGGCCGACATCCCGGTACTCGGCATCGAACCCGCGGCGAACGTGGCTAAGGTCGCGGTCGGGGAGCGGAACGTGCCCACCTTGGTGGAGTTCTTCGACGAACACCTGGCCCGGCGGCTGGTGGCCGAGGGCACCACTGCCGACCTGATCGCCGGCAACAACGTGTTGGCGCAGGTACCCGATCTGAACACCTTCGTGGCCGGGATGAAGCTCCTGCTCGCACCCCGGGGCCTGATCACCATCGAGTTCCCGCACCTGCTGCGCCTGATGGAGGAGAACCAGTTCGACACGATCTATCACGAGCACTTCTCCTACTTCTCCCTGATCACCGCCGAACGGGTCTTCGCGGCCCACGGACTGGTGATCCACGACGTCGAGGAGCTGTGGACGCATGGCGGGTCGCTGCGGATCCATGCCACCCACGCCGGTGCGGAGGCGCCGGCGGGGAGCGAGCGTCTGCTCGAGCTCCGCCGTCGAGAGCTGGCCGCCGGCCTGGAGCGGCCACAGACCTACGAGCTGTTCGCCGAGCAGGTGCGCGAGACCAAGCGCAAACTGCTCGAGTTCCTCATCGCCGTCAAGCGGGAGGGCGCACACGTGGTCGGCTACGGCGCACCGGGCAAGGGGAACACCTTGCTCAACTACTGCGGGATCGGTACCGACTTCCTCGACTACACCGTGGACCGGAATCCGTACAAGCACGGCCGGTTCACGCCCGGCACCCACATCCCGATCCACGAGCCGTCCCGGATCGCGGAGACCAAGCCCGACTATGTGTTGATCCTGCCCTGGAACCTCAAGGAGGAGATCGTCGCGCAGCTGCACTACATCACGGAGTGGGGTGGCCGGTGCGTGGTGCCCATCCCGGAGGCCACCATCGTCGACTGGCCGCAGCCGGTGGGGAGCCCGCGATGAAGGTGGTGCTGTTCGCCGGCGGCATGGGGATGCGGATGCGTGAGTACTCCGAGTCGGTGCCCAAGCCGATGGTGCCGATCGGTTCACGCCCGATCATCTGGCACCTGATGAAGTACTACGCCCACTACGGCCACACCGAGTTCATCGTGTGCCTCGGGTACAAGGGCGAGGTGATCAAGGAGTACTTCCTGCACTACAAGGAGTGGCTCAGCAACGACTTCGTCCTCTCCGGCGGTGGCCGGGAGATCACGATGCTGCACACCGACACCGAGGACTGGAACATCACGTTCGTGGACACCGGCCTGACCACGAACATCGGCCAGCGGATGGTGAAGGTGCAGGACTTCCTCGGCGATGACACCGAGTTCCTCGCGAACTACAGTGACGGGCTCTCCAGCGTGCCGCTGCCCGCGCTGATCGACCACGCCCACTCCCATGACGCGATCGCGACCTTCCTGTGCACCAAACCCAGCCAGACATTCCACATCGTGAACTTCGACGACGCCTCGCACGTGACCGGGATCACCGAGTCCGGCGGTGCCGGGATGTGGGTCAACGCCGGCTTCTTCGTGCTCCGCCGGGAGGTGTTCGACTACATCCGCCCCGGTGAGGAGCTCGTCTACGAACCCTTCGGCCGACTGCTCGAGGCGCGCAAGCTCGTCGGCTACAAGTACGACGGATTCTGGGCGGGGATGGACACGTTCAAGGACCGGCAGGGGATGGAGGAGATGAACGCACGCGGCCAGGCGCCGTGGAAGGTCTGGGAACGGGATCAGGTGGCACCGGCATGATCTCCCTCGACCTCGGTGTTGATCCGGCCGCACCGATGCGCGTGCTGGCCCTGGGTGCCCACCCCGACGATGTGGAGATCGGCTGCGGGGGCACTCTCGGCCGACTGGTGAACCGGCCCGGTGGCCTCGAGGTGCGTTACGAGGTGTTCTCCTCCACACCGCAGCGAGCCGCCGAAGCCCGAGCGGCGGCGACTGATCTGCTGGAGCGCGCCGTGGACCTGACGATCTGGGTGGGGGAGTTCCGCGAGTCCTACTTCCCCTACGCCGGGGACGTGATCAAGAACCGGTTCGAGCTGATCAAGTCCGAGTTCGACCCGCACCTGGTGCTGACCCACCAGCGTCACGACCGGCACCAGGACCACCGCACCCTCTCGGACCTGACCTGGAACACGTTCAGGAACCACCTGATCCTGGAGTACGAGATCCCGAAGTGGGACGGCGACCTGGGCAGCCCGAACGTGTTCGTTCCGCTCTCGGAGCAGGAGGTGGCGAACAAGCTGCGCGTGCTCGGCCAGCACTACCCCTCCCAGTTCGCCAAACCCTGGTACGACGACGACACCTTCCGTGGCTTGATGCGCCTGCGGGGGATGGAGTGTCACGCCCCCGACCGTCACGCTGAGGCGTTCTACAACCGCAAGGCCGTACTACTCGGAGGAGAAGCATCGTGAGAGTCCTGGTCACCGGTCACAACGGCTACATCGGGCAGGTCATGGTGCCGTTGCTACGCACGGCGGGACACGACGTCGTCGGCCTGGACACCTTCTACTACGAAGGCTGCCAGTTCGATGACGAAGTGAGACCGACCGAGGTGATCCGCAAGGATCTGCGCGAGGTGAAGCCGGCTGACCTCGAGGGAGTCGACGCCGTCATCGCCCTGGCGGCGCTGTCCAACGACGCCCTCGGCGACCTGCGGCCCCAACTGACCTACGACATCAACCACCTGGCCACGGTGCAGCTCGCCGAGTCTGCGAAGCAGGCCGGGGTCGGCCGGTTCCTGTTCTCCTCCTCGTGCAGCCTCTACGGTGCGGCCGGCGACGAGCACCTCACCGAGTCGGCCGGGTTCAATCCGCTCACCCCGTACGGGGAGTCCAAGATCAAGGTGGAGCAGGACCTCACCCGGCTTGCCGATGACCGGTTCAGTCCCGTCTATCTGCGCAACGCCACCGCCTACGGGGTCTCGCCCAGCCTGCGCGCGGACCTCATGGTGAACAACCTCGTGGGGTATGCCGTGACCACGGGCAAGGTGCTCATCAAGTCCGATGGGATGCCCTGGCGGCCACTGATCCACATCGAAGACATCTCCCGAGCATTCCTGGCCGCACTCGAGGCCCCGCGGGAGGTGGTGCACGATCGCGCCTTCAACGTGGGCGTGACGGCGGAGAACTACCGGGTCAAGGAGGTCGCGGACATCGTGGCGCAGGTGGTGCCCGGAGCGGTGGTGGAGTACGCACCCGGAGCGAGCGCAGATGCACGCAACTACAGGGTGGACTTCTCCCGGATCGCCGATGAGCTGCCCGCCTTCCGGGCGAAGTGGACAGTACCGGCCGGGGTGGAGGAGCTGTACCGGGCATACCGGGACCACGGCCTCACGGCCGAGGAGTTCACCTCAGCCAAGTACCTGCGGATCCGTACGGTGCTGGACCACCAGGGGGCCGGCCGCCTCGATTCGGAGCTGCGCTGGCGTTCCTCACCTACAGAGTGATTCTTGTCACAGTGGAGACAGTCCCGGTTCGAATGCGTTGATGACGGTGAGGAGCGGTTCACTGGCCGATCACGGTCGCCCGGCGGCGGGGGCGCGGGAACTCAACTTTCGCCCTCCCTCGGGCGCTGTTACCTTGCTGTGACATCTGAATGGTGGTGGCGGGATCTGCAGCATCCGGTCGTGCCGCCACTTCGGGTCCGGGCTCCTCTATCGCACCGCGATTGTGGCGAGGCGAATGAGTGCTCGGGCGGGGGTACCCACCCGCTCCACGGCAAGACCCTGATCGCAGCACGCCCTAGGCGCTGCACCGACATCGGGACTCGAACCGGGTGCGGAAGGTCCGGGTACGTCGATCTGCCAGGGCCTCGATCGTCCGAGGCAGTCTCCACGAGGCTGCCTGACCACCGAGGGAGAACCCCACACTGTGATCAGCAACAGAACCAGAGAACGCCGCACGCGCGGTATTCGACTCGCGATGACGGCCGTGCTCCTCACCGCTCTGGGGAGCGTGACGACAGCCAGTGCAGCTCCGCGCGATACCGAAGGTCAGAATCAACCGAGCGACCTGACGGAGTCAGGGAGCATCACGGTCACCGAGGACGGAGCCGTGATCGATGGTCTGCATGTGCAAGGCTCCATCGCCGTGCAGGCCGACGATGTCACGATCAAGAACACGACGGTGACCTACGGCGGCCACCACAGCATTCGGATCTATCCGGGTGCGACTGGCACCCTGATCCAGGACTCCAGGGTCGAGTGTCTCGATCCTGATCGAACCAACGGCATCGTCTTCGCCGGCTATACCGCCGAACGGGTCGAGCTGGAGGGTTGCCGGAACAGCTTCATGAGCCAAGGCGACAATCCGACCGCGGTCATCGACAGCACTGTGGATGGTGAGCCGTTCGAGCTGAACGCCACTGGGCCCGCGCCGTCGCCTGAGCCGGAACCGTCGCCGGAGCCCGCGCCGTCGCCTGAGCCGGAGCCCGCGCCGTCGCCGGAACCGTCGCCGGAGCCCACGGATCCTCCGGAGATGGATAGTGACTGGCCCACCCCAGAGACGACCGGCCCCCGGTACGCCTCGCAGTCCTCCACGGGGTCGCTCACCTCCTCGCGAGCAGGGCAGGTGATCGAGCGCACGACCGTCAACGGACGGTTGACCGTCCAGCATGACAACGTGACGGTGCGGGACGTGCTCGTCAACGGCACTGGGACCTACATGATCCAGGTGCTGCCCACAGCTGACGGCTCCTGCCCCACAAACGTGACGTTCGAGTACGTGGAGATCGATGGAGCGAGTGCGGCCGAGAACGACATCCCGCTGTACTCGCCGGAGTGTGGCTACACCTTCGACCACGGCCACATCCACAATGTCGGGCGGTCCTCCCGCGTCGTTCACGACACCACGATCAGCAACTCCTACATCTTCTCCTCCCGGACCGGAGACTCCGGCGCACATCGTGGCGGGGTAGGCAACAACGGCGGTTCCGGGAACGCGCTGATCAACAACGTCCTCCTGTGTGAAGGCGGGGGTTGCTCTGCGGCAATCCCGATGTACGGCGACTTCGCCCCGGTGACGGACTACCTGATCGAGCACAACCTGCTTGCTACGACCGGTTCCTACTGTGCGTATGGAGGCAGCGTCGGGAGCAAGCCCTACCCGAACGGGTCGAACATCCGGTTCATCGACAACCACTTCTCGACCAGGTATGGGCCGAACTGCGGCCAGTACGGGCCGATCGCGGCGTTCGACAACGGCGTCCGCGGCAACGTCTGGAGTGGGAACGTCTGGCACGAGACCGGCGAGCCGATCAACCTCTGACCACGAGGACGTCCGTCAACAACCGCTGAGCAAGCGGAGGGTCATGGCCAGTCGGTCATGACCCTCCGCATGTCCGGATGTGGATGGTGACGGACAGGTGTTCTCGGAAGCGCGTCGCCCGCTGGTCACCCTGAGGGTGACCAGCGAAGTTCCCCTGGAATCACCCGCACTTCACCTCCCACGCCTATCTGGGCGCGGCCTAGCATCAAAGCACCGCTATCCGACGGCTGGTAAGCGTGGCCACTGACCAAGCGTGGCCATGGCGGATGGTGTCCGACGACGAGGACCGGGACGGTGAGGGCGACGAAGGGCTCTACGGGGAGGGGCACGCCGGGGACCTCGCTGCGGGTGGCGACCAGCTGGTCCTATGCCCTCTCGCTGGGGAAGATGGCGATCAGTCTGAGCCTCGCCTTCGTCCTGGCCGCGATTCTCGGTCCGCGCGCCTTCGGTGTCATCGCGATGGCACTGGTGTTCATCAACTTCGTCGAAGTGCTGCAGCAGCAAGGTCTCATGCCGGCGATCGTGGCCCGGAAGGAGCTCACCGCTCGCCATGCCGATACGGCCTTCTGGCTCGTCATCGCGGTCGGCCTCGGGTGCACAGCAGCAGCGGTGGCCCTCGCGCCGTGGTGGGCGGACCTCAACGGTCTACCCGAGCTGGCGCCGGTGATCCGTGTCCTCGCCCTCACCGTGCCGCTGACCTCAACGGTGGTCGTCCACGAAGCGCTGCTTCGCCGGCAGCTCGCCTTCAAGAAGCTGACCGTGCGCACCTGGGTCTCACTGATCGCCGGCGGGATCGCTGGGGTGCTGGGCGCAGTGCTCGGCCTCGGCGTCTGGGCGCTGGTGCTCCAGCAGGTCGTCACGTCGGCGGTGCTGGTGGCCGTTCTCTGGACGGTCTCCAGCTGGCGCCCCCGCTTCCGGGTGGACGGTGTGGCAGCCCGCCAGCTCTGGTCCTACTCCACCCGGGCAGCCACCTCGAGTCTCGGACTGTTCCTCGGCAGCCGAGTAGACATCCTGCTCACCGGTCTGTTCTTCGGGCCGGTCATCGTTGGCCTGTACCGCCTCGCCCAGCGACTCACCGCGACAGCCGTTGACGTGACGGCGCGCGGAATGCAGGCGGTGGCCCTTCCGGGTCTATCCGGCGTCCAAGACGATTCAGGTGCATTCGCCGGCCGTCTGCTCCGGATGCAGCGGATCACGTCGATGCTCGCGCTGCCACTGCTCGGACTTCTCGCCGGTGCTGCTTTGCCGCTCGAGCAGCTTCTGGGGCCAGAATGGGAAAGCACAGCAACGGCCATCCGACTACTGGCCCTGATGCAGGCGTTCGCGGCGATCTCACTTCTCCTCGGCCCGGCACTCCAGGCATGGAATCGACCGGGAACGCTGTCGATCGTGATCTGGATCTCCAGCGGACTCAAAGTCCTCGCCCTCGTCTCGGCGGCGTGGTTCCTCGACTCAGATGGATTGATCGCCTTGTGCATCGCGATGATCGTGGCGACGGCACTGAGCTCGATCCTGATCGTGGCTGTGGCCACACGGGTGCTGAGCCTCCGGGTAGCGGACATGGTGGGGGTCTGGATTCCTGGCGGCCTCGGCGCCCTCGTCGCTCTCGGGGTGACTTGGGGGACGGTCATCCTCCTGGACCTCCAGCCACTCGGTGAACTGGCTGTCAGCGGTGTCGCAGGTGCGCTCGCCGCGGGGATGGTCATGCTGTCGGTCTCACCCGAGCTCCGTGGCAGCGTTGCCGATGTGCAGGCTCGACTGGTCCGGGGACAACGGCACGGGCGGCGGATGCGGGCCCCGGCCGGTCAGGACGCGGCTGCCGAGGAGGCGCGATGAATACCATGCTGCCTCCACGACCACACCGGCTCCCCCTGGCGCTCGCGCTCGTCGCCTTCTTGGCGGTCCAAGCAGCGTGCGCCCCCAGCCCGTCCGAGGAGCCTGCTCCCGACACCACGGCCGTGGCTGGCGGCGTCGACCTCGGACCGGGCGCCGATGGATTTCCGACCATCGATTCGACCGGCCCACTGGTTCCGCGGTCCGAGATGGAACGGTCTGAGTCCGTGTCATCCGAAGCGGACGGGCAGGTCATCGAAAACCTTGAGGTAGATGGCCGGGTCCGCATCGTTCACAGCAACGTCGTCCTGCGAAACGTTCGGATCAACCACATCGCCACCCAGCCTGGGCAGTACGCGCTACTCATCGAGGAGAACGAGGAGGGTGTCTGCCCCACGGGAGTCCGGATCGAGCATGTCGAAGTGGTTGGTGATCCCGCGATCCTGGATGACCAGGCCAAGGCGGTGTATGCACCTTGTCCCTTGACCCTGGAGGACTCCCGAGTCTACGGCGTCGGCTCTGCGGTGCGGCTCACCTCTGGCTCGGTTCTTCGAGGCAACTACATACTTGCGGACTTCAGCAACGAGGGAAGCGACACGCATCGTTCCGCAATCGGGATCAACGGTGGCTCCGACAATGTGATCGACGGAAACACGGTCACTTGCGAGGGTCCGGGTTGCTCCGGTGCTCTGGTGATGTACGGCAGCAACGCGCGGATCGCCGACACGCTCGTCACCGGGAACCTCTTCAACACCACAGGGTCGTACTGCACCTACGCCGGGTCGCTCGACTCCAAACCGTTCCCGACCGCCCTCAACGTCCACTATCTCGACAACGTCTTCGGCCAGAGGTATTTCGAGACGTGCGGGAGGTATGGGCCGGTTGCCGGCTTAAACAGTGGCGGCGGCCCAGGGTTCGTCTGGCAGGGAAACACGTGGCAGGAAAGCGGCGACGATGTGTCGTTCGGATAGTGGTGTTGCCGGTGCCTGCTGCACGGATATGCGGGCTGGCCGAGCACGATCCCTCGGAAGGCTCTGATGTCGCAGGAATTGCTTGTGGTCGCGAGTGCCCGGCGGGATCTGGAGCGCACCGCCGCAACCGTGCGCTATGCAGCCGAACGGGTACCGGGAGCGACGGGTTGCCACGTGGAGTCGCGTGGATCTGCTGCTGTCGCCGTGGTCTCCACCGACCCACCCGGTGGTTCGACCGGTGCGCTTCGCAGCGATGCAGGCCTGGTCTCGGCGGTCGTGGCGACGAATGCGGCAGGGCTGGGCTTCGGCCACGGTCCGATTGACGCATCCCGCGCTGTCGGGTCGGAAGCAGGCCATGTGCGCGTGGTCATCGATCACCAGGGCTTGGTCCGGGTCAGCGGTGACGGCATCGGCGCGGTTCCACTGTACTGGTTCGCCGATGACGATGGCCTCTACCTCTCCACCCACTTGGCTTCGCTGGTCAGCCTGGGCGTGCCGGCTGAAGTTGATGACGCTGCAGCGCTCGAGTATCTAGTGCTTCTGCACCCACTCGGCGATCGCACCATTCTCGACTCGGTTCGTGTCCTGCCGCCCGGCGGGCTGCTGGAATGGTCGCCCCAGGAAGGGCCCAGGGTGAAGGCGCGCCCACTCTTTGCGCCCGATGCCGATGCGATGAACGACACCGATGCGATCGAGCGCTTCCAGGGCATCTGGGCGACCGTGATCGGCGACTTGTTCGAGCGTCACGGCGATCGACGCGTGGCACTGGGTGTCAGTGGCGGACTGGACAGTCGCGCGGTCGCGGCCGGGTCCGCCCTTGTCGGCGCCCGGCCGCTCACGTTCGCTTATGGAACCGAACACGTCATTGAGTCGCGCGTCGCCGCTGAGGTTGCGGCAACACTGGGGTTCGACCACTTACGGTTGCCGGTCGTGGACGAGCGACTCATGCCGGAGGCTCCATCGATCATTGCCCGGCTGGACGGGGTTCACAGTCCAGCGGAGATGTTCGAGCTCTGGTTCGGGCGCACACTGTCGACCATGGCGGACGTCTTGGTGAACGGTGCCGGCGGAGGCCCGCTCTGGGGGGATGAGAAGTCCATGGGCTTGCGGGATCCAAGGGCCATCACGGCGGCGACGATCCGCCGTTACAGCGGCGAGATCGCCGCCATAGAGCCCTATCTCGACCGAGACCGGCGCACTGACCTGACACAGGTGCTGACCGACGGTGTCGCGGCCACCCTTTCTGAGTGGTCGCAGTGGGATCGGGCCGATATCTCGGTCTTCTGGCGAATCGCGAATCGCCAGGTCCGCTGGGGGAATGCTCTCGTCACGGCGGTGCGTCGGGCAGGCATGACTTCCGAGACCCCGTTCCTAGACTCGCGCTTCCTACGATTCTGTGCCGCACTCACCCCCGAGCAACGGCTCAACGGGCATCTGCACCTGAAGGTCCATCGGCAACTGTTCGCCCAGACCGCTGGTATCGGGCGGGGGGATGACGGGAATAGCCCCCGGATGCTGAGCCACGTCTACTGGTCGAGCGACCGACGCTATGCAGCGCAACTGGCGGAACTCACGTTCCGCCATCCAGTCGCTGGGATGCGACGGGTAGGACGCCGTGCCGGGGTTGTCGGTGCGAGGATGTTGGACCGTCGGTACTCCGCCAACGCAGTGACGACGTGGTGGGACGAACGGACGAGCGTCTTTCCGCTGGACCTGTGGGCGCGCACGCGTGCGACACTTGCCGACCGGCTGGCATCGCTCGCGGAGAGCGCGACTGCCATGCCCGCCCTGGTGTCCGAAGATGCTCTTGCGTCGGCGACGTCAGCATTGCGAGCAGGCCGTGGGACGTCTGTGGCAGCCCTAGCGAAGGTGGCCACCCTGGGTCACTGGTTGAATGACTTCCGAGCGCGTGAGCTCGACTTCCGTCGCGCGACGGCCGGTGGAGACTCAGCACTCATCCCCAGGGGATCACCGCTGGGGAGCTGACGACCGGTTCCGTCGCTCGGATCAGCTGGCGTGTTGGCGCGCGGATCGTCGCCGATGCCGAGTAGTGCGCGCAGCGCGGCTCTGTTCGGCTGCCGGCCGATCGCCGCTCGAATGCCCTCGTTCGCGACGAGAACGACCCAATATGCGGCAGAGAGCACTGGCCCGTGGCGCTTGCGATAGAGCCGCATCCTGCTTGTCGCGACGAGGCTCCACAGGAGCGGGGACCTACTCATCTCGCCGCCCGGGTGTCGAACGCTGGCACGGGGAGTGTAGTGAAGGCGGTAGCCGGCGTCCCTGGTGCGCAGGGCATAGTCGGTCTCCTCCGAGTAGAGGAAGAATTGCTCGTCCCATCGGCCTACGGCCTCGACTGCGCTCCGGGTCAGAAACATGGCGGCACCCGTGGCCCAGTCGGCCGTGGCACCCTCGTGGTACGCCTTCGGATCGCGGATCATGTCTCCGAGTAGAGGGAAGCGGGCCGCCCGATGACCACCGAGCACCGTCTCGCCGAGGGCGCGTAGGAGAGTGGGTTCCCTGCGGAGCGAAAACTTGAGCACGCCGTCGCTGTTCTGAATCATCGGCACCACGATGCCGATGGTGGGGTCGTTCACTGCCGCGTCGAGGAGGATGCGCACGCTGTCCGGTGCGGGTACGGCATCGGGGTTGAGGATATAGGTGCCGCGCCGGCCCAGGCCATGGCGGAACCCGAGGTTGATGCCGCCGGCATAGCCGAGGTTCCGATCGGACCGGACCAGCCGGACCCACGGAGCCACCCTCTCGACGGCCTCCGGCGTACCATCGACGGAAGCGTTGTCCACGATGGTCACCGCGGTTGAGTCGATACCTCGGAGGGCCCCGGGGAGTGCGGCGAGAAAGTCCTCGATGATGTCCGCGGCGTTGTAGGTGACCGCGATCACCACGACATCAGGTGCCGAGTTGTCGGCGCCGCCATCGGGGGAGTCGGGCCCCGGCATGTTGCTCACCATCGGGCGGGTCTGCCCGTCAGCGTGCGTAGGCGCCGCCCGGCCGACTTCACCTTCTTTCGCCAACCCGCGTAGGCACGTGGGTCGAGCGAGGCACTCTGCAGCACTTCGGCGCTCTGCACGAGCTGGGCAGTCCACTCGGCCACCGTCCGGACGCCGTTCGCCTGCGCGGACAGCGGCATCCGTTCGCGCAGGTCGGCATCGGTGCGGATCAAGGTGTGTGCCGAGCGCGGATCGTCCATGTGGTCCTCGGGCACGAAGGGGTAGTAGAACCCGTTGATGGCACCGCCGCGGGCGAGCCTGATGCAGTACCCGGTGAACGACTCCTCCGGGCCGAGGTAGCCATGCCGTTCCGTGAGCGCACGGTCCATCAGGTAGCCGCTGCCTTGGACCCACAGGTTGCGCATCAGTCGGTGTCCCGCGTTGAAGGTCTGGATCTTCTTCGCTGCGAGATCCGGACGGAAGTCCTCCTCGGGATGTCGCCAGCTGCCGATCACGCCAAAGTCGGGGTTGGCCGCATGAGCGGCTGCGAAGGTGTCCAGCCACCCGGGCGCCACCCGGCAGTCGTCGTCAACCTTGGAGACGAACTGTGCCGTTGATGCTCGCCACAGCCACGTCGTGGGTGCGCGCAGCTTCACGTTCTCTCGACTGTGGTGGTACCGATGGACGCGGGGATCGGTGGTGAACGGCCGCAGGGCCTCGATGGTGGCTTCGTCGTCCCCGTTCTGCCACAGCCACACCCGGTCCCGATCGCCCAGAGTCTCGAGCAGTCTCGGCAGGCTCAGGTGGAGGTAACCCGCGCTCTTGTGGGTGATCATCAGGACATCTGCCCGATGCGACACGTCAGCGTTCCTCTCGGCTGAACTCGGGGCGGCGCAGGCCTCGTCTCCTGATTCGCCGGACAGTGCCTGCAAACGAAGAGAACTT
Organism: Candidatus Ruania gallistercoris; assembly: GCA_019116305.1. GTDB lineage: Bacteria > Actinomycetota > Actinomycetes > Actinomycetales > Beutenbergiaceae > Ruania > Ruania gallistercoris. Next base: position 27,505 of record DXBY01000322.1, on the reverse strand, counting down.
CTGTCGCCCGCTGAGCCGGAGCCACAGCCGGAAGGTGGGCATGCGGCGAAATGTCGGGGTCCCCACCCGAGCGAGCCGGAGCGTGACCAACCGTCCCCACAGGGAACCTCGGGTCGATTCCAGGCTGGGCTGGGACGCCGGCAGCTTGTTGAGCGGCAGCGGGCCACCCTGGACAGCGCCATCGGTGAGTGCCCGCTGGAGCGCAGCGCGGCCGCGTTCAGTGCGCACCACGACGAGTGACCGGCCCGCCTGACCGTCGGTCCGCCGGTACCAGGGATCGCCGACGGACAGGTCGGCGAACTCGCCGGTGTGGTCCGGGCAGATCATGCACCGCCACTGACGCCGTTTCGTCAGTGAGCCCCAGGACTCGGCGTAGCTCAGTGAACGGGTCTGGCCGGACTTGGTCCGGAAGCGGAACTCTCCCGGCCAGCCGTCACCGCGGTAGTCCAGTCGCTCGACATCGGTCGGATCGCTGCCGAGCTGACGCACGAGGTCCTCCGTCGCGGCTGTCGCAGGCGTCCCGGCGCAGAAGATGCCGATGGTGAGCCCGACCTTCTTCGCCAGCTCCGGCCGGCGATCGGCGGCTGCGCGGGTCGCGGCGATGTCGCAGGGCTTACCGACCACCACACATGGGCCCTCCGCTGCTTCGACCAGGTCGAGGCGCTCGCAGGGGCTAGCCGGGGAGTACCGTGAGCCGGCCGCCGAGACGATCTCCGCATAGCTGCTGTTGAGTCGGGTCTCGTTCAGCAACGGTGCGTCGCTACGGGCTTGGACCTGAAGAGCGCCGACCGCAGCGCGGGACGTCACGGCGTGCGCCGCCAGAGCGCTCACCACACCACCCGAGGAACCGCGGTGGCGCACCTCCGGGTCCGTGGCCCAGCACTCGTAGAGCTCGAGGACCGGGCCCCATCCACCGCCGAACGGAGCCTCCTCAAGGCTTGCCGCGTCGTGCTCCAGAGACCGCCCCGGGCATGCCGCAAGGGCTGTGCCGGCTACGCCGGAGGTGATGCCCACGATCGGCAGCGGACGCACACCGACACCGTCCACGTCGCGCATGCGCAGGGAGTCGGGCCGTAGGTAGGCGCAAACGCCGCAGCCAGTGCACAGATGGGCGTCGACCACGGCGTCGATGCTGTTCAGGCGGGAATTCACACGCTCACATCCACCGACTCGGACCGGGGCCATCCTCCGACAGCGGTCAGGACCTCACGCAGCTGACGCCGAGACCTCTCAACGACCGGGGGCGCCGTCCGGGTGAGCGCTTCACGAAGACGGGTGCGAGCAGCGAAGGACTCGGCGATGAGGGTGACTGCCTCCTCGCCGCAGGTGTGGCGGGCATCGGCCACCTCGGTGCCCATCCCGCAGCTGTCGAAGACTCCCTGAGTCTTGTCGCTGTAGGCGTACCCGAACGTGGGAGTTCCGGAAGAGAGCGCCGCGATCGTGGAGTGCATCCGGCTCCCGATGAACCAGTCCATCCGGGAGATGCACCACTTCAGCTGGGCCGCGTCCAGGGTGGCCGGAACCCGACTGGTCCGGGCCACCTCGGTGGCATCGAGTCCGGACTCGACAGCCTCGATGCCGGCCACGTCGCTCTCCCCGGTGCCATCGGGCAGATGGACGTGGGGGACGAACACCACATGCGCCCCATCGGCTATCAACCGCCGTACCACCGCGGTGAGCGTCTCGATGTAGTTGCCCGCGAGGCCGAATCGCTCGTGGCCCGACCTGTCCCGCAGCAGGCCACTGACGTTCACGCCGGCGAGGGTCTCATCGCCAAGTCCGTCCAGAGCGGCCACTGTCGCAGCATCCGGTTCCCGAGGCTCCAGTGCGAACGCCACATCGACCCCGTGCCGCAGGCGCGAGACGTCAGTATCGGGACCGGCCAGCTCGAGAAGCTGACTGTGGCTCCACTCGTCTCGGGCGTAGGCGAGGGTCGATGCTCGTACCAGACGTTCGGCCCGCTGACGGCCCTCCGCGGTGGTGAACGGGCCGTAGGTCTGGGGCAGCAAGACCAGCGGACGACCGGCTCGCAGTGCCGCTTCCTTCGGCTCAGAGACCGCGGCGAGGCGGGTGGGTCCGTAGAGGTCGGTGAAGCTGTCTCCGGCGGAGATGTCGAGGACGGCGTCCGCCTCAGCGAACCGGTGGGCGGCGGGGTTCAGCCGCGGAGCGAGGCGTTGTGCCAGTCGGATCTGCGCCCAGCTCTCCGGCCGGTACCACCGCCGAGAACGCCGCACACCGAGGTACTCGACAGTGGCGTCGGGGTAGCGACCGCTCGAGTCCGGGCGCCGCCGCCAGCCATCGTCGAGAATCGTCAGTCGGCTCCCTGGCGACTCGCGGTGGACCGCATCCGCAACGGAACGACCGAGCGCCTCCACGCCTCGGTTGCCATTGCCGATCGCCGCACCAGCGAGTACCACCCGGAGCCCGGACATGGGACCAGTATGGCGCGAGCCGGCCGCGTCCGTGGGCGTATCAGTCCCTGAGCAGGTGAGTTCGTGTCCGCAGACTGTGCGCCTCGTGTGTGCCCGAGCGGGAGGTGTTGTGCGGATCCAGCGATGACCATCGGACACGGGGATTCTTCGCCCGTATGATGGGCACCGTTGCAGGGCAGCAACGGGCGACAAGAGAGGTGGCCCTGGTGGACGTCTGGCGGATCACGCTTGCGGCGATACGGCGTTGGTACATCTTGATCCCTCTCCTTGCCGTGACCGGATGGGGAGCCTGGGTGGCGGGCGAAGGGATTCATCCCGAGTACGAGGTTCAGGCCACGGCGATGCTGCTCCCAGGCACCACAGTCAGCGAAGTCCCCAATCCCTACGGCGGGATCGACGAAGCGAACCAAGCCGTCGGGATCGTGCTTAGCAGCGCCGAGTCCCTCAGTCAGATCGCCGCGCAAGGGCTGAGCACGGAGTACACGGTCACCCCGGAATCGAGAAGCAACATCCTCCGGTTCAGTGTGCGGGCCGACGATCCGGAGACTGCCGTCGCGACCGGTACGGCTCTGCTCGACCTGGTCCGGAACGAGCTGAGCACGCGCCAGGACGAGGCGGGGGTCCCCAGCTCCAGCCAGATCGGCATCGATGTCCTCGCTGCGCCCGCGGTGCTCGATGTGGTCTACGAGGGCAAGCTTCGGGTGCAGGCGATCATCGGGCTCCTCGGCGCGAGCATCGCGCTCGTGGTCGCCGTGCTGTTCGACGACATCGTCGGACTCGTGAAGCGCCGCCGCAGGCGGCGAGCGGATCTGGACACCGCTCCGAAGCCGGTAGAGGACGAGGCCGCCGCGGAGGAGCCCGATCAAGGCGCCGAGCACGGCGCAGGTGAGGATGAGGCACAACCGCGGACCTCGGACTATCCCGGAGCGCCTGCAGCTGATGATGGGCGGCGGGAGTCCGCGAAGGTCTCATCGACGATCGGCGACTGAACGTGATCGCCGTCAGCCCGGTGGTCAACACCGACTCTGATGATCGGCGCTGAAGGCGCGATGGCACGGCGCAACCAGGCCGCGGAGCCCGCTCACGCCAGCGGTGCTGGCCCCATCGACGAGTGGAAGCCGGCACTCCTGCGGGTGCCACCGATCCTCCATCAGCTCTGGGTCTACTGGATCCCGCTGCTGCTCCGCCGCCGACAGCTGACGGTCCTCGCCCTGCTGATCGCCTTCCTCGCCCTGCAGTTCCTGATTCCCTCCCGGCTGGTGATCAGTGGGATGGGTGCAGCCGGGCGCCCGTCTGTTGCGGTCGGCGTCATGCTCGCGTTCCTGTGGTTCGTCTGTGCGATCCGCCCGCACCAGCTGCCCGCGGGTATGGCACCGATCCGGGTGCTGCTCGCGGGATTCGTGATGCTGCAGCTGTTCGGCTATGCCATCGGAGTCGATCGTGGTCCCACTCCCGATGAGCTCAGCAGCGCGACCATGTGGCTCATCTTCATCGTGGCGATGGCGGGCGTCGCGCTGGCGACCTCGGACGGCCTGCGGGATCGGCACGAGGTGGATGTGCTGCTGCGCATGCTGGTTCTGGTGGCGGCCGCGATGGCATTGGTGGGAGCGCTGCAGTTCGCCGGGTTCGACCTCATCCAGTACATCCGAATCCCCGGCCTTCACCTCAACTCGGAAACCCTGATCGGCGTCAGTGCCCGAGGTGAAGGCAGCTTCCCCAGGGTCCCCGGCACGGCGAACCACTACATCGAGTTCGGCGTCGTGCTTGCGCTGGTGCTGCCGATCGCGCTGCACTATGCCCTCTTCTCGCCGCGCGGCCGTACCCGGGTGTGGCGGTGGGTGGCGGTCGGCCTGATCGCCTCCGGTATCCCGTTCTCGATCTCCCGGTCCGCGATCCTGACCGTGGTGATGACGATGTCGTTGCTGGCCGTGGTGTGGCCGTGGCGGCAGCGCTACAACGCCGTGGTGATCGCGGTGATGGCGACGGCGGTCTTCCATGTGGTGAACCGTGGAGTCCTCGGCACGATCAAGGGCCTCTTCTTGAACGTCGATGACGATCCGAGCGTGCAGGACCGGATCGCGCGCACCGACTACGTGATCGATCTGTGGTCGCTCCGGCCCTGGCTGGGGCGTGGTGCCGGGATGATCACGCCGGAGCGGTACATCCTGCTGGACAACCAGCTGTACATGACCCTGCTCGCCGGTGGCGTCCTGGGATTGTTCGGCCTGACCATGCTGTTCTTCGTGCCCTACCTGTTGGCGCGGAGGGTCCGCCTCCGCGCGCGGGACCAGGAGACGCGACACCTGGGCCAGGCGTTGGCCGTGACCCTGCCGGCCGGCTTCATGGCGAGTGGGACGTTCGACTCGTTCTCCTTCTCGACCTTCGTCGCCACGATGTTCATCGTCCTCGGAGCGATCGGCGCCCTGCATCGGATCGAGGGGATCAGTGTCCGTAGCCCGCTCCAGCTCGCGGCGCCGGGAGACCGATTCGTCACCAGCCCGCTGATGGCCAACGTCCGATCACGTATCCGCGCCGGGATGTCCCGAGGACCACTGGTGCCGAGGCGATCCTCGCAACCGCGTGGGCAAGCCGAATCAGCCGGGCACTTGACCGGATCGACCGCTGAGGAGGGGTGATGGTTCGGGATGCCGCTGAGTACCCGCCGGATGGGTCCGTCGAGTTCCGGCGCGTGCCCCCGCCCCCGATGGGGCCGCTTCCTGCGTCGGCCCGTGGCGCCGTGATCATCCCCGCGCACAACGAGGCCGCCGTGATCGAGCGGACCTTACGTTCCCTCGCCGACCTGACCGCGGGCGAGGGTGTCGAGGTGATCGTGGTCTGCAACGGCTGCACCGACCGCACCGCTGAGATCGCCCGCGGGTGCCCGAGGGTGCAGGTGATCGAGACGGAGCAGGCGTCCAAGACGGCAGCACTGAATCTCGGTGACGCTACGGCCACGGCATGGCCGCGGTTGTACCTCGACGCGGACATCGAGGCGGACCCGCGCAGTGTGCTCGCGGTGTTCGACGCACTCGCCCGCCCGGGTGTGCTCGCCGCTCGTGCGCGCCACGTCTACGACGCGGAGGGTGCGAGCTGGCCGGTGCGCGGCTACTACCGGGCCCGCAGCCGCATTCCCGCTCCACCGACCCGGCTCTGGGGTGCAGGGGGATACGCGACCAACGCGGAGGGGCATCGACGGTTCGGCCGGTTCGAGGATGTCACCGCCGATGACTCCTGGTTCGACGAACAGTTCGAACCGCACGAGAAGCGCGTGGTGGCGACCGTGCCGGTGCGTGTGCGTACACCGCGCAGCGCCGCAGCTCTGGTGGCCGTACTTGCTCGTCGTCGCCGCGGTGTCCTCGAGCTCGGCAGTCAGGACCATGCCCAGTCGCGCGGGCGGGCGCTCCTGCGTTCCGTACGGGGCCCGCGCAGTGCCATCGATGCGCTCTGGTACACCATGCTCACGCTGTTCGCGCGCCGCCGTGCGCTGCGTACCTGGCGGCGAGGCGAGGGCGGTTGGGTGCGGGACGCCTCCAGCCGCGAGAGTTCCCGTCCCACTTCCTAGTAAACCGATTTTACTTGCCGCCGTGACTCTGCCTGAATACTCTCGGTAAACCGATCTACCAAGCACTGCATCTCGCCGGCGTAGCGGCTCTCAGCACCTCGTCTCTGGTGCTTCTGCTGCCATCGGCGGACGTCTGCCGAGGAAGGAAGGCATGCCTGAACAGTCACGAGCCAGGCTCCTGGTCATTTCCGTGGACGCGATGCAGATCGACGACCTGCCCTTCGCGCGCACCCTGCCAGGATTCGCCCGGATCCTCGAGCGGGCCTCGGTGGCGGAGATCGAGGGGGTCTTTCCCACCAACACCTACCCCAGTCACGCCGCCCAGATCACCGGCTGCCCGCCGGCGATCAACGGGGTGTACAACAACGAGCAGTTTCAGCCGCAGCGTGGGATGCGCCCCGAGTGGTTCTGGGACTCGCGACTGTTGCAGGTGCCGACCATCTTCTCTGCCGCGAAGCAAGCGGGCCTAAGCACCGCCTCCGTTCAGTGGCCCGTCACCGCCAACGAGCCGAACGTTGACTGGCTCATCCCCGAGATCGCCAGCCCTTGGCTGTTCACCGGGCTCGAGGACCAGTACCGCCAGACCACGAACGCGGCCACGCTGGAGCGGTACATCCTCCCGAACCTGGATCTCATCCGCGACCAGCAGAAGCCACGGTACGTGCGGTTCGTCAGCGAGGTCTCCACCGAGATCCTTCGGGCCGAACGCCCGGACCTGATGCTTGCCCACCTGGTTGAGCTGGACTTCGCCCGGCACGCCCACGGCACCTATGGGCCGCATGTGGAGCAAGCGCTCCGCGCAGTGGATGCCACCCTGTGCCGCTACCTCGAGGTGCTCGAGGCCGGCGGGTTGCTGGAGACCACCAACATCGCCATCGTCTCCGATCACGGCCACATCGACCTGGTCCAGCACACCAGCCTGAACACCGTGTTCGTGGACCGTGGTTTCCTCCGTATCGCGGGCGACGGCACGGTCGCCAGCTATGACGTGTTCTGCCTCGGTGCCGGCTTGTCCGGGCAGCTCTTCCTCAACCCCGACATCACCGCCGAGCGGCGCGGCCAGGTCGAGGAACTGTTGGCCGAGATCGCGGCTGACCCGCAGTACCGCATCCGACGGATCTGGACCTCGGGTGAGACTCGTGAAGCCTTCGGTCTGGACGGGCCGTTCGAGTGGGTGGTCGAGTCCGATCCTGGCGTGTCCGTCGGTGCGTCCTGGACCCGGCCGCCGGTGCTGGCCGACGGCGACGAGGACTTTCCTCGCGGCCGAGGTTCGCACGGGCACATGCCCAATCAGGGTGGGCAGCCCCTGTTCATCGCGACCGGTCCAGCGTTCCAGGCGGGCCTGGACCTGGGCCGGCGGAGCATGCTCGCCGAGGCGCCGACGTTCGCTGCCGTGCTCGGTGTCAGTCTGCCCGACGCGGTGCAGCCGGCGATGGCAGATGTGTTGGTAGGAGGCTGATTCATGAAGCGACCCGCCTCGACCTTGACCAAGGCACGGGCGCCGAAGCTGGCCAGCGTGGCCAAGGCCGCTCAGGTCTCCATCGGCCTGGCCTCTCGTGTGCTCAACCACGATCCGACGGTCAGCGTGCGCGACGAGACCAGGCAGCGGGTGGAGGCCGCGGCGGAGCGGCTGCACTATGTGCCATCCGCCTCGGCGCGGGCACTGCGCCAGCAACGCACCAACGTGATCGGCCTGGCCGTGCACGACCTGGCGAGCACCATCGTCGTCGACCTGCTCGAGGGCGCTCGAGAACAGGCGACCTCCCACGACTACCTGCTGCTGCTCACCGACGCCGACGAGATCGCCTTCCACGAGTCCAGCAGGCGGCTGTACCTGGGCGGGGCCCGCATCGACGGCCTCATCATGCAGGACGGCCACGCCGATCTGGGGGCAGCCATCGACGAGATCGCCGGGACCCTGCCCACCGTGGTCTTCAACACCCCCGGCCGTAGCCTCTCTCCCGGGGTACAGGTCGATGAGCGCAGCGCCGGCCGGATCGCAGCCGAGTGCCTGATCGAGGCAGGGCATCGTCAGATCGGTTTCATCGGTGGACCCGCCGGGACCTACACCAACTCCGCCCGGCTCGAGGGGGCGGCCGCCGCGGTTGCTGAGGTCGGCGGGACCATGGAGACCTTCTATGGCGACTGGAGCGCGCCGAGCGGCTTCGCCTCGATGGAGAACCTGCTCCGGTCGGCACCAGGAACTACCGGGGTCGTGACCGCCAACGTACTCATCGGTACCGGCGCGATGGCCGCTGCCCAGGCGTCTGGCCGCCAGGTGCCGCAGAACCTGTCCGTGGTGGCCGTCCAGGACAGCTGGGCGGTGGAGTTCACCACACCCCGGCTCACCACGGTGGCGTTGCCACTTCGGGAGCTGGGGCGGTGCGCGGTGCGCACCCTCATCGCCTATATCGACGGTGAAGACGTCCAGGATTCCGAAACGGTGGGGGCGGCACCGCAGATCCGCCCACGTGAGTCCGTGGCTGCACCCGCAGCGCACATCGAGAGCAACTGAGGAAGGGCATGCAACGACACATCGCCTACGACAGGCAGCTGGCAAGGTACAACCCGCTGGATCGGGTCATGACGTTCGATGACTTCGACACCGGCTTCAACGGGTGGATGGACCTGACCCCGAACTTCGTCTACGACAACTACGAGTCCTTCAACAGCGCCGTCGATCTCACCAGCTGGGCCCCGTGCATGCTCAGCTCGGCCCCGATGCGTTTCGCCGCGTCCCATGGGTCGATGGAGGGCACGTACTCGCTCAAGCTGACCACCCGGGCCGCGGCTGCCCCGCACACCGAGCCGCCCGCAGACGGCAGCATGGGGGTAGCGGTCAAACGGCTCTCCCGGTTCGGTGATCCGGACAAGATCCAGATGGAGACGTGGTACTCCTACACCCCGGCCCAGGATCGCGAGGGGATCGGCGAGGCGGACATCCGCGCCTTCGGGTTCTACTTCGACATCCAGGACGGCGCGCACCGGTACATGCCGGGCGTGCGCTACGTGAACTCCCTCGATGGCCAGCTCGTCAAGCGGTGGCAGTACTGGAAGGCCCGCGAGGGCATCACCCACGCCGACTGGAACTTCGGCGTGGAAGACGGGTGGTGCGCACCGGGCATCGACAACCTCTGGTACGGGCGGCGGTACGAGGACGGTTCCACCGACGGCTACCAGTGGCTGCCCGGCGGCGAGCAGGACCTGCTCTACAACGAGAGCCCGGACAAGATCAACTGGCTCTACCTCCGCCTGCTCGTGGACGTGCGCAAGCGCGAGTACATCGAGCTGCAGAGCATGGACCAGACCTTCGACATGCGGGGCATCCAGCCCACGCTGGCCGACCGATACCGCTCCATCGACAACCTCATCAACCCGATCTTCTACGTCGAGACCGACACCGACCGCCCAGTGCACCTGTTCCTGGACTCGGTTGTCTACTCCACCGAGTGACGCGAAGGGAACCTTCTATGCAGACCACCAACACGTCCGTGCTAGCGCGCCGGATCTGGATTGATGACGACTACGCCACGGACGCCTACGAGGCCGGCTGGGCCAGCGAGGCAGTGTTCTTCACCCAGGTGGAGGGAGAGCATCCCGAGCTCACGGTCGCCACCGAGATCTCCCCGGACGGCATCACCTGGATCGAGCGGGGGCAGCGCAGTACTCTCAGCCCCGAGGAGACCATCACCGAGAACGCCCTGACCACCTTCGGGACCTGGGTGCGGTTGCGGGTCCGGGGTGCGAGTCCGGAACATCGGGCTCGAGTCCTCATCCACCTCAACCTCAAGGGCTGACGGCGATGTCCATCCTGGACGTGCAGCGACAGTCGAGGATGGTGCAGCGCCAGCTCGGCTCCGGAACCGTCTGACCCCAGGGAAGGAACGCCCCCGTGCCCGCGCAGTACTCCGCCCCGTTGCGGCTCAACTACACGCAGTACGTCGTGACCTCGAACCGGCAGATGGTCGAGACAACGATCCGCGTGCTCGAACCCGATCAAGCGGACACCACTGGCCCACCACGAGTCCTCTTCCTGCTTCCCTCGTGCCCCGAGCTCAGTCACCGGTCCGGCGACGGACTCGATGAGGTCCTCAAGCACGACCTGCACAACCAGCACAGGCTGATCGCCGTGGCACCCACGTTCGCCGACTGGCCGTGGATGACCGACCTGCCCGATCAGCAGATGTTCCAGCAGGTGCTGTACTTCATCGAAGACGTCGTCGGCTTCATCGACCAGCTCTATCCGGGCGCGGCACGGTTGCTCATCGGCTACAGCAAGGGCGGATCAGCGGCCCTGCAGCTGCTGCTGCGCTATCCCGAGATGTTCCGGGCAGCGGCCGCGTTCGACTCACCGGTGATGAAGGAGCAGCCAGACCAGTGGGAGATGCCCTACTTCTGGCCGAACCCGGAGCACTTCCGCGACTTCGCGATCCCGCACCTGTTGCGCACGCGGGGTCGCGATCTCGGTCCGGATCCGCGGATCGGCCTGTTCGGTTACGGAAACTTCGGGAAGAACGCCCCCGACTGGACCTTCGACCACCTGAGCGCGGCGCACGAGCTGATGAGGAGCCTCGGCATCCCGCACGTGTACGAGAACGACACCTACCGTCCCCACCGGTGGGACTCCGGTTGGCTGCCAGAGGCTGTGGCTGCCTTGGATGGGATGTCGGCGTAGGTGCCGCGGGCAGCGATCGGCAACTCGGTGTTTGTCGGTGGAGCCGGGGTGCGCGGTGTCTATGTACCCGACCGGCCCCGGCGCCTCGACCGACCAACACCCCTGCTGGGGCCGGCGACACCGAACATCGTTGCAGGTCATGAGCAGTAAACCGATTTTACTTGATCCCCTAGAACCAGATGATTACGCTTTTGGTAAACCGATCTACTAACGGCAGTGGCCACGATGCTGCGTATCACAATCTTGCACGTGTTCAACCATCCGCGCTTCACGCTGTTCGCGCGGCAGTGTTCTCGGGCGACGCCGCTCGGGACGACAGAAGGGTGAAAAGTCAGATGACCACGCCAAAGCGGTACTCGATCGTTGCTGGCGCCTGCGCTATCTCATTGATGGCGCTCACTGCCTGTTCTGGCGACGGCGGAAGTTCCGGCGACGATGTGACGATTCATGTCGCACTGGGCGGTGCGGGCAACAACCATAATCCGCCGGAGGACAATCCCATTGCCACCGGCATCGGAGAGGCGATCGGGGCGACCGTTGTTCATGAGCAGGAACCGGAAGACATCTCGGCTTCGCTGGCCGCCGGCGACTCTCCAGACATCTTCCAGGTGACGAGAAACGAGCTCGACACCTATATGGAACAGGGACTGGTGCTGGACCTGACGCCCTACGAAGATCAGCTGGGCGACTACGTCGAGTTCGTCGGCCAGGACACTGTTGACCAGGGCCGGATCGATGACCAGCTCATGGCGATCACGCCCTACCAGAACAACACCAACGACGGTACGTACTGGATCCGCCAGGACTGGCTGGACAACCTCGACATGGAGATCCCGACCAACGCCGAGGAGTTTCGCGAAGTGCTCCGCGCGTTCACCGAGGACGACCCTGACGATAACGGTAGCGATGACACCTACGGGCTCACCGGATCGTCGCCGGACACCTACAAGTACCTGTGGGGAGCGTTCGGTACGCCGGGTCCGGGACGGATCTATTTCGACGACTCTGGTGAAATGCGGAACAGCTACCAGGACGAAGGTATGGCTGAAGCCGTGGAGTATATTGCCGATCTTGAGGCGTCCGGATTTGTGGATCCGGACAGTTACTCCATCACCGCTCTGGAAGCGCGCGACCGCTTCTTTCAAGGCACCGCTGGCGTCGTGGGTGTGAGCTGGACCGCCATCGTCAAGGAGCCGTCGGCAGGTCTGGGGCGGGAGGCCAATCCGGATGCTGAATGGGCTCAGATCGACCAGTTGCAGCAGGCCGATGGGTCTCCAGGGATGTTGGCAGTCAGTACGGATTCTGCTTCGATGTATGCCATTCCATCGTCCCTGGAGGGTGACGATGCGAAGATCGAGAAGATCATCGATTACATCAATTATGTCTCCACCCCCGAGGGGAACCGCTTCGCCATGTGGGGCGAGGAGGGGACCCACTACGAGCTCGACGATGACGGCAACATCTCCGCTCTACCCGCCCGAGACGACTTCGAGAATGGCATCTTCTTCATCTACCTGGTGGCCGGCCGTGAGGAGCTTCCCTACCTGGAAGCCCTCTTCCCGGACCTCATGGACTACATCGAAGTCGCTCATGGTCAGCCCACGGTGACCACGTGGGAGGAGTACGTGGTCCCGCCAGACGGTTACAACCGCGCGGACTCGGATCGGTACTCGGAGGACCAGCTGGTGCAGCTGTTGACCGGCCAGCAGCCGGCATCGAACTACCCAGAGGTCGTTGACACGCTCGAGGGCCAGTTCGGGTATGCGGAGTTTGTGGATGCCGCCCGTGAGCAGCTCGCAGACGTGAACACCGAGAACTGAGATCGTGGTTCGTACGGCTACCGCTCCTGCTCGAGGCATGCTGCGGCTGTATGGCGTGCTCGAGCGGTTCTGGGAATGCGTCGGTCTCAACGCGCTGTGGGTCCTCGGCTGCTTGCCGGTGCTCACTGCAGGCAGTTCGACGCTGGCGCTGCTCGACGTGGTCGGGCAGCGCCGCCGGGGTGAGTACCGTCCGGTGCTGCGGGCGTACTGGCAGGCGTTCAAACGGGCGCCGCTAGCACGTGCCGGCATCACGCTCGTCGTTCTCTTCGCTCTCCTGGGGGCAGCGCAGACGTTGACGGCAGGAATGGCGGTGCTCGACCCGACGGTGGCCACCGTGCTCCAGGCAGCGGGCCTTCTGGGACTGCTTGCCGTTGGTGGCGCTCTGGTGACCGCACTACCGCTGCGAGCCCAGCCAGACGAGCGAACGCTGCTGGCGAGCCTGCGGGTAGCCGGCGCCGCCGGCCTCGGCCGGCCGATGACCACGGCCGCGGCACTCATGCTGACCGTCGCGATGGTGGCCGCCGTGGTGCTCGCGCCCCCGCTGCTCCTCGTCCTGGGGTGGGTCTGGGCGAGCTTGCTGACGAGTCTGTCCGCCTCGGTGTTCCAGCGCAGGCAGAAGCCTCAGAGCCCACGATGGAGGCTCGCGCCATGGTGATGGCGGGATCGGGTCAGCACCAGCTGAGCCATGCAGAGCCGGCGACCGCCAAGCGGCCGACTCCATCTCGGCGGCGCCGCACCTGGGCACATATCAAGCGGTACCGGGCCCTCTACATCATGATGGTGCCGGCACTGGTGTATGTGGCTGTGTACAAGTACGGCCCGATGTACGGCCTGCTCATTGCCTTCAAGAACTACAACCTGGGCCTCGGGATCCTGGGCAGTGAATGGGCTGACCCGTGGTACCAGCACTTCGTAGCATTCTTCACCTCGCACTATGCTGGCCAACTGCTCACGAACACCCTGCTCATCTCGGTGTACAAACTGGTCATCGGAACAGTTGCCGCCATCGTGGTGGCGCTGCTGTTCAACGAATGCCGGACCAGCTGGTTCCGTCGGACTGTGCAGACCGTGAGCTACATGCCCCACTTCCTGTCCTGGGTGATTGTGTACGGCGTCTGTGTTGCGCTGCTCTCGCAGAGCACCGGCGTGCTGAACAATTTCCTGTCGGATACCTTCGGTTTCACCGTGCCATTCCTGAACTCCACGGACTGGTTCCGCACGGTCCTGGTCACCTCCGACGTCTGGAAGGATATCGGCTGGGGGGCGATCATTTACCTTGCCGCGATGGTGGGCATCAATCCAGACCTGTACGAAGCGGCCCGGATGGATGGCGCCGGGAGGCTGCGCCAGATCTGGAGCATCACGCTACCGGGAATCAGGAACGTCATCATCCTTCTCCTGGTGTTGAAGATCGGCGGAATCCTCGACGCCGGATTTGACCAGATCTTCGTGTTCCTCAACCCGCAGGTGTACTCGGTGGGTGACATCATCGACACGTGGGTGTATCGAGCGGGTCTCGTCGATCTGAATTATAGTCAGGCGGCCGCCGTCGGCCTCTTCAAGTCGGTGATCGGATTCGTTCTCATGGTGACGGTGAACCGGATGGCGAGACGCTGGGACGGTCAAGTATGGTAAAACGATCTGCTCCGGACCGCGTCTTCGATGGCATCGTCGTGGTCGCCCTGATCTTCATCGGTCTGTTCGCTCTCGTTCCGCTGCTCGTGGTGGTTTCCGCCTCACTCACGCCGTATTCCGAGGTGCTCGCCAACGGCGGGTACGTGCTGTTCCCGACGAGCTTCACGCTCGAAGGCTATATTGCGATGTGGAACACGACTCAAATTCCCCGGGCGATGCTCGTGAGCACCTTCGTCACGGTGGTGGGGACGGCGCTCAACATGGTGCTCAGTACCGGTCTGGCCTGGCCGCTGAGCCGCAAGGAGATGCCCGGTCGGAGCTTCATCCTCCTGGCGCTTGTATTCACCACGGTGTTCAATGCAGGCATCATCCCTACCTACCTCATCGTCAAGGAAACGGGGCTCCTCAACTCCATCTGGGCCATGATCATTCCCTCAGCGCTGAGCGTGTTCAACGTGTTCATCATGAAGACCTTCTTCGAGGGACTGCCCAGCGAACTCTCCGAGTCGGCACGACTGGACGGGGCTGGCGAGCTGCGGCTGTTGCTGCAAATCATCTTCCCGCTCGCCGTGCCCGTGCTGTTGACGATCGGACTCTTCTACGCCGTCGCCAACTGGAACACCTTCTTCGCCGCCATCTTCTATGTCCGGGATGCGTCACTGCAGCCGTTGCAAGTGGTGTTGCGCGATCTGCTCACGTCGAACATCGAGGCGGCGTTCGACCCGGATGAGGTAACGCCTGCGCTCACCCTTCGAATGGCTGCAGTGGTCATCACCGCCCTGCCGATGATCATCGTCTACCCCTTCATCCAGAAGCATTTCCAGAAGGGAGTGCTCATCGGCTCTGTCAAGTCTTGATCATCGCTGACCAAGGAGCATCCGCATGGCTCGCACACATCGCACACCACACGTATCCGCGTCACCTCTACGGCGTACGCTCTCGGCCGCCCTCGCCGGGCTCCTCATGCTCGGCCTCTGGTCGAGCTCCGCTGCAGCAGAGCCGAGCCCCGGGCAGGCGATGGCCCCGGAGCCCGATCTGCTCGACGTGAACCTGGCCGGGCAGACGTTTCAGGACGCGGCCATGGACCGTGAGCCCACAGTGGTGGGCTCGGAGCCGCCGATCGCGACTGGACCGGCGCTGGGCCGACCCGTGGCCACCTTCGACGGCTCCAACGCGGTCCGGTACGACGTGCCGGGGATCTATGACACCGGCGAGCTCACCGTCGAGTGCACGATTCGCGTGGGTGGACCGGAAGCGGAGGTCGATGACCGGAACAACTTCTGTGGGAGCAAGGAGGCCGGCGGCTTCTCTCTCAACGCCGGCGACCAGGTCAAGGTGCTCCTCAACGTGGACGGGACCTACTACACGGTCGAGGCGGACATTGCCCACGGCGTCTGGTACCACGTGACCGGAGTCTGGGACGGCGCCACCCTCGCGCTCTACCTCAACGGTGAGCTCGTCGACGAGGTCGCTGCCGAGGGCGAGCAGATCAAGACTCCGTCGGCCGAGTACTTCTACCTTGCAGCGGATACCGATCCGGCCGGCGACCCGGAGTTCCTCGTCACCGGTCAGCTCGCTCAGGCGGCCCTGTACAGCAGCGCGCTCTCGGCCGAGGAGGTGGAATCCCGGTACGCGCAGGTGTTCGCCGAACAAACAGATGACGAGCCGTCCTTCGAGCTGATCAGCCCGGACCCGGACTCGAGGCTGACGGCACCGACCACGCTGGCAGCGGACGTGCAGCACGCGGACCTGCTCGCCGGCGCCCTGTCGCTCAGCCTGGACGGTGAGCAGGTCGGCCTCGGTGACGAGATCGGGCCTGGCCTGACCCGCGGGGACCACACGCTCACCTACGAGGGCCTGGACCGACTCGGCCGCGCCATCACCGGTGACGTCACGATCACCTCGGCGGCCATCCCCACCGGCGACGGCACGACGCAGAGCAGCGGGGACGGCTCGGCCCAGCTCACCGCACGAGCGACCCATCCGACCGGTGGCGCACTGCGCACCACCTTTCTGGACGGCGACGTCTCCGCAGCCGAGCAGGCTGAGTCCGGAAGTATCCCGGCGTCCGAGTTCGACCGCGTGAGCGGTGTGGCCGGTGACGTCGAGCTGGACCAGGCGAGTGCCGTCGACGACCCGCTGTTGCCGGCCGACGGCACTGAGTTTGACACTGCCGCGAGCACCGATATTCCTGCCCTCCGGGCCGAGGTGCCGTTCACCTCCGCGGGCCAGTCCGTGGTGTGGCGGGGCAATGTCGACCCGGCCCGGGAGGTGCACCTTCTCCTGCTCAGCACCGAGACCGGCCGGTATGAGGTGGCGGACTCCGCCCGAGGTTCCGCCGACGGTCAGATCGAGCTGAGCATCCCGGCCACCGACGAGAACGACGTCGACGGCATGGTCCGGACCCTCGTCGTGGGCGTCGATCCGTTCGCCGACGACCTGGACAATCCGGTCGAGGACGGGTTCGAGGATCCGGACAGCATCGACTTCTCGTTGATGCACATCACCGACAGCCAGTACATGGTGGGAGCAGCGACCAACCCGAACAAGCCGCCCGCGGAACAGGACGAGTGGTTGGCCGGCCACCAGGACTCCTACCGATGGCTGGCCGAGCACGGCGCGGAGCACGAGGTCGAGTTCGTCGCGCACACCGGTGACCTTGTCGATACCTGGGCGAACGACAGCGACCGGGACCGCGCGATCGCCCAGTTCGAGCTCGCCTCGCAGAGCCAGGAGATTCTGGAGGAGACCGGTATCCCGAACGCCGTGCTGCCGGGCAACCATGACAACCTGAACGGTGAGGAGTCCGGCCCGGACAGCCTCTACAACAGCTACTTCGGCCCGGAGCGCTACGAGCAGCTCGCCCAGAGTGAGGGCTGGCAGCAGCGCGATGCCGAGTACCACCCGTGGCAGGCCGGCGACAACGACAACGGCTACGTGCTCTTCTCCGCAGGTGGCGAGGAGTTCGTGGTGGTCACGCTCGGGTACCGGGTCACCGAGGAGGAAGCGGACTGGGCCAGTGGAGTGTTCGATGAGTACTCCTCACGCAACGGCATCATCATGACGCACGCGGCCCACAAGACCAGCTCGCAGCCCGATGGTCGCGACGGTGTGCGCTCGGCTGACGGGGAAATCATCAGCGAACGCGTGATGGCCCAGAACCCGAACGTCATGTTGCTGCTGGCCGGGCACGTCACCGGCGTGACCATCAATGTGCGCCAGGACGTGGGGCAGAACGGTAACAACGTGGTCGAGCTCACTCATGACTACCAGGGCTACCGGATCGGGACCGACCACCTCGGGCTGACCGATATCGGCAACTACGACGGCGACACCCCGGTGACCTTCGGTGCCACGTTCTTCCGGCTGCTCCAGTTCGACCTCGACCGGGGCGAGCTGAGTGTGGACACCTACTCCGCCTACCTGGACGAGTTCGGTGCCACCGACTACGACACCGACGAGCGCTACAACGGCGAGGAGGACGACTTCCGGGTGCCCATCCAGACTCAGGGCCGCACCACCGCGTTCACCACCGACGCTCTCCTCGGGCTGACGCCCACCGACACCATCATCGGCGCGGTGACTCATGACTCCGGTGAGGACGCCACGGTGACCTGGGACGATCTGGACGACGGCGTCCCCTACGGGTGGTTCGCCGTCACCCGGGACGTCGTCGAGACCGACGACGCCGAGCGGTTGCGCACGATGGCGCTGACCAGCACCGCGCAGGCAGACCTCGACGAAGGCATCGTCCAGTTCGGGATGTTCACCGGCACCCGGCAGGCGCAGGGCGGCGAGCCGCTGCCCACTGAACCCGATCCGGAGCTCCCAGCTGACCCCGCGCGGGGGAGTCCTGGACCCGGGGCGGGAGCTGCTCCAGGCGGGGGCGGCGCTGCGAGTGTGCGCGGACCGGGGGAGGGATCCGCGCCGGGGCACCCCGCGCCGGGGCAGCTCCCTACATCGGCAGCCGCGGGCGGTTCGAGCCCCGGGCTGGCGAGCACGGGTGCAGCCGAGCTACCGCTGCTGCTCGCCGCGTCGATACTCCTGCTGACCGGTGTGCTGATTCGTCGAAAGGCTCGTGCATGACGAACGTGGTGCTGCTCGTCAGCGACGAGCACAATCCTCGCTACTCCTCGACCTACGGTCACGAGGTGGTGCGCACACCCCACCTGGACCGGCTCGCCGCCGGTGGCACGGTGTACGAGAATGCCTACTGCCCCTCGCCCCTGTGTGTGCCCTCGCGGACCGCGTTCATGGCCGGCCGGTATACCCACGAGACCCAGGCCTACAACAACTCCAAGGTGCTCGAACGGCGCCATCCCAGCTATGGCGGAGTGCTCGCGGAGCAGGGAGTGCACACCGTCTATGTGGGCGGTGGTGCCAACCTCTACCGGGACCCGTTCGCCCTCGGGTTCTCCGAGATGCTGGGAGTGACCCGCACGGGGAAGGGCCTGGGAACCCACGCCATCCAGGCCGAGCGCCCGTCGTCGAAACCGATGAGCACCACCACCGCCCACGGCCCGGTGGAGGACATGTACGCACCCGAGGGGGCGCACATCGACACGGCGATCGACTGGCTGCAGACCCGGGCACCGGGGCTGGGCCGACCCTGGACGATGACGATCGAGATCAACCCGCCCCATCCGCCGTACAGCACAGAACCGCGATACTGGGAGATGTACCAGGGACTGGGCGACCTGCCGGCCCACGGTATCGAGCAGGAGTCGGCCCAGCACCCCGCCGCCCAGGACGTGCGGGACAACGGCCGGTGGGACTTCTCCGCTGAGCTCGTCCGCGACCTCAGGCAGGGATACTTCGGCGCTGTCACCTACGTGGACGACCAGCTCGGAAGACTGCGCGATACCCTGGACGCCGCAGGCCTGACCGAGGACACAGTGGTCTGCTACGCCACCGACCACGGTGAGATGCTCGGCAAGTTCGGCATGTGGGGGAAGACCAGCCTGTACGAGGACTCGGTGCGTATCCCGCTGGTCGCCGCCGGCCCCGGGTTCACCCCCGGCCAGCGGGTGAGCACCCCGGTCACCAGCCTCGACCTGCAGGCGGCGCTGTTCCACGCCGTCGGCGCCCGCCGGCCAGAAGCGTGGCGCGGGGCACCCCTGCAGCTGATCCCCACTGACGACGCCAGCCGGCCCGCGTTCGCCAGCTACCACGGGCACAACGTCCGGGGCGGATCGTTCATGCTGCGCCTGGGCGAGTGGAAGCTGCTGTATCACTCGGCCTCCCCGCACCAATTGTTCAACCTCCGCGAGGACCCGGAGGAACTGGTGAACAGGTGGGCGGATCGGCCCGACGTCGCCAGCAGACTTGAGTCGGAGCTGCGTGCGATGTGTGACCCGGAGGCTGTTGACCGGGACGCCGAAGCAGTGCGTCAACGGCAGTATCACCAAGTGCAAGCGCTAGCTGACCAGTACGGGTCAGAGACACGGCTGGTGCCGTGGGAGGAGTCATAGGACATGCAGGTCATCATGGTGCGTCACGGCGAGTCGCACTGGAACGTGGAGCAGCGCTATCAGGGGCAGGCCGATTCCGGCCTCACTGAACGAGGGCGTGCCCAAGCCGCGCAGGCGGCCCACACCCTGGTGGAGGAGGTCGGCCGGATGGAGACGGTCTGGAGCAGCGATCTGCCCCGGGCGCGCGACACCGCCCAGGCCTATGCCGATCTCACCGGTGCCACCGTGGTGGAGGACAAGCGCCTACGCGAGATCAGCGTGGGCGACTGGTCCGGCCGAACCCTGGCCGAGGTGGCCGCCGAGCTGCCCGACGTGGTGGCCGCCTCCAAGGCCGGGCTGGACCCACGCCGTGGCGGCGGGGAGACCTTCGTGGAGCAGCGTGCCCGGGTCTCGGAGTGCCTGGAGGAGCTCGCCCAGACCGGCCTCGACCAGGTCCTGGTGTTCACCCACGGCGGGTCGATCCAGGTGGGCGCGGCCTACGCGGCGGGCCTTCCCAGCCCGGGGCACCACAGCATGGCGCCGGCGAGCAACTGCTCGCGTACGGTGCTCCGGTTGGGTGGGGCAGGCAATGCGATCGTGCGCTACAACGTGCCGCTGCCTGGGGGTGTGGAGACCTACTGACGCCGGCGAGCCGTGTGCCAGATGTGGACAGTGATGGGTCGTCTCAGCTGTTGGGGGTTTGCTAAGCCGGCGCGGGATGCACCAGTCCCGGTATGACGCGGTGGAGGCCGTCACGGAAGCAGGTGTTCGCGTCGAAGGCGTGCGCTTGTGGTTGGTCGGCGAGCTCGGCGAGCCAGCGGTGTCGCACAGTTTCGCCCGTGCGGCTGAGTTGGCGGATCTCTTCTGACCACCAGGCGTGGTCACTCGTTCCAGGGCGCACGGATTCTTGGTGCTCGGCGGTCAGCAGGAGTCCCATGCCCTGGACGTAGGCGCTGAGTGCGAGGTACCGGTTGAGCGCTGTTTTGCTGTCGAGTCCCATCGTGATGAAGACCTCGATAGCAGCCCCCGAAGTCCTCAGGACGGCGGGGACCAGCGGAGGGCGGGTGCTCGCCATCACGCTGACGAGCCAGGGATGGGCTTGGTAAGTCGTCCACTCGTGCTCGGCGAGCTGCGTGAGCGTACCGATAGGGTCCTCGGCTCGTGTGGGCGGTGGGCTGGACGCGGAGAGGACATGCTGCACCATCGCAGCCACGAGGCGATCACGGCTGCCGGCCTCGCGCTGGAGAGTCCTGAGCGCTACGCCGGCGCGGAGCGCGACCGAGCGCAGCGTGATGGTAGCAATCCCCTCTGCGTCCGCCATGGCGACAGCGGTTTCGACCGCCGCGGCTGAATTTCCGTCCACTGGAGCCGGTCGGGTGAGGGCGTTCAACCTGCCCTGATCGCGGCGACGGCGGTATGCCCGACCCTGACACGAACGGGAGCAGTACCGCCGCGGGCGGCCGGTGCGCGGGACTGCATTCCATCGGCGCCCGCACTCCACGCACTCCATCCGCCCTCTTTCGTCTCAGAGACTCTGTGACGAAACTACTTTACGTCGTCTCCGCGGGAGCACCAGCCTGGACGTGAAAGCACATCGAACTAGGAGGCGCACATGACCGCATCGGGTATCGCTGCCCGCACTGCAACGCACGCTGAGCTCGAGGTTGTCACTGGCCTGTGCCTCGAGGCATTCGCCGATGAGGCGGTGGCCGCATGGATCATTCCGGACCCAGCAGAACGGCAGCGCAACCTGCGCGAGATGTTCAGCGCGTCCCTGGAGACGGTGATCGAAGCGGGTGCCATGATCCTGGCGATCGATCCCGGCGGCACCCCGATCGCCACGTCGATCTGGTTGCCACGGGACGCAGCATCGGAGCCGACGGAACCGGAACCGTCGGTCGTGGAGGACGGATCCCAGGCGCGGCGGATGAGGGCAGTCGAGACCGCCACTCAGGCTCGGCGTCCACAGGGTTCCTACCTTCACCTCTCCTCGATGGCGACGCTGCCGGATCACCGCGGCCGGGGCGCGGGATCCGCCATGCTTCACGCCGGACTGGAACGGTCCCGGACGCTTGACCTGCCCGTCTACCTCGAAGCCTCCACCTCCGACAACCGCCGGCTCTACGCAAGATCCGGGTTCCATGATCTGGGTGAGCCGATCCATCTCCCCGAGGGTGGACCCTCCTTGCAGCCGATGTGGGCCGAGACCGCACGATAGAGAAGGGTGATGTGTCAGTGTGTGACCAGCATCGGGGCGCTCGTGGTGGAGCGGACCGGACCGGCGAGCGGTCCGGCAAGAAGCCGCGCACCGTGACCCGCCGTCGTCTGTTGTGGGCAGGCGGCATTCTTGCCGCGGGCGCGGTGACGGCAGCGGCGGGCGGCGTCGGCGCGTATTACGCCACGCGGTTCCCGGCCGGTACGGCGCATCAGGGTTGGCTCGCGATCCGTGGTGCTACGGCCCTGACCGGGGAGAACCTGGAGGCGGTCAGGGATGCGATCGTGCTGATCCAGGATGGCCGGGTGGTGGAGGTCGCCTCCCGGTTGGAGATTCCCGACGGCGCGGAGATTCTTGACGCCCCGGGAGCGACGGTGTTGCCCGGCCTGATCGAGATGCACGCCCATATGCTCTTCCCTGAGACTGAGCCGGGCGAGGAGTTCGGTGGCGGAGACTGGGCCGGACACATCTGGGACATAGCCCGCTACATGCCCGAGGTGCGCCGGGACTTCCTCAAGCACGGCGTCACCGCGGTTCGCGACCTGGGCGGCGACCTGGTCTGGGCGCGAGAGCTGCGTTCGAGTATCGCCGACGGCACCCTGGAAGGCCCACGTACCTTCGTTGCCGGCCCTATGGTGACAACACCGGGCGGGCACCCGCTCGGCACTCCCGGCAGCATGAGCGGCGGCGTCCCGGAGGAGGTCGCACGCACCCCGCGGAATGCGCGGGAGGCTGAGCAGGTCATCGCCGAGCTCTGTGACGATGAGCAGCCGGTCGATGTGATCAAGGTGGTCCACGACGGCGGTGCCGCTGACATGCCGCTGAACGCACATGAGCCCGAGGTGCTGGCCGCCCTTGTGCAGGCTGCTCATGACCGTGGTGTTCCGGTCACCGCGCACTGTGGCTCGCCTACCGAACTGAGCCAGGCGGTGGAAGCCGGACTCGACGGTATCGAGCACCTGACATTGCGTGACCCGTCCTTCGATTTCGGTGAGATGGATACCAGCGCGGCGATGGCCTGGCCCGAGGGGCTCCTTGATGAGATGGCCGCCCGTGGTGTGGCCCTGGACCCGACGTTGCTCGTCGAGCTCGACTACCCAGAGGAGCGTTCACCGGAGCGCGCTGAGCTGGCAGAGCGCAGATTCCAGCGGCTGCGCGAGGCCCACGAGGCTGGTGTCACGATCGTCGCTGGAAGCGATGCCGGTATGGCGATCCCGGGCTTCGGCGACGGACTGATCGGGGAGATCATCACGCTAGGAGAGGCGGGTCTGCCCAACCGCGAGATACTGCGGTCGGCCACGAGCCACGCTGCTGATGCCCTCAGATCGGATCAGATCGGGGTGCTTGAGCCGGGACGTGCCGCGGATCTGCTGATCGTTGACGGCGACCCGCTCAGCGAGCTGCGGGACGTTCAGGAGGTGATGGCCGTGCTCCGCGACGGGCGCGTCCTGGACGCAGACGTCGAGCCAGCGTGAGCCCCCATGAAAGGCGTGCAGACGGCTCCCGCTCACACCGTCTCGCCCGCCTGCTCCGGCGGCAGATAGGCAGCGGCCTGCACTCGGAACAGCTCCGCGTACTGCCCACCGGCGGCGATCAGCTCCTCGTGCGTGCCGTGCTCGGCCACCGAGCCGGCGTCCAGCACGTAGATCCGGTCCGCCGCCCGCACGGTGGAGAACCGGTGCGAGATGAACAGCGCCGTGCGCCCCTTGAGCGTGTGCCGGAGGTTGGCGAACAGCTCGTGCTCGGCGCGCGGGTCCAGGGCCGCCGAGGGTTCATCCAGGATTACCAGCGGCGCATCCCGGTAGTACCCGCGGGCGATCGCCACCCGCTGCCACTGGCCACCGGAGAGGTCCTGGCCACCGGCGAACAGCCGGGAGAGCGGCGTCGCATATCCATCGGGCATCGACTCGATCGCCTCCGCCGCCCCGGAGGCTCGTGCGGCCCGGCGCACCCGGTCGGGATCGGCCACCGCGGACACGTCCCCGGTGGCGATGTTGTCCTCGGCGCTGAGCGCGTACCGCACGAAGTCCTGGAAGATCACCGCGATCCGTGACCGCACGCTCACCAGCGACCACTCCCGGATGTCGGTACCGTCCCAGCGGACCGCACCCTCGCCGGGTTGGTACAGCCCGGCGAGCAGCTTGGCCAGCGTGGTCTTGCCCGAACCGTTCTCCCCGACCAGCGCCACCACCTCACCGGCGTGCAGCTCCACAGTGGCCTCCCGCACTGCGGGCTGTTCCGCGCCGGGGTAGGTGAAGGACACTCCCTCGGCCGTCACCGCATCGAAACCGCTCGGCGCCTGCGGGCCGAGGAGTTCCTCCGCGGCCGGCTCGGCCAGGCGCAGGAATCCGTCCAGGTCTTCCAGGAACAGCCCGGACTCGAAGATCTGCTGCACACCGGCGAACAGCGCCTGGATCTGGGTGGCGAGCATCCGGATAGCCACGATCGCCGCCCCGGCCCCGGCCACGCTCACCTGGTCGGTGAGGATCATCCACACCAGAGCGGCGAGGGTGAGCACCAGCACGACGGCGCTGCCCAGGTTTCCGAGTACGGAGAGCGTGGCGCGTCGGCGCAGGTGCCGCGCGAGATCGCTGAGGTACGCGCCGTACACGGCGCTGAACCGGGTGTGCAGCCAGGCCCCGAGACCGAAGGACCGAACCTCCTTGGCCTCCTCCCGCCCGGTCTGCACCAGGGTGAGGTACTGGCGCAGCCGCAGGGCCGGCGTCTGCCGCACCGAGAAGTCGAACTCCAGCCGACTCTCCCGCCGGCTGGTGAGCAGCACCGGCAGGCCGCCCACCACGAGCAGCGGCAGCAGCAGCGGGCTGATGCTCACCAGCGCCGCACCCACCCCGATGCTGGCCGCCAGCGCCCCGCCCATCGCGATCAGTCCCTGCGTCACCTGGTACGGGCGGGAGAGCGCGTTCGACTGCACCCGCTGCAGCCGGTTGAAGAACTCCGGTGACTCGAAGCTGGCCAGGCCCACCCCGGTGGAGACGGCGAGCACCTGGTCCCACATCGAGCGAGCCACCAGCTCGCCGAGCATGCGCTGCATGTGACCCTTGACGGCACCGATGATCGAGGTGGCAGCGGTCAGGGCAGCGAGCAGGATCACCGGCAGCCACAGCGCCGCCGTCGCGCCGGACCCCGAGTCCAGGCGCAGCACCGCCTCCAGCACGGCCTGCACTGCGAGCACCTGCCCGGCCAGCGCGAGAGCCGCCGCGATCTGCAGCACCAGCAGCCCGATGAACAGCCCGCGGCTCGCAGACCACACCAACCGCACGCTCTTGCGGATGAGCACGGAGAGCCGGCCCAGGGACTTGCGCCGCGAACGCGCCTGCGCGCGCAGGACCACAGGGTCGACGTACTCGCCGTCGGGCTCGGCCATCCGGGTCCTCCTTGTACCAGGTGCCGCTCTCATTGAACCAAGAGATACCCGGCCGCGGGCCCGCTATCGCCCGCTGAATCTGCCCGGTACCGGCACGAGCCTCACACCTGCAGCGACCAGGCCCGCACCCCACCGATGATCCCGGCACTGTTCGGCACGATCACCACGTCATCGCCCAGCTTCTCCACCGTCTGCGGGGTCAGCCGCCGGGAGTTGCCCCCACCCACGTACAACCGGTCCCACAGGTAGACCGGGCGCAGGGCTTCGACCACCCGGCGGATCCGCCGGGACCACTGCGCATCCCCCAGACGCAGCCGCTCGTGCTCACCCACGTACTCGTCGTAGGTCAGGCCCCACCGCACCGGAGACTGGGAGAGCTCCTGATGAGGAGCCAGCACTCCGCCGTCGAAAAGGGCGTTCCCCAGCCCCGTGCCGAAGGTGAGCATCAGCTCCAGACCGGCACCGGCCACCACCCCGGCCCCGTGCACCTCGGCATCGTTGAGCACCAACGCCGGCATGCTCAGCTCGCGTTCCGCCGCAGCGCGCATGTCGAACCCGGACCAGGCCTCCACCAGCTCGGGCAGCACCCGGGTGCGCGGACCGGCCTTGGTCACGTAGTGCGGGGTAGCCACCACCACCCCGTGCCGGATCATCCCGGGCATCCCCACTGTCACGCGGCCCGCCTCCGGCAGCTTCCCGGCCAGGTCGGCGATCACCGAGATCAGCCGGTGCGGGGTGAGCGGGTAGGGGGTCGCAGCCCGCACCGGTTGGGCGTGCATCGTCCCGGCGGCATCGAGCACCGAGGCTTTGATACCGCCGCCACCGCAGTCCACGGCGAGAGTAGGCGGAGTCTGCTGCACCCGGGCACCTTATCGCCCGGGTGTGATGGACTGGGGCTCGTGGGTGAGCACAGCGGGCCGGACGCCGCCGCACCGCAGAGCGCTGCAGCGAGCGTGCGCGTACGGCTGGACATCGCCTACGCCGGCGCTGCGTTCTCCGGGTGGGCGCGACAACCCGGTCTGCGCACTGTGCAACAAGCGCTCGAGGACGGCCTGGCTCAGGTGCTGCGGCTGGCCGATCCGCCGCGGCTGACCGTGGCCGGGCGCACCGACGCTGGGGTGCACGCGCGCGGGCAGGTGGCACACGTGGACCTGCCGGCCGAGGCATGGGCCGCCGCCCCTGGTCGCAGCGACCGCCCGCCCGCCGAGGCGCTCACCCGCCGACTCGCAGCCGTGCTCGACGAGGACGTGGTGGTCCACCGGGTGCAGCAGGTGCCGGAGACTTTCGACGCCCGGTTCTCTGCCCTCTGGCGCCGGTACAGCTACCGGATCAGTGACCGGCTGAGCACCCGGGATCCGCTGGCCCGCACGGCGGTGCTCTGGCACCGACGAGAACTGGACGAGAGCGCGATGAACGCGGCCGCCCACCTGCTCACGGGGGAGCAGGACTTCGCCGCGTACTGCAAACCCCGGGTCGGCGCCACCACGATTCGTACGCTGCAGGCGTTCACCTGGCAGCGCGAGGCCGGTGGCCTTGTGATCGCCCACGTGCGTGCGGATGCGTTCTGCCACTCCATGGTGCGGGCGTTGGTGGGCGCGAGCCTGGCCGTGGGGGAGGGAAGGCGCGGTGTGGAGTGGCCGGCCGCGGTGCTGCGCGCTGGTCAGCGCGACTCCGCAGTGCAGGTGGCGCCCGCGCTGGGACTGACGCTTGAGGAGGTGGGGTATCCGCAGGAGCGGGCCTACGCTCAGCGGGCGCAGCAGGCCCGGAGCGTTCGCACCCTGCCTGGTCAGTCCCCCAGTACCCGTCCGACGGCGTAGCTCCCCGGGACCAGTGCTGCCGGGGTGGGTCCTCGGTCGAGTTCGCGCGCTGCGCTTCCGGCCCGGGCGGCGCAGGACGCTGTGCCTCGAGGTCGAGGTCGAGGCCGGGGCGTCAGGGGTGTTCGGGAGTGATGGCCGCTGGGGGTGGCTGGCCGTCCTCGTCCACGAGGCGCATCGCCGCCTCCTCCGCGGTGGCGGCTCCGCCTGCGACGCCCACGTCCTGGGCCTCGTCAGACTCCGCGCCTTCTTCGAGCCGCCCGGCTCGGTCGGCCTGCCGGGCCGGGTCCGGTGCACCGGTGTCCTCGGGCTCCTCGGCGGCAAGCTGGACGTCCTGCGGTTCGCCCACGGCCTCCTCGTAGGGGGTCTCACCCCAGCGCGGCCCGTGCGGGCGGTCCGGTGGTGAGTAGCCTTCATTCAGCAGGTCGTCCGTGCCCCGCTCGGTCAGCGTGTCCTCCAGAGGGAGCTGGTTGGAGTCCGGTGCCGGTCCCGGGGTGGTGTCGTCGGTGGAACTCAT
>DXBY01000321.1 GCA_019116305.1 Candidatus Ruania gallistercoris | reverse complement strand
CGTGCCGTTGAAGGTGCCCAGGGCACCGGCCAGCGCGGCCGGCTGGGCGCCGAGCTCTCGGCCGGCGCACCAGGCGGCGGTCGCGTTGCGCAGGTTGTGCTCCCCGGGGACGGCCAGGGTGAGCGTGGTCGGTGCCTCGTCATCGGCACCGGTATCGACCAGCTGTGCCCGGGATCCGGCCGCACCCAGCTCCTCGATCGTGATCCGTACCTGCGGCAGATCCGGGACTGCTGCCGTCCCGTATGCCAGCACCCGGGTCCCGCGGGCGGCCGTACGGCGCGCGAGATCGGCCGCTCCGGGATCGTCGGTGCAGGCCACCAGCAGCCCGCCGCGCTCGATCTGCGCGGCGAAGTCGTCGAACGCCTGGTGCACGGCGGCGGCGGTGCCGTAGTGGTCCAGGTGATCGGGTTCGATGTTCGTCACCACCGCCACCCGGGGCCGGTAGGCGAGGAACGAACCGTCCGACTCGTCCGCCTCGGCCACGAACGTGCTGCCGGTGCCGAAGTGCCCACCGCTGCCGCGGCCGCGCAGCTGGGCGCCGATGGCGTAGCTCGGGTCGGCGCCCAGATCGGTCAGGGCGAGCGCGAGCATCGCGGAGGTGGTGGTCTTGCCGTGTGCTCCGGCCACCGCCACGAAGTCCTGCTCGCGGGCCACCCGGGCGAGCGCCTCGGACCGGTGGATCACCTCGATCCCCTGCTCCCGCGCGGCCACCACCTCGAGATTGTCCGGCCGGATCGCCGTGGAGACCACCACGAGGTCGGCACCCTGGACCAGGGCGCCGTCGTGGCCCACCTGCACCCGGGCGCCGAGCTCGGCCAGCCGCGCCAGTACCGGCGAGTCGGACCGGTCCGACCCGGTCACTGCCACCCCCTGGGCAAGCATCAGCTCGGCGATCACCGACATCCCGGCCCCACCGATGGCCACGAAATGTGCCCTCATCGGTCGGCTCCGCCGGCCTCGAGCACCAGGTCGGCCAACCGGGCCGCACCGTCGGTGATCCCTGCGCGCGCGGCATCGGCCCCCATCCGCTCCCGCCGCTCGGTGTCGGTGAGCAGGGGAAGGACGTGCTGGCGCAGCCACGGGCCGGTCAGCTCGGCGTCGGCCACCAGCAGCCCGCCCCCGGCACGAACCACCGGGGTGGCGTTCAGCCGCTGCTCTCCGTTGCCGATCGGCAGCGGGACGTAGACCGCCGGGATGCCCAGGGCGGCGAGCTCGCTGACCATCCCCGCCCCGGCCCGGCTGATCACCAGGTCCGCACAGGCGAGCGCGTGCTCCATCTCGCTGAGGTACTCCCGTACGTGGTAGTGCGCGCGCACCTGCGCACCTGTAGCCTCGAGCGCCTCGAGCACGGCCCGAGACTTGCCCCGTCCGGTCAGGTGCAGCACCTGGGCACCGGCTGCGACCAGCTCGGCGGCCACTGCCGGGACTGCGGCGTTCAGCCGGGCGGCACCCAACGACCCACCGGTGACCAGCACTGTGCTGCGGTCGGGGTCCAGGGCGCAGAACTGGGCACCGGTGCGCGCGCGGCCGGCGGCATCGGTGACCCGCTCCTGCACCAGGTCGGCGATCGCCGGCCGCAGCGGCAGGCCGACCAGCTGTGCCCGCGGCAGCGGGGTGCCCTCGAACGTGACTGCCACGGCGGCAGCACGGCGGGCGCCCAGCCGGTTCGCCAGACCGGGTCGGGCGTTCTGCTCGTGCACCACGATCGGTACCCCGGCGGCCCGGCCGGCCAGGTAGGCCGGGGTGGCCACGTAGCCGCCGAACCCGACCACGGCCGAGGCATCCTCGATCGCGGCTCGCGCCGTGGCCGAGGCGGCCCGCCATCGGCCGGGGAAGCGCAGCACGTCCATCGAGGGACGGCGCGGCAGCGGCACCTTCGGGAGCACCGTCAGGTCGAAACCCGCGGCCGGGACCAGCTCGGCCTCCAGTCCTTCAGCAGTACCGAGAACGCGGAACTCGGCGTCCGGGCGGCGGCGGCGCAGCTCTGCCGCAGTGGCGAGCATGGGGTTGACGTGGCCGGCCGAACCGCCACCGGCGAGCACGAAGACCTCAGCCACGTCCCGGCCTCGAACCCAACCGTCCGGAGATCACGGCCAGCGATCGGCGCATCGACCCCTTCCGGGCGGCGAGCGCCTCCCGGGCGCCTGGCTCGTCCCGCGCGAAGGCGAGCACCATCGCCAGGGCGGCGATCGTCGTCACCAGGGAGGAGCCGCCTTTGGAGACCAGTGGCAGCGGCAGCCCGATCACCGGGAGCACGCCGATCGCCACCCCGATGTTGATCACCGCCTGGCCGACGATCCAGGAGGCGACCGCCGCAGTGGTGATCTTCACGAACGGGTCCGGGTGCCGGGCGATCACCCGGCACAGTCCCACGGCCAGCGCGACGAACAGGGCGAGCACCAGCAAGCAGCCGAGCAGACCGAGCTCCTCACCGATGATGGCAAAGATGAAGTCGTTGTCCCCGGCGGGCAGCCACAGCCACTTCTCCTTCGAGGCGCCCAGGCCGACGCCGGACAACCCGCCGGAGCCCAGGCCTTCCAGGGCGCGGCGGCCCTGCATCCCGGTGCCCAGCGGGTCCGCCTCACCACCCATTCCGAGGAAGTGCAGGATGCGGTCGGTACGGCTCTGCGAGGAGGCGGCGAGGAAGGCCACCAGGGCCACCACCCCGCAGCCGCCCACGAGGAACTTGGAGAGCGGCACCCCGGCGACCCACAGCGCTCCGGCGATCAGGGTGATGAACACCAACGCTGTACCGAGGTCGTGGGTGTAGAGAACGGTGCCGAGGAAAACGGCCGAGACCACGACCGCCGGAAAGAGCACGTGCGACCAGTGCACCAGCAGCTTGCCCTTGGTGGCGAGCACGGCACCGAGCCACAGCGCCAGGCCGAACTTGGCGAACTCCGATGGCTGCAGCACGATCGGGCCGATCGCCACCCAGTTCGCGTTCCCGCCCTCGGCCAGCACCAGTGGGGTGAACACCAGCGCCTGCAGCGCGAGCGTGCCGCCCATCGCCACCCAGGCGAGCCCGCGATAGATGCGTACCGGCAGCCGGGACATCGCGAACGCCACCGGTACCGCGATCAGGGCATAGCTGGCCTGACCGATGAAGTCGGCGAACGGGTTCGCCCCCTCGGTGGCGTTCAGGGCGTAGATGGAGGAGGAGGAGAGCACCATCACCAGGCCCAGGACGAGCAGCAGGATGGTCACCCCGCCGATCAGGTAGTAGCTGGTGACCGGAGACTGCCAGGCGGCGCTCCGTGCCCAGGGTGCCTGGCGGCGCTTGCGGGTGGGCGTGCGGCCCTTGCCTGCGGTCGTCGGCGTGGGCCGGCGCGTGGGGGCGGTGAGAGTGCTCATCGGCGCATCCGGGCCACGGCCGCCGCGAACGCATCCCCCCGGGCGGCGTAGGAGGTGAACTGGTCCATCGACGCACATGCCGGCGCCAGCAGCACCACATCGCCGGGGCGGGCGAACGCGGCGGCTCGGGTCACGGCGGTGGTCATGACCTCAGTGTCACCAGCGGGCACCACCTGGCGCGGGATGTCGGGCGCGTGTCGGGCAAGTGCGCTCTCGATCGGCTCCGGATCGGTTCCGATCACGACGGCGGCGCGCAG
>DXBY01000320.1 GCA_019116305.1 Candidatus Ruania gallistercoris | reverse complement strand
CCAGCTGTGGACCGAGCGGGACCCGCGGGTACCGCCGCATCGGCGGATCAGTCCCGACGGGCGACCCACTGAAGCGGAGGTCGCCGCGCAGATTCGCGTCGAGGACGAGGCGGAAGGGCTAGGGCTGCTGGCGGTGCAGCGCAAGGATACGGGCGAGGTGATCGGCTACTGCGGGTTGGTCTTCCACGGCACCGGAGCCCCCGATGATCCCGAGCTGGCCTATGAGCTGTTGCAGGCGGCGCACGGCTTCGGCTATGCCACCGAGGCAGGTCGGGCAGTCATGGTCTGGGCGGAAGCCGCCGGCTACCGGCGGGTGTGGGCGGGGGTCCGAGACTGGAACGTAGCCTCGCGGCGGGTGCTGGCAAAGCTCGACTTCCGGGAGACCGGCGAGGTGGAACCGGATGCCGTCCACGGCGACAGCCTGCTCACCGTCCGGGAGTTCTGAGCACTGCTCGGCGCTGGGCTCGCTGGCGACGGCGGAAGCGAGCCCGTTGGTCTGTTCTGCCGGTTGCGGCTGGGGCCGCGATAATGCCGGTCATGCCCTCTCTCGCTGCTGGGCCCAGGGCCGTGGCCGCCGCTTTCCTCGCCTCCGGCGTGGTGCACCTGGCGCGGCCTGAGGTCTTCGAGGCGATCGTGCCGCGGCCCTTGCCCTACAAGCGGCAACTCGTCTACGCCTCCGGTCTGGCTGAGCTGGCGTGCGCCGTCGGCCTGCTGGTGCCGCGGACCCGCCGCGTTGCGGGTGCGGCGTCGGCGGTGCTGCTCGTCGCGGTCTTCCCGGCCAACGTACAGATGGCCATCGATACCCACCGGGTCCTCGCTCGCAGAGGCACGACCAGGGGGCGCCAGATCAGGCGCGCCATCGCCTTCGCCCGTCTCCCCCTCCAGGTGCCGTTGATCCGGTGGGCCCTCCAGGCCCGGCAGCAGTAGGACGAGGTTGGCAGGCCGCACCCTCGGTGGCACTCGGCCTGCTCGGATCAACGGCGTGTGATGACCGCCCAGCCGTGCGGGCCCACCACGAGTTCGTCGCTATCAATACCCGAGCTGGATCCAGCCAGGACCTGACCCGGTGGCGGATCGGCGATGCGCACGCGATCCTCGCCGAGGTTGAGTGAGACGATCAAGACCTCACCGCCTTCGCCGGCCACCTCCAGCGTGATCGTCTCGTTGCTGACGGCGACCGTCCGGGTGCGTGCGGTGTGTAACCAGGGGTGCCGCCGGCGCAGGCCGATGAGTTCCTGGTGCAGCGTGAGGACCTCGGCATTCGCACCAGGCACGTGGCCCGGGTGGGCCGGGAAGGCCGGGCGGATCGCGTCGTCGCCGCCGAACCGTTCCTCCTTGATTGCCCGTAGGCCCAGCTCGTCGCCGTAGTAGACCGACGGCGTGCCGCCGAGGGTGAAGAGCAGGACGACGGCGTGGGGCAGGTGGCGTTCGTCGGTGATCTGGCTGGCGATCCGGGTGACGTCGTGGTTGCCCACGAAGGTGTAGGGCACGAACGTGTCCAGGAACTGGTTGTGCCGGCCGAGTGCATGGTCCAGCTCGTGCAGGTTCCGGTCGGCGATCGAGTGCCAGATGCCTTGCCACAGTTCGTACTGGGTGACGGCGTCCAGGCCGCCGTCACGGACGAAGCCGGCATAGTCCCCGTGCAGCACCTCGCCCAGCACATACACCTGCGGATGGCGCTCGCGGACGCGGGGAAGGACCGCGGTCCAGAACTCGACCGGCACCGCATAGGCAGCATCGAGGCGCCACGCGTCCACGCCCCGGTCGCACCAGTAGGTCATCACCTCGGTGACCAGATCGGCTACTGCACCCGACTCATGGTTCAGCGTGGTCAGGCTGCTATGCCCCTCGAAGGCGACCAGGCCGCCGTCGGGCGCTTGTGCGAACAGGTGGGCCTCGGCGCAGGTGGGATCTTCGCGAGCCGTGCGCAGCGCCGGAAAGTCCGGGCCCACGTGGTTGAACACGCCGTCCAGCAGCACGTCGATGCCACTGCTGTGCGCGGCCTCGATCAGCTCGACGAGGTCGTCCTCGGTGCCCAGGCGGGGGTCGATGCGGAAGTAGTCGATCGTGTCGTAGCCATGGGTTGAGGAGTCGAAGACCGGGCCGAGCGCGAGCCCGTTCGCGCCCAGCTCAAGCAGATGGTCGAGCCACGGGATCAGCGCGGGCAGGCGTGTGGCCGGTGTCCGGTCGGCGCCGGTGGTGTCGGCGCCGAGGAACCCCAGCGGGTAGACGTGCCACCAGATCATGTGCTCGGCGGAACTCATATGCCAACGTAACCCGAGCGCCCACTCCGCGTGGCGCAAGCCGATACTTCACGCCTCGCCTGCCGGCCGGGTCTTCGGTGTGCGTACGCCGAGCCGCCCAATGAAGGCGTCGAGGTCCTTGTCGTCGACATCGTCGAAGCGTCCGGCAGCGAGATCTGACCAGCCCTGTTCAGCAGCGTTGCGCAGGACGGCAAGCTTGGCGGCGTCCTCGGTCTCCCGGCGTTCGACGAGACGAAGGCCGTCACGCAGGACCTCGCTGGCGTTCTGGTATCGCCCTGAGGCCACCAACATCTCGACAAGCTCATGCTGGTGCTGGCTGAGCACCACATTCCTAGTCGCCATGGTCGTCCACCTCCATTGGCAGTTTTATGCCAATCCACCATCCGCTCGCGAGTGTTCCCGACCGTTGTGTCGCTCCAGTGCAACTCGAAGTCGCTCCTCGGAATAGATCCACCGATCCCGTAGTTGAGCCACACAGACTCAAGTTTTCGTCCCTCGATTTGGCAGATCTGGATCGCAGCGCGCAGACTTGAGTGCGGCAGACTCATCCAGACCCAGTGTCGCCAGATCCGGCGGCGCGGAAGGAGCAACAGACATGGCACGAGCAGTCGGAATCGACCTGGGCACCACGAACTCTGTGGTGGCCGTTCTGGAGGGCGGCGAGCCCACTGTCATCGCGAACGCTGAAGGCGCTCGCACCACCCCGTCGGTGGTCGCGTTCAGCAAGACCGGCGAGGTGCTCGTCGGTGAGGTCGCCAAGCGTCAGGCCGTCACCAACGTCGACCGCACCATCTCCTCGGTCAAGCGCCACATGGGCACCGACTGGAAGACCGACATCGACGACAAGACCTACACCGCGCAGGAGATTTCCGCGCGCATCCTGGGCAAGCTGAAGAAGGATGCCGAGGCCTACCTCGGTGAGCCGGTCACCGATGCGGTGATCACCGTGCCTGCCTACTTCAACGATGCCGAGCGTCAGGCCACCAAGGATGCCGGGCAGGTCGCCGGGCTGGAGGTCTCCCGGATCATCAACGAGCCTACGGCCGCCGCCCTGGCCTACGGCCTGGAGAAGGGCAAGGAGGACGAGCTCATCCTGGTCTTCGACCTCGGTGGCGGTACCTTCGACGTCTCCCTGCTCGAGGTCGGCAAGGACGAGGACGAGTTCTCCACCATCCAGGTGCGGGCCACCAACGGTGACAACCGCCTCGGTGGTGACGACTGGGACCAGCGGATCGTCGACTGGCTGGTCACCCAGGTGAAGAACGCCAACGGTGTGGACCTGTCCAAGGACAAGATCGCCGTCCAGCGGCTGCGCGAGGCGGCCGAGCAGGCGAAGAAGGAGCTCTCCTCCGCCACGTCCACGAACATCTCCCTGCAGTACCTGTCCATGTCCGAGAACGGCCCGATCCACCTCGACGAGCGCCTCACCCGCGCCCAGTTCGAGCAGATGACCTCGGACCTGCTGGACCGCACCAAGACCCCGTTCCACAACGTGATCAAGGACGCCGGGATCGCCATCTCGGACATCGACCACGTAGTGCTCGTCGGTGGCTCCACCCGGATGCCCGCCGTCACCGAGGTGGTCAAGGAGCTGACCGGCGGCAAGGAGCCGAACAAGGGTGTGAACCCCGATGAGGTCGTGTCCGTCGGCGCCGCACTGCAGGCCGGTGTGCTGAAGGGTGAGCGCACCGACGTGCTGCTCATCGACGTCACGCCGCTGTCCCTGGGCATCGAGACCAAGGGCGGCGTGATGACCAAGCTCATCGAGCGCAACACCGCCATCCCGACCAAACGCAGCGAGGTGTTCTCCACCGCTGAGGACAACCAGCCGAGCGTGCTCATCCAGGTGTACCAAGGTGAGCGGGAGTTCGCCCGGGACAACAAGCCGCTGGGCACTTTCGAGCTCACCGGGATCGCCCCCGCCCCGCGCGGCATGCCGCAGGTCGAGGTCACCTTCGACATCGACGCCAACGGCATCGTGCACGTCTCCGCCAAGGACCGCGGTACCGGCCAGGAGCAGTCGATGACCATCACCGGCGGGTCCGCCCTGCCCAAGGAGGAGATCGACCGGATGGTCAAGGAGGCCGAGGCGCACGCCGCCGAGGACGCCAAGCGCCGCGAGGAGCAGGACACCCGCAACTCCGCGGAGCAGCTGGCCTACTCCACGGAGAAGCTCCTCACCGACAACGCCGAAAAGCTCCCCGAGGACGTCGCGACCGAGGTGCGCGACGCCGTCGAGAAGGTCAAGACCGCGCTCGCGGGCGAGGACATCGAAGCGGTGAAGACCGCGCAGGCCGAGCTCGGTGAGGCGAGCCAGAAGATCGGGCAGGCGCTGTACTCCCAGCAGGAGGCACCGGCTGAGGGTGCCGCCGGCCAGGAGGCCCCCGCCGCCGACGCCCCGGCCGAGGATGAGGACATCGTGGACGCCGAGATCGTGGACGAGGATGAGCAGAAGTGACCGAACCTGAGGAGCAGCCGGTGATTCGCGACAAGCGTCGCCTGGATCCGGCCACCGGTGAGCTGCGCACTCCTGAGGAGGTGGCCGCTGCGGAGGCGGCCGCCGCCCAGGACCCAGCCGCCGCTCAGGACCCAGCCGCCGACGGCGGAGCCTCCGTTCCTCAGGACGGCTCCGCTGAGGCAGGGGCTGAGCAGGCAGGCGCACCCGAGGATCAGGACCCGGTGGCCGCGGCCAAGGCCGAGGCGGCCGATCTGCAGGATCAGCTCGCCCGGGCCAAGGCGGACCTGTACAACCTCGACCAGCGGTTCAACACCTTCGTCAAGCGTTCCCGCGCCGAGGCGCTCGCCGAGCGTGGGCGCGGCGCGGAGGACGTGGTCGAGGCCCTGGTTCCGGTGCTCGACGACATCCACCACGCCCGCGAGCACGATGGGCTCACCGGCCCGCTCGGTGCGATGGCGGAGAAGTTCGAGGAGACGCTGACCTCGCGGTTCAAGGTGGAGCGCTACGGCGCCGCCGGGGATGAGTTCGACCCGAACGTGCACGAGGCGCTGATGCACAACGAGAGCGAGGACGCGGTCACCGAGACCGTTTCCCAGGTGCTCCAGCCGGGGTACCGGGTGGGCGAGAAGGTGGTGCGTCCGGCCCGCGTGGCGGTGACTGGTCCACAGTGAGCACAGGTAGCGCAATGATGATCGGAGGAGGTGTGGCGCGATGACCGGACAGGACTGGCTGGAGAAGGACTTCTACGCGACGCTGGGCGTGTCCAAGGACGCCGACGCCGCCGCGATCAAGAAGGCCTACCGCAAGCTCGCCCGCACCTGGCACCCGGACCAGAACCCCGGGGACGCCAAGGCGGAGCAGAAGTTCAAGGAGATCGGCGAGGCCTACGCGGTGCTCTCCGACGACGAGCAGCGCAAGCAGTACGACGCGCTGCGCGCCATGGCCGGAGGCGGGCCGCGGTTCGCCTCCGGCCCGGGCGGCGCCACCGGCGCGAACGGGTTCGAGGACCTGTTCGGCGGCATGTTCGGCGCCGGCGGGCCTGGTGGCCCCGGTGGTCCTGGTGGGCCCCGGGTGCGCTACTCCACCGGCGGATCGATGCCCGGTGGCGGTGGCTTCGAGGACATCCTCGGAGGCCTGTTCGGCGGTGGCGGCGGTGGGCGCGCCGGATTCCAGGCGCCGACCAAGGGCGGGGACATCACCACGTCGGCGTCTCTGCCGTTCCGCTCCGCTGTGGAGGGCGCGACCGTGACCCTCACCCTGGACGGCTCGCGGTCGATGACCGTGCGGATCCCGGCCGGCGTGCAGGACGGGCAGAAGATCCGGCTGCGCGGCAAGGGGCAGCCGAGCCCGACCGGTGGTGAGCCCGGCGACCTGGTGGTCACCGTGGGAGTGGAGCCGCACCCGGTGTTCGGCCTGGCCGGCCAGAACCTGACCATCACGGTGCCGATCACCTTCCCGGAGGCCGTGCACGGTGCCACGATCGCCGTGCCCACGCTGGACGGCGGTCAGGTCAAGCTCAAGGTGCCCGCCGGTACCCAGTCGGGCACCCGGCTGCGGGCCAAGGGCCGTGGCGTGACGTCGAAGAAGGGCACCGGGGACCTGATTGTCACCGTGGAGGTGGCGGTGCCACGGAAGGTGAGCAAGGACGCGGCCGAGGCACTGAAGAAGTTCGCCGAGGCCAGTGACGGCACCGACCCGAGAGCCGGGCTTGCCGACGCGGCGAGGGCGTGATGCGTCGTGTCCGGCTATGACGCCCCGGTCTTCCTGATCTCGATCGCTGCCGAGCGCGCTGGGATGCACCCGCAGACCCTGCGCACCTACGACCGGCTCGGCCTCGTGGTGCCCCAGCGCACCCGGGGTCGGGGCCGGCGCTACTCCTCCCGGGACGTGGACGTGCTGCGCGAGGTGCAACGACTCTCCCAGGAGGAGGGCATCAACCTCGCCGGGATCAAGCGGATCCTGCAGCTGGCGGCCGAGAACGAGCGGCTGGAGGCAGAGAACGTGCGGCTGCGGGCCGGGCATGGCACAGGCCGGAGGGTGTTCACCGCAGACACCTCCGGGGATGTGGTCGCCGTGCCGCTGGGCACCCGCTTGCGGCGTGCGGAGAGTGCGGGAGCCATGGTGCTCTGGCGCCCGCAGCGCTGACCCCGCGCCGGGCAGCCGATGCCTCCGGCCCCGGGAACTGGTCCGGAGATTGGCCCCGGTCGCGCATTATCCGTGTGAATGCCACTACGCTCCTGATGATTGATCACAAGAGTGGGGAGTGCGCTATGTCCGAAAATCCACCATCTGCCGCGGGGACGCCGGAGAACCAGGGCCAGTCCGGCTTCGGCGCATCCTCTGCCGGGCCGGAGCAGTACGGGCCGCCGCCGTCCGGGCCGCCCACGTCCGGGCCGGCGGATGCGCCGCCACCGCCCCCGCCGGGGACGCCGTCGTTCGGCGGCGCCTCTGCAGCACCTCCGCCGCCTGCCGGGCCGCCCCCCGGTGCTGGCAGCCCTCCGCCGCCCGGCTCGGCCAGTGGCCCCGGAGCTGGTGGCCCAGGTGGGTATGGGCCCGGCGGGCCCGGCGGGCCGGGTGGACCGGGTGGACCGGGTGGACCGGGTGGCTACGGTCCCGGGGGACCGGGAGCTCCTGGCGGTTACGGTCCGGGTGGCCCGGGGGGCTATGGCCCCGGCGGCGCCTACGGTGGTCAGCCGCAGGACCCCAGCTTCTTCAAGGCGATGTTCGACTTCTCC
Organism: Candidatus Ruania gallistercoris; assembly: GCA_019116305.1. Classification (GTDB taxonomy): domain Bacteria; phylum Actinomycetota; class Actinomycetes; order Actinomycetales; family Beutenbergiaceae; genus Ruania; species Ruania gallistercoris. Next base: position 8,151 of record DXBY01000320.1, on the reverse strand, counting down.
TTCCGGAACTTCGTCACACTCTCGTTCGCGAAGGTGATCTTCATCATCGCGGTCGTGCTCGCCTGCCTGTGGTGGCTGTTCGCGATCATCTCCGGATTCGGGATGGCCAGCATCGGGGACTCGTTGAGCCCCTACGGTTCGAGCGGCGGCGGCACGGTCATGTTCGGCGTGATGGCACTGCTGTTCGGGTGGATCCCGCCGGCGATCTTCCTGATCCTGGTGCGCCTGGGCCTGGAGTTCTCCGTGGCGACCATTCGCACCGCGCAGAACACCTCGCGGCTGGTGGACCGCAGCGCCGACTGAGCGGCCCGCCCGGCGCCGATCACCACGCGGCACCACCCATCGGAGGTCCGTGCGGCGATCGGAGGTGAGCCCGGCTCACCTCCGATCGCCGCCGTGACCTCAAATCGCCGCCGTGACCTCAGATCGCCATAGTGACCTCAGATCGCCGCACGTACCTCCGATACCCGCGGACCTTCGCCAGGAATCCACCACCGCGCCCGCTGGGCCGATCGAGCACACCAGTGGCAGGCTGGGGTCGTGACCGCCGAACCGAACCTGCGGCAGTGGCTCCGTGACCTGCCCGTCTTCGACCGTGACCGCCTGCCGGAGTTCGACCCGGAAGCGGTACCCGCAACGCCGGCCGAGCTCTACCTGGACTGGCTGCGCACCGCCGTCGACGCGGGTGTGCAGGCGCCGCACGCGATGGTGCTGTCCACTGCCGGAACCGACGGACGCGTCACCGCCCGCACGCTGATCCTCAAGGACGTCGACGCCGACACCTGGTGCGTGGCCACCTCGGCGCACAGCCCGAAGGCCGCCCAGCTGGCGGAGAACCCTGCCGCTGCGCTGACCACGTTCTGGGGCCCGCTCGGCCGCCAGATCCGGATCACCGGGGAGATGTCCGATCTCGGCGATGCTGCCGGTGCCGCCGACTTCCACGCCCGCCCGCCGGGCTCGCGTGCTGCGGCGCTCGTCGGCCGGCAGAGCGAGGAGCTCACCGACCGGCAGGCCTACTGGGACGCCTTCGCCGCCGCGCTCGAGACGGTGCAGGCCGACCCGGGCATTGAGCTGCCGAGCTGGCGTGCCTACGGGTTGCGGGCCGAGTCGGTGGAGTTCTGGCAGGCGACACCCGATGCCGGGCAGATCCGGCTGCGCTACCGCCGCACCGGCACCGATTGGGACAAGGAGCTGCTCTGGCCATGACCGACCTGATCGAACCGCTGAGGGCCGTCCGGGAGAGCGAGGCGGCACTGGCTCGGGTGATCTCCGCCGTCGAGCACGCCACGCCTGCCGATCTCGCCGCCCCGAGCGCTCTACCGGGCTGGAGCCGCGGCCACGTGCTCGCCCACATCGACGGCATCGGCCGGGCGCTTGCCCGCCAGCTCGACCATGCTGCGCGCGGCCAGCTGATCGACGTCTACGACGGCGGACAGGCAGGGCGGGACGCCGTCATCGAGGCCGGCGCCACCCGCACCCGCGGTGAGCACCTCGAGGCGCTCACCGCGCTGCAGGGCCAGCTGCAGGAGGCCTGGCCGGAGGAGGACTCCCTGGTCTGGTTCACCCCAGTGCGCTACCGGGACGGGATCGTGATGGACCTCGCGTTGGCCTGGTGGCGGGAGATCAGCATCCACCAGGTGGACCTCGGCCTGGGCATCGACGCGGCCGAGGTCTGGAGCCAGCCGTTGTGCGAGTACCTGCTCGACTTCCTCTCCGTACGGCTGCCGAGCGGCCCGTTGGTCGAGCTGGACGCCTTCGAACCCGGGGTGCGGTACGTGGTCGCCGCGGACAGCGATGCCACGCCGACGGCGCCGGTCACCGTGACGGGTCCGCTCACCTCGATCGCCGGGTGGCTCGCCGGACGGGAGATCCACCCGCTGCCGATTGCCACCAGTGACGAGGATGCGGTGGACTTGCCCGAGCTCGGTCCCTGGCCCTCCCGGCGCTGACATGACCCCGGCCGGGAGAGCAGGTGTCTAGTTCAGCCCGAGCCGTTCGGCCAGGAATCGGTACGCCAGCGCCTGCATGTGCGCGGCCTGTGCGTTCGTCGCCGCTCCGCCGTGGCCACCTTCGATGTTCTCGTAATAGGTCACGTCCTTGCCCGCGGCGAGCAGCTGCGCTGCCATCTTCCGGGCGTGGCCCGGGTGCACCCGGTCGTCCCGGGTGGAGGTGGTGAAGAGCACCGGCGGGTACTCGCCGTCGGGGTCGAACAGGTGGTAGGGGGAGAAGGTGCGGATGAACTCCCACTGTGCCGGATCGTCGGGATCGCCGTACTCGGCCATCCAGGACGCGCCGGCGAGCAGGTGCGAGTAGCGCTTCATGTCCAGCAGCGGCACCTGGATCACCACTGCGCCGAAGAGCTCCGGGTACTGGGTGAGCATGTTCCCGGTGAGCAGCCCGCCGTTCGAGCCACCCTGCACGCCCAGGTGCGCTGCCGAGGTGACCTTCCGCTCGGCCAGGTCCCGGGCGACGGCGGCCAGGTCCTCGTACGCCCGGTGCCGGTTCGCCTTGAGCGCCGCCTGGTGCCAGGCGGGTCCGTACTCGCCGCCGCCGCGGATGTTCGCCAGTGCGTACACCCCACCGCGCTCCAGCCAGGACCGGCCGAGCGAGCCGGAGTAGGACGGGGTGAGGGAGATCTCGAAGCCGCCGTACCCGTACAGCAGCGTGGGCGCCGTGCCGTCGTAGGCCAGATCCTGCCGACGGAGCAGAAAGTAGGGGATACGGGTGCCGTCCGCTGAGGTGGCGAAGTGCTGCTCGGCCACCAGCCCGTCGGCATCGAAGAAGGCCGGCATCGACTTCAGCGGCTCGATCGTCACCGAGACTGTCCCGTCGGCGTCCGGTGCCTCGGCCAGGCTCGCCAGCGACAGAGTGGTGGGGGAGAGGAAGTCGGTGGCGTACAGCCACAGGTCGTCGCAGGTGCGCGGATCCACGGGGGCGACCGCCACCGTACCCACAGCCGGGGCCCCGCTGAAGGCGGACCGGGAGAAGGCGCCGTCGACCGAGGTGAGGATCTCCAGCCGGGACTTCACATCGTCCAGGATGTTGAGCACCAGGTGGTGGCGGGTCCAGGTGAAGGCCGCCAGCGAGGTCCCGGCAGTGGGCGTGTACAGCTCCAGGAAGTCCCGGTCGCCGCCGAGGAACGCCTCGAGGCTGATCGCCAGCAGGCTGCCCCCGGCATAGCTGGTGCCACCGACGGTCCAGTCCTCGCGCAGCTCCACGGTGAGCCACTCCCGGTGCACATCGGCGCTGGCCGAGCGGGGCACATCGATCAGGGTGAGCTGGTCGCCGTCGAGCAGGTAGAGCTCGTCGTCGTAGAACGCGATGGCTCGGGAGACGAAGTCCCGCTCGAACCCTGGTGTGGAGTCATGGACAGCGGCGATGACCATGTCCTCCTCGCTGCCCTCGTACACCACCTCAGCGGTGGCCAGCGGCATGCCCCGGCGCCAGCGCCGGGCGATCCGCGGATACCCGGAGGGCGTCATCGACCCCGCACCGGTGTCGGTGAACACGAACAGGGTGTCCGCATCGATCCAGGAGGTGCCGCCCTTGGACTCCGGCCGGTAGAACCCGCCCTCGACGAACTCCTTGGCCTCCAGGTCGAACTCGCGGGAGACGTCCGCGTCCGCACCGCCGCGGGACAGGTCCACGATCGCCCGGCGATACGCATCCGGGCCGCTGCGCAGCACGCTCGCCCCGTGCCAGACCCAGTTCTCCCCCTCCGCCTCGTTCAACGCGTCGATGTCCAGCACGGTCTCCCACTCCGGCTCCGCGGTGCGGTAGGACTCCAGGGTGGTGCGCCGCCACAGGCCGCGCTCGTGCTCGGCATCACGCCAGAAGTTGTAGTAGTGCTCGTCGACCTTGCTCACGTCCGGGATCTTGGCGTCCGAGTCCAGCACCTCCAGCACCCGGTCCCGGGTGGCCGTGAACCCGGCGGACGCGGCCAGAGTGGCGGCCTGCTCCGCGTTCCGGGCGCGGACCCAGTCCAGGGCGCGTTCGCTCTCGACGTCCTCCAGCCAGGTGTAGGGGTCCTCGGTGCCGGCTGTGCTCACAGGTGCTCCTCGCGCTGGGGTGGTCGGGGTCGCCACCAGCCTATGAGACGGCGGAGCGTGCGCCGGCAGGGCAGACTCACCCGGGGCGGGGCTACTGGCACTGCTGCTCGTCGTGGATCAGCTGAGCTGCCTCCTCCGTCTCGCCGCTCATCGCGTACTCGTTCTCCGCGAACAGCCACTCCGGATTGGCGCCCAGGTAGTTCACCGCGTAGGAGTTGGTCACGCCCTCCCAGCTCTCCCCGGCGATCGGCGGGGCCACGGTGCCGCAGATCGCCACGATCTGGTGATGGGCGATCTCGTGCCGCACGGTGTGCACGAATCCCTCGTTGTAGAGCACGTTCGGGTAGTCCGAGTACTGGTCGTTGATGTAGATGTACTCCGGGCTGCTCGGGCAGAAGCCGCCGAGGAGCTCATAGTTGTCCGGGTACTCGCACGCGCTGAACATCGCGTCGTGGTCGTAGTAGAGCTCGAGGTCGAACGCTGCGGCGATCTCCTCGGCCGCCGGGGCGTAGTTGCCGTCACCGTCCGGCTGGGCCACGTAGGAGGCGGCGAACTCTTCGGCATCGGCGTACTCGTCCGGGTCGGGGCCCTCTGGGAAGGCGCCGTCAGTGGTGGTCGTCGTTCCATCGGCCCACTCCACCTCCACCCGCACGCCCAGATCCTGCCCGTTCTCGAAGGCGTCGGAGTACTGCTGCGCCTCGTCCCGGATCTCCTGGATCCGGGTGTCCAGCGCGTCGGTATCGGTGGTCGGCTCACCGGGAGTGTTCAGCTCGGCCTGGAGCTCGCGCAGCAGCTGGAGCACCGCGGCGGCGTAGGTGCGCCCGTCATCGGTGTTCGGCACGTAGTCATAGATGGTGCCGTCGTCATAGGCGGTGCTGAACCACGCTTCGAGGTCGTCCACATGGGCGACGGCCGCGTCGTACCCGGGCCGGTCCATGATCGTGAAAGTCTCCTCCGGCGTCGGTGACGGCGTCGGAGTGGCGGACGGTGTGCTCGGCGTGGGGGTGCTGGCAGAGGTGTCGGGGTCGTCCCCCCACGGGCTGACCACCGCGATCACGATGAACAGGGCCAGGGCCGAGACCACCACGAGCAGCGCCGTCAACCCGTGCTTCTTCGCCGGTGGCCCGCCGCCGGGAGGGCCGCCGCCGGGAGGGCCGCCGCCGGGCGGCTGCGGGTAGCCCTGGGCGGCGTAGCCCGTGGGTGGGTGCGGGTGACTCGCGGCGCCGTGCTGGAACCCGGGATTGCCTTGTGGCCATCCCGCCCCACCCTGCTGTGGGTGCGGCCCCGGTGCGGAACTCGGCCCAGCCGCCGGGTGCGGGCGAGTGTGAGCGGTCCACTGCTGGCCGTCCCACCATCGTTGGAGCTGGCCACCGCCAGGATCGTGGTGCCAGCCCGGCGGCACAGGCGCGGTCATACCCCTGGTCCCCTGTCGTCTCGGTCCGGATGTGCTCCCTAGACGGTAGCGGTCCAACCTGAGTGCGGCGTCACCGGGCGATGGGGAGAAGTGTCCCGGGCGCTCAGCCCGCTGCTTGGGCGGCGCGCCGGGCGCGGCGCTCGCGCCACTGGGCATTGATCTTCTTGGCGTTGGCTGCCACGACGATCGTGCTGATCATCGGTCCGGCCATCATCATCAGGAACATTGCTGCGGTATCCATGTCCAGGACACTACGCAGCGGCCGCCTCGAGCAGATCCGCCGTGCGGATGAACTCTTCGCTCCGCCGCGCGGTGGAGGAGTGCCGGGCACCAAATACGGTGGCGACGGCGCCCCTGCTCCGCCAGACTGCAGGGATGACCTCACGCGTCTCCCACACCAGCGTCGATGCCCGGAACGCCTACACCCAGTCCCTGTTCTGGGCCGAGGTGCTCGGCTACACCGAGAACCCCGCGGACCCGAACGAGCCCGGTCACGAGGAGTGCTTGCTCTACTCTCCGGACGGCCGGCACCGGATCCTGTTCATCGAGGTGCCCGAGACCAAGACGGTGAAGAACCGGCTGCACTTCGACCTGCGCCCCACCGACCTCTCCCAGGCCGCGGAGGTGGAGCGGCTGCTGGGCCTGGGCGCGCGGGTGCATGCCGATCTGCGCCACGACGACGTCGGCTGGGTGACGATGCTCGACCCAGAGGGGAACGAGTTCTGTGTGTTGCGCAGCGAGCTGGAGGTCGGTGACCCCCTCGCCCTCGATCCCGCCTGAGCCAGGGCTGCGCTCCGGCATCGCAGCGGACTCGCGCCGGTCCGGGATTGCCGGTGCGCCGGAGCCCGCCTGCCGGTCGGCGAGAATGGTGGGATGAGAGCCCTGGGGCCCGGGCGCCTGCACCGTCTGCTTGCCGGCGCCGAGGCGGTCACCTGGACGCTGCTGCTGCTCGGGATGGCGTTGGCGTACCTCAGCGGGACCACCGACCTCGGAATGCGGATCGCCGGCCCACTCCACGGGCTCGTCGTCCTGCTCTACTGTGCCGTCACGATCGTGGTGGGCCTCGATCAACAGTGGGGCCCGCGCACCATCCTGCTCGGTCTGCTCAGCGCAGTGCCCCCGTACTTCACCGTGCCGTTCGGGCGCCGGGTGCGCCGCCGCGGACTGGCCGGCGACCGATGGCGCATGCTCAACGGTGGCGCCCAGACTCCGCTCGAGCGCGCGTTGGCCGCGGTGCTGCGCCGGCCGGCGCGGTTCGCGCTGGTGGTGCTCGCGGCGCTGGCTCTGTTGCTGCGGATCCTGCTCTGGACCGATACGCCGCCTGGTTCCTGAAGCCTGCGCACCGCTACGCTGAGGCGATGGAGCACGCACAGGTGCGCGTGGCCGGTCCCGCGGACGCTGCTCAGGTCGGCCGGCTGTTGTTCGACTTCAACACCGAGTTCCAGACACCCACCCCGAGCGCCGCCGAGTTCGCCGAACGGTTCACCCGGTTGCTCGGGCGTGAGGACGTGCTGGTGCTGCTTGCGGGTGCCGGCCGGCCCACCGGGTTCGCCTTCCTCACCCTGCGTCCGACCCCGTACTACGACGGGCCGCTCGCCCAGCTGGAGGAGCTGTATGTGCTGCCGGAGCTGCGGGACCAGGGGATCGGCACCGCGTTGCTCACCGGGGCGGTGGCCCGCACGAGAGACCGGGGCGCAGCCGAGATGCACATCAATGTGGACGAGGTGGACGTTGATACCCGCCGGTTCTACGAGCGGCACGGCTTCGTGAACATCCAGCCCGGAACCGACTATCGGATGCTGTGCTACCTCCGGGAGTTCTGAGCGCCGCCGGGTCGTGGTGCTGGACACGCTGAGGCGCGTCCGCAGGAGAGAAGCCCCGCCGACGGCGGTGGCCACCTCAGTCCGTGCCGGTCACCTGGTCGCGCGCTGCCACGAACGCTGCGACGCAGGCGTCGACATCGGCCTCGCTGTGCGCGGCCGAGAGCTGCACCCGGATTCGCGCCTGCCCGCGCGGGACCACCGGGAAGCTGAACGCGGTCACGTAGACGCCGTGGGCGAGCATGACGTCGGCGATCTGGGTGGCGAGAGCGGCATCGCCGAACATCACCGGCACGATCGCGTGCTCCCCGTCGAGCAGCTCGAAGCCTTCCTCAGCCATCCGACTGCGGAACAGGGCGGCGTTCGCCCACAGCCGTTCCCGCAGCTCACCCGCCCCGCCGGCGAGCTCCAGAGCGGTCAGTGTGGCCGCCACGATCGCCGGTGCGAGCGAGTTGGAGAACAGGTACGGGCGGGCCCGTTGGCGCAGCAGGTCCACGATCTCCGTCCGCCCGGCCACGTACCCGCCCGAGGCACCACCGAGCGCCTTGCCGAAGGTCCCGGTGAGGATGTCCACCCGGTCGAGGACCCCGGCGCGCTCGTGCGCCCCGGCGCCGGTGGCGCCGACGAAGCCGACCGCATGTGAGTCGTCCACCATCACCAGCGCGCCGAACTCCTCGGCGAGATCACAGATCTCGGCGAGTGGGGCGTAGTAGCCGTCCATGGAGAACACACCATCGGTGACGATCAAGATCCGGCGGGCTCCGCCGTCGCGGGCCTCCACCAGGCGCTCCCGCAGCTCGGCCAGGTCCCGGTTGGCATACCGCAGCCGCCGAGCCTTGCACAGCCGGATCCCATCGATGATGGAGGC
>DXBY01000319.1 GCA_019116305.1 Candidatus Ruania gallistercoris | reverse complement strand
TGCGTACCGACGGGCCCGCGTTCTCCTACCACCCGGACAAGCTGTCCATGGAGCGCACCGAGAACGCCGCCTTCGGTCCGACCGACCGGATCGGGCAGCTGACTATGCGGAACCTGGACATCGCCGACTCCCGCGCCCGGTTGGAGCAGTATGCCGACCAGCCGGTGGACCAGGGGCAGGTGCTGGTGGAGCACGGCACTCTGTTCGGCGAGCTGCCGGCCGGTGGTGCGGAGACCATCTCCGCCAACCCGGGCGCCGGTGACGAGACCGCGCTGGAGGCAGCGGCCATGGAGGAGGGCACGGACTGATGCCGGAGCAGACAGGCTCGTTGTGGGGCGGACGGTTCAGCGGCGGTCCCGCCGATGCGCTGGCAGCGCTGAGCAAGTCCACCCACTTCGACTGGCGCCTGGCCGGTGAGGACGTGGCCGGTTCCCGGGCGCACGCCCGGGTGCTGCACCGGGCCGAGCTGCTCAGTGACGCCGAGCTGGCGGGCATGCTGGCCGCACTCGACCGGCTCGAGCACGATGTGCGCTCCGGGGCGTTCGTGGCCGCTTCCGACGACGAGGACGTGCACTCCGCCCTGGAACGCGGACTGATCGAACGCGCCGGCCCGGAGCTCGGCGGCAAGCTGCGCGCCGGACGCTCCAGGAACGACCAGATCGCCACCCTGGTGCGGATGTACCTGCGCGCCCGGGCCCGGGAGATCGCCGCCGGAGTGCTGGACGTGGTCGAGGCGCTGATCGAACAGGCCGGGACACATCCGGATGCGCCGATGCCGGGCCGCACCCACCTGCAGCACGCTCAGCCGGTGCTGCTGGCCCACCACCTGCTCGCCCACGCCTGGCCGCTGCTGCGCGATGTGCACCGCCTGCGGGACTGGGACGCCCGCGCGGCCCGGTCCCCGTACGGCTCCGGTGCGCTGGCCGGATCCTCGCTCGGCCTGGACCCGGCGGCCGTGGCCACCGAGCTCGGGTTCGAGGGACCGGTGGAGAACTCCATCGACGGGACCGCCGCACGAGACGTGGTGGCCGAGTTCGCGTTCGTATGCGCGATGATCGGGGTCGACCTGTCCAGGCTGAGCGAAGAGGTGATCCTCTGGGCAACCAAGGAGTTCGGCTTCGTCACCCTTGACGACGCGTTCTCCACCGGCTCCTCGATCATGCCGCAGAAGAAGAACCCGGATGTAGCCGAGCTGGCCCGCGGCAAGGCCGGCCGGCTGATCGGTGACCTCACCGGTCTGCTCACCACGCTCAAGGGCCTGCCGCTTGCCTACAACCGGGACCTGCAGGAGGACAAGGAACCGGTGTTCGATGCGATCGACACTCTGGACCTGCTGCTGCCGGCGGTGTCCGGGATGGTCGCCACCCTCACCTTCCACACCGACCGGATGGCCGAGCTCGCCCCGCAGGGTTTCGCCCTGGCCACCGACATCGCGGAGTGGCTGGTGCGCCAGGGAGTGCCGTTCCGGCGCGCTCACGAAATCGCGGGCGCGTGCGTGCGCGTGTGTGAACAACACGGGATCGAGCTCTGGGACCTGACCGAGGACCAGCTGGCGGCGATCGACCCGGCGCTGACGCCACAGGTGCGCGAGGTGCTCACCCTCACCGGATCGCTCAGCTCGCGCGACGCCGTCGGCGGCACCGCCCCGGACCGGGTGGCCGAACAGCTCACTGCGGCCCGCCGCCAGGTGGAGATCTACCGCGCCGACCTGGCGGGTGCCTGAGCGGCGCGCAGTGACCCCAACCGAGACCCTCGACGAGATCATCCGGCTGGCCGAGTCGACCGGGCCCCGATGCGGGACCACCACGGTGATCGCCGTGGACGGACCCGCCGGATCCGGTAAGACCACCCTCGCCGAGTCGCTGGCCGAACGGGTCGGTGCCCAGCTGGTGCACATGGACGACCTGTACCTCGGCTGGAGCGGGCTGGAACAGTCCGCCGACCGGCTCCGGGAGGAGATCCTGGCGCCGCTGTGGCTGGGCCGGGCGGGCCGCTACCGCCGCTACGACTGGCACGCTGGCGAGCTCGCCGAGGGTCACGAGGTACACGCTGGCGGCATGCTGGTGGTGGAGGGTGTGGGCTGCGTGCGTGGGCGTACCCGGGGGTTCTTCTCGGTGATCACCTGGGTGGAGGCCGACGATGCGATTCGGCTCGCCCGGGGCCTCGCCCGCGACGGTGCTGCCGCCGAAGGGCACTGGCGAGACTGGATGCGCGAGGAGCGGGACGTGTTCGCCCGCGCCCGCACCCGCGACCTGGCCCAGATCCGGGTGGATGCCTGGGGCAGGATCACCTCATGACCTCCCCGCTCGATCTGACCCGGCCGGCCACCGAGGTGGCCCCGTTGTTGCTCGGTGCCGTCCTGACCTGCGGTCTCGGCGAAGAGGCCGTGAGCGTGCGGCTGACTGAGGTGGAGGCCTACATGGGTACTGCCGACCCGGGTTCGCACGCCTACCGCGGCCGGACCGCCCGCACGGCGACCATGTTCGGCCCACCCGGCCATCTGTACGTCTACCGGCACCTGGGCCTGCACCACTGCATGAACCTGGTCTGTGCTCCTGACGGCGAAGCCTCTGCGGTGCTGCTCCGTTCCGGGGAGGTGGTGGCTGGGGTGGCCACTGCCCGACGGCGGCGCCAGGCCGCCGGAGTGTGCCGCACCGATGTGGACCTCGCCCGGGGGCCGGCGCGGCTCACCGTGGCGCTCGCGCTCACCCACGCGGACGACGGCGTGGCCGTGGGGTGCTCCGAGCCGGGGGACCGTGGGCTGCTGCTGACCGGTGCGGGACAGGTCGGTGCTGAACAGATCAGCACCGGACCACGGGTCGGGGTCAGCGGCCCGGGCGGCGAAGAACGCTTCCCCTGGCGGTTCTGGCTCACCGGGGACGAGCAGGTGAGCGCCTACCGACCGGGTCAGGTGCGCAGGCGCCGCCGGTAAGGTTGGCCCCGCGTCACGGACAGCCGGCACCGGTCGGCGCGTCGCAGCGAAGGAAGGTAGACGTGAACGAGATTCTCGACGAGTTGCGCTGGCGTGGACTGATCGCCCAGTCCACGGACCTGGCGGCCCTGCAGGAGGCACTCGCGAGCGGACCGGTCACTTACTACTGCGGGTTCGACCCGACCGGACCCAGCCTGCACCACGGCCACCTGGTCCAGCTGATCCTGCTCCGGCACCTGCAGCAGGCCGGCCACCGAGCGATCGCCCTGGTGGGCGGTGCCACCGGAATGATCGGCGACCCGCGCATGTCCGGTGAGCGCACGATGAACACCAAGGACGTGGTGGCCGAGTGGACCGAGCGGCTGAAGGCGCAGGTCTCCCGGTTCCTCGACTTCGGCGGGGACAACCCCGCACAGCTGGTGAACAACCTGGACTGGACCGCACCGCTGTCCGCGATCGACTTCCTCCGCGAGATTGGCAAGCATTACCGGCTCGGCACCATGCTCGCCAAGGACACCGTCGCCCGGCGACTGGACAGCGAGGACGGCATCAGCTTCACCGAGTTCAGCTACCAGATCCTGCAGGGGATGGACTTCCTGGAGCTGTACCGGCGGTACGGCTGCACGCTGCAGACCGGGGGCAACGATCAGTGGGGCAACCTGCTCTCCGGGGTGGACCTGATCCACCGGGTGGAGGGCCAGAGCGTGCATGTGCTCACCACCCCACTGATCACCAAGGCCGACGGCACCAAGTTCGGCAAGACCGAGGGCGGAGCCGTCTGGCTCGCACCGGACATGATGAGTCCGTACGCCTTCTACCAGTTCTGGCTCAACGCCGCGGACGCGGACGTGATCGACTGGTTGAAGACCTTCACCTTCCTCAGCCGGGCGGAGATCGAGGCCCTTGCCGAGGAGGTGGCGACGAACCCCAAGGCCCGGGCCGCGCAGCGCACCCTCGCCCGGGAGGTCACCACACTGGTGCACGGACCGGACGCCACCGAGCGGGTGGAGGCCGCCTCGACGGCGCTGTTCGGTGGCGGCGACCTGCACGGCCTGGACCCGGTCACGCTGGCCGACGCCGTGGCCGAGCTGGGCCGCGGCGTCATCACCCCGGGGGAGTCCACGGCCGTGGACGCACTGGTGGCCACCGGACTGGAGAAGGGTCGCAAGGCCGCGCGGCGGGTGATCGATGCCGGCGGCGCGTACCTGAACAACGTGAAGGTCACCGACGCCGATGCGGTGATCAGCCCCGACGACCTGCTCCCCGGCGGGCTCCTGCTGGTCCGGCGCGGGCGGAAGTCCCTAGCGGTGGCGAGCGACGCGGAGCCTGGGGGAGCCGACCAGTCCGGCACGTGAGTCACACCACATCCTCCCGGCGGTGGGTCCTCCGAGATGTCCACCGCAGGTGTGACCACGGGTAAAACCGCAGGTCAGGGGACACATCCACGGACCGGCCGAGTGCCGAAGCGGGGCGCATCACGCAACTTGACGCTGGATCGCCGGACACGTAATGTTCATATCCGTTGCCCCGGCGAGGGAGGAACGGACGCCGATCTGGTGGCCGGGACCCGCGCTAGGACACCCGATCAGCGGGATGCCCCGTGCAGATCGCAGATCGGACCCGAACCACCGCGCTCAGTCGTGGGTCAGGGAGCCGGCCGAGAGGTTCGGAGCCACGTTGACCAGGCCTGAGCCGGTAGGGTAGGGTGGAGCGGTTGCCCCGGATGGCTTGCCTGTTGTGGGTGGGTTGGATGGTGTGTGTTCGTTGTTTGAGAACTCAACAGTGTGTTTGTAGTGATTGATGCCAGTTTTTTTGGTTGAATGACTGCCTCCTTCCTCGTTTGGGGGTGGTTGTTTGGTCAGGGTTTTTTCTTTGTATGGTTGTTAGCACTGCGCTTTTGGGTGTGGTGTTGATGGTTTTTGTATGGAGAGTTTGATCCTGGCTCAGGACGAACGCTGGC
>DXBY01000318.1 GCA_019116305.1 Candidatus Ruania gallistercoris | reverse complement strand
GGCGCGGTACAGGTCCATCGGCATCCAGCGCGGGCCGCGGCTGCCGGGGGCGTAGGCCCCGGTCAGTCGGTTCAGCTCGCGGAACGGGTCAAAGGTCAGAGCCATGGGAACTCCTCAGGTCGGTTCTGGATGGGTACTTGCCCTTCTCAACGACGGCACCTCTGACTCCATTCCCAAAGGTTGAGCGTAGTTCGCTCAAGGTGAACCCGAAGCACTCGATCTCGCCTACGATGGGGGGCATCCCCCTGGTCGAGACCTGGAGAGTCCCGTGAGCCGACCGGCCCGCACTGCGCTGAACGCGTCCCCACGCCTGCGCGACGTCGTCAGCCAGGAGCTCAGGTCCCGGATCTTCTCCGGCGCTCTTGCACCGGGAACCCGACTGGTGGAACGGGACCTGGCCGAGGAGTTCAACGTCTCCCGGTTCCCGGTACGCGAAGCAGTCCGGATGCTGACCCAAGAAGGCCTGGTGGAAAGCCTGCCCACCCGCGGCAGCGTGGTCCGCGGTCTGGCCGCCGACGAAGTGCGGTCCATCTTCGATGTTCGCGAGGCGCTCGAGCCGCTCGCTGCCCGGTTGGCCGCAGCCCGGGTGGCCGACGGCGCGCTGAACCCGCTTCCCGAGCAGGTGCGCGTCGCGCGTTCGGCGCTCGCAGCCGGCGATCGGGAAGCGGCTGCCGAGGCGAACACCGATTTCCACGATCAGCTCATCGACCTGGCCGGTAGCACCGTGCTGCGGGACACTCTGAGCCCGCTAGTAGGCCGGCTGCACTGGCTGTTCCGGCAGGTGCCTGACCTCGCCAGCGTGTGCACCGACCATGCCGCGCTCGCCGAGGCCATCGGAGCCGGCAACTCCAGGCTTGCCGAGGTGGAGGCACTCCGGCACGTCATGCACTACCGCACCCTGACGCAGGAGTTCCTCTTCCCGCCCGCGACGCCCTGAGTGCCCAGCTCCTGCGACGCCGTCAGGGCATCACATCGCCACTGTTCGGTCCGAGAGTCTGGCCTGCGTAGAGGTCGCCGTCCGGTGAGGACGCGAGCAGCAGTGCGCTCGGCGCGATCTCCTCCGGCACGCCGAACCTCCCGATGGGTAGCTCGGCCTTCTTCGCCGCCTGCCACTCGTCGCTCAGATCACCGAAGAGAGGGGTGAGCACCGGCCCGGGCGCGATGGCGTTCACCAGTACCCCGTGCGGTGCGAGCTCGCGCGCCAGCGCCTTGGTCAACCCGAGCACCCCCGCTTTGGCTGCGGTGTAGTGCGCGAGATTCATCCCGCCCTTGAGACCGATCTGGGAGGCGATGTTGATGATCCGGCCGCTCCCCTGCGACACCATGTGGTCCGCGGCCCAGCGGCTGCACAGGAACACGCTGCGCAGGTTCACAGCGATCATCCGGTCAAATTGCTGGGGCGTGAGCTCCAGCAGGGGCACCTCGGACAGGATCCCCGCACTGTTGACCAGTATGTCGATCCGGCCGTGCGTGCTCACCGCAGTCTCGATGAGCTGGCGCGTCTCCATCTCGTCCGAGACGTCGACCGCATGGGTCGTGTGCGTCTCCGGAGCCACGAGCTGGTGGGCTTGTTCGATACAACCGTCGAGATTGCGGTCGGCGAGCACCACACGGGCGCCCTCGGTGGCGAACAGGCCAGCGATCGCCGCACCGATACCGCTCGCAGCACCGGTCACCACAGCAACCTTGCCGGCCAGCTTTCCGTTCATGGGTACTGTTTCCCTTCGGTTTCTATCGGGTGATGTCTGCTGCCGGAGTGGCGGCCTGCGCCGACTGCCGGGAACTCAACCGCCGGTCCACACCCGCGCGCTTGAGCAACACATAAACGATGAGCCCAACCGGCATGCCGATCAGCCAGGCGATCTCCAGCTGCCAGAGCGCAACCGCCCCGCCCACGACGAGCGAGATCCATGCGGACGGTCCGAACCCGTGGAAGTAGCGATACGGTCCGGCGGCCGTGTCATACAGAGCGGTGACGTCAGTGCGCCGGCGTTGCACGAACCAGTAGTCGGCCAACAGCACGCCGAGCATCGGGCCGAGGAAGACCGAATAGATGTTCTGGAAGGTGAAGAACCAGTCGCTCGTGAACAGGACCCACGGCGCGGTGATACCGGAGAGCGCCCCGGCGATGATCACCCCGGTCGACCACTTCACCTTGAACAGGTCCTGGAACGCCAACCCTGCAGGCAGCACGCTCGTGGTCAGGTTGGAGGAGATCTGCGCCAGCACGATGAAGACCAGCAGGATCACCCCGAACACCGGGTTGGGCGCCAGGGAGACCAAACCCGCGATCGGATCGTCATCCCCGGTTCCCACGAAGATCAGCATGCCGAAGAGCACCATGACCATCCACGGCGGGCTGATACCGATGAAGTTGCTGAGGAACGTGGTCTTGCCGGTGGCCGGCTTGACGTGCCGCATCAGGTCGGAGTGGTTGAGCATCACGGTGGCCCAATTGGCCGTGGCGGCCGACACCCCACCCCAGAAGAGCAGGCCCCAGCTGCCCGGTGTGCCCTGGTAGGGGGTGAAGTCCATCTCTCCGTTCACGAAGATGACCACGAGGAAGTACGCCAGCATCACGAAGATGATGATCGCGACGATCGCGTCGAACCACTGGATGGACGTGATGCCCTTCAGGGTCAGCAGGATCTGCACCACGGTGAGGAGGCCGAAGTAGACGAAGTTCAGGTCCGGCAGACTGAAGATCGTGGTCATGATCGCGTTGATCGACATCGCACCGATCCAGGTGCCGATCCCGTACCACGCGATCGCTGGCACGATCCGGAAGAAGTAAGCCACCCGCGCACCGTGATATCCGAAGCTGGACCGGAGCTGGACCACGAACGGAACGCCGTGCTTGAGCCCCGGGAACGAGTTCAGCGCCGCCATCAGGGCGACGAGCACCGCCGACAGCGCGCCGACGAGCAGGACCTGGTTGAGGTTGAGACCGTCCTGGAGCAGGAAGGTCCCGATCGCCATGACCTGGATGATGATCGCGGTCGACCACATCACCAGAACGAACGACTTTGGTCCCATCGGTCGAGCCGACTCCGGGATCGGCGCGAGTCCGTCGAGATCAACCTCGTGCTGTGACATGCCTATCTCTTCCTTGAGCTGTGGAGGCCCGGAGAGGACCTGAGATCCGACCGAGCTTTGGGATCCCATCTCGCAGGCTAGCCAGCCGTTCCTCGTTTTGTCCAGCCGCGGCTCAGGTCGAGGACGCCGACCCGCCCGACCCCGGGATGCATCCGAAACAGCGGCCGACGAGTGTGTTTCACTGCAGTTTCCGCTTATATCTGCGGACCTACCAGGCGTACGTCCAGCCGCTCCTGCATCGCCGATCCCGATCCGCGCCTTGGCCATGAAGGATGGCTACGCTCCGCGCCATGGCAGCGTGATTGTCTTTTGGGATCCCAAGAAGTACGGTCGGCATCGACACCCTTCACCCGATGGTGCGCAGTGTTGGTACTCGACCGGACACCCAGAAGAAGGCTCATGACTCTCGACCTGTTGATCAGCAACGCCACCGTGGTGAACGCCAGCGGCCGGACCCAGGCCGACATCGGCGTTCGTGACGGTCAGATCGCGGCCATGTACGCCCCCGGTGCCGAGCTCCCGCCCGCGGAGCGCTCCATCGACGCGACCGGCATGCTGGTCATCCCCGGCGGCGTCGATGGGCACTGCCATGTCGAACAGGTCACCGGCGCATACAAGTCACTGGACACGTTCGCGGCGACCACGAGTGCCGCACTGCAGGGTGGCACCACCACTATCATCGACTTCGGTATCCCGGCCGGCCCGCAGGAGAGCCCGCTCGAGGCGCTCGAAGGAAAGCTTCGGCTCATCGACGGTGCCCGCTGTGACGTCAGCCTGCATGGCGCAGTGATCAGCTGGGACGAGAGTGTTCCCGGCCAACTCGAAGAGATGGCCGCTCAGGGGGTGCCATCGGTCAAGCTCTACACGACCAATCGGGGCACCACGATGGCCGACGAGGACACCGTGCTGAATGTGCTGAAGACGATGGCACGCCTGGGTGGTCTGGCCTACGTGCACTCCGAGCACGACGCGATCATCGTCGATCAGATCGCCGGTTGCGCAGCGTCCGGACAGATCGGGATCGAGCACCTGCCGCGTACCCGCCCCGCCCTGTCCGAGGTCGCGTCGGTTCGCGAGGTGCTGGCGATGGCCGAGCATGCCGGCGCCCCGGTCTACTTCGTCCACCAGACCACTCCGGAAGCGGTCGAGGCGGTCCAGGACGCGCGTGCTCGGGGTCAGCAGGCATACTCCGAGACGTGCCCGCACTACCTGCTGCTGGACGAATCCGTCTACACCTCGAGCACCCCGGAGAAGTTCGCCTGCTCCCCGCCGATGCGACCCGCTGATCAGCGGGCCGAGCTGCTAGATCGTGCCGGATGGCACCAGATCGACACCATCGCCTCCGACCACTCCTGCTACGACCTGTCCCAGAAGCGCAGCCATCGCCACGATGTCCGCCTCATGCCACACGGTCTGCCCGGGGTGGAAACGCGGATGGCCGCTGCCTATACCGCCCTGGTCCACCGCCGAGGACTACCGGTGGAACGGTTCGTGGAGATGTTCGCCGCGGCACCCGCGCTGATCAACGGGCTGACCACCAAAGGGGTCATCGACGTGGGCCAGGACGCTGACCTGGTGCTATTCGATCCCGATGAGGAACGGGTCGTCGACAGTGCCGCACTGCATCAGGGCACCGACTTCTCCCCGTTCGACGGCATGACCCTGCGCGGTTGGCCGTCCACCGTGATCAGCGCTGGCCGGGTCGTCCTCAATGCAGGCACGTTCCGCGACCCCGGTCCGGTCGGCGCGTTCCGGCGTCGGTCGCCGCTGGGCACCCGACGGCGAGAGACGCAGGTCAGCGCCTGACACCCGTCGTCGGGGCGAGCGCACGCCGGCGCCGGTGTCCGCCGACCACGTCACCTCCAGTCGCACGCGCCCTGGAATACGCTGTCCACAGGTGGCAGGATCGTGGCCATGTCATCGCCGACCACCCCCAGCGCCCCGGCCGACCGCTCCGCGGTCCAAGTCCTGAACGACAACGGCGCCTGGTGCTGGTTCCAGGATGAACGCGCCCTGATCGACCCGGCGGCGAACACGCTCCTGGTCGGCTCCATCGCCGCACCCGAGGGACCGGGCGGCGCGCAGCGCGCGGGGAATGTCGAGCTGGCGGTCCACCATCTGGCCACCGGTGAGACCCAGGTGGTGGTACTGCACGAGAACCTCGAGGCGGACGACCACAATGCGCCGGCGCTGTGGATCAGGCCCGACGGTCGCTACCTGGCGATGTACACCAAGCACAAGACGGACAACTTCACCCGGTGGCGGTTGTCGGCTCGGCCGCACGACGCCTCCGAGTGGGAGGCCGAACAGGTCTTCGACTGGACCGACCTGACCGGCGGACGCGGCGCCACCTACTCCAACCTGCACCACCTGTCCACCGAGGGCCGGCTGTACGCGTTCGCCCGGGCGATCAACGACGACCCGTCCATCCTGGTCTCCGACGACCACGGCGCCACGTTCCGCTACGGCGGCAAGCTGTTCACCCGGCCGAAGATCGGCTATGTGAACGGCTACACCCGCTACGCCTCCAACCAGGCCGATCGCATCGATCTCATCACCACCGATCACCACCCCCGGGACTACGACAACTCGATCTACCACGGCTACGTCACCGGCGGCGCCCTGCACCGCAGCGACGGCACTGTGGTCGATCCGCACGTGCTCGACGCCAGTGCCCCGTCCCAGGTGGAGCTAACCACCATCCTGCCCACCGGCACCACCCTCGGCGGGGCCACCCTCACTCACGCCTGGACCACCGATCTCCGCCAGGGGCGGGCGGATCAGTCCGGTCAGCTGGCCGCGGTCCTCACCGCACGAGCGCACGACGAGCCGGAGAACACTGACTTCACCGATCACCGATTCGTCTACGCCCGCTACGACGGCGCAACCTGGCAGACCCATCATCTCGCCCTGGCCGGGGCGAACCTGCTGCCGCACGAGGAGGACTACACCGGTCTGGCCGCGATCGACCCGTATGACCTGGACTCGCTCTACCTCTCCGCCCCGGTCGACCCGCGAGACGGTTCCGCGCTGGACCAGCACGAGATCTTCCACGGCCGCACCGGCGACGGCGGAGCCAGCTGGACCTGGACTCCGGTCACCGAGAACTCCCCCGCGGACAACCTCCGCCCGATCGTGGCTCCCGGCGACCCGGACACGCTCGCGGTGCTCTGGTTCCGGGGCAGCATGACCGCGTCCCAGCATTACGACTGCGAGGTCGTCGCCCAGATCGCGGCCCGCTGACCGACCCCCGGTCCGAGGTACCCCAGGCGATCCGAGGTACCCCAGGCGATCCGAGGTACCACAGGCGATCCGAGGTACCACAGGCGATCTGAGGTACGCGGCGCCGGCCTCCGACCGCATCGGTGGCCTCAGACAGTCGTCAAAGGGAGAGAGTGGGCCGGACAGGGGACAGGAGACAGGAGACAGGAGACAGAAGACAGGAGACAGGAGCGAATCAGTTCGGTGCGGTATAACGCAGAGGTGACCAACGCCGAGCCGCAGCCGCCGGTGCCTGGTGGACCCCCGCAGGCGCCAGACGGGTCTGCGCCCCTCGAGAAGTCCCCGCCCCGGCTCGAGAAGTCCCGCTCCCGGCGCCTGACCGCCGAGATCTGGATCGTGATGGGACTCTCCCTCGGCCAGTCCGGTGTGTACGCCGTCGTCGCGATCATCGCTGCGCTCACCCGCGGGCCGCTCGGTGACCAGACCACGGCGCTGAACCCGTCCCAGTCCCCGCGCCCGTACCTGGACCTGACCTATCAGATCCTCTCCCTGACCTTCGCGCTGGTGCCGGTGGCGCTCGCGCTGTACCTGCTCTCCGACCGCGGCCGCAGCCCCTGGCGCCGCATCGGCCTGGACACCCGCTGCCCGGGCAAGGACCTGGCCTGGGGGGTGGGCCTGGGCGCACTGATCGGCATCCCCGGCCTCGGCCTGTACGTGGCCGGCCGCGCTCTGGGCATCACGGTGGCGGTCCAGGCCTCGGCGCTGGACCCGTACTGGTGGACCGTGCCGGTGCTGCTACTGTCCGCGCTGAAGAACGGTCTGCTCGAGGAAGTCGTCGTGGTCGGCTACCTGGTGGAGCGGCTGCAGGAGAAGCGCTGGGGGCCGGTCGCGATCGTGGCCCTGTCCGCGTTCATCCGCGGCTCCTACCACCTGTACCAGGGCTGGGGACCGTTCGCCGCGAACATCCTGATGGGCGTGATCTTCACGACCTTCTACCTCTCCCGCTGGGGCCGGCGCCGGGTGATGCCGTTGGTGGTGGCGCACACGCTGCTGGATGTGGCGGCCTTCGTCGGCTACCAGCTGCTGCCCGAGGAGTGGCTGACCGCGATCGGGGTGACCGTCGTCGGCTGACCGGCACCCCGGCTGTGAACCGCATCACCGGCTGGTGACCGCATGCCCGTCGTAGCGGTGTGCCGCCGGTCACGTCGCATACCATCGGGCCATGGCTGAGGGGACCGCCCAGGAACCGCCCGCGCGCGGTCCGGTCCGCACGATCACCGTGCTGGACATCCCCCTGGTGCGAGTGCGCCGTCCGATCGACCTGGTGATGATGCTCGCCACGGTGGCGGGAATCGTCGCAGTGCTGGTGCTGTCCGTGTACGCCTACCGCACCACCACCGCGGTCACCCAGGACGTCCAGTCGGTGTTCGCCCAGGTGCTGCGGAACATCCTGCTGATCCCGGTGAACGCCATCGAAGGCTTCCTCACCCTGATCCTGCCGATCGTGGTGATCGTCGAACAGCTGATCCGGCGGCAGGTGCGCGCCGTCATCGACGCGCTGGCGGCAGCGCTCGTCGCGATCCTGCTCACCAGCGGTGTGGTGTGGCTGCTGCACGCCGTGGCACCGCCGGCGCTGCTGCGGGCGGTCGAGTTGCACGAGGGCACCGAGCTGGTGATGACCATCACCCCGATGGTGGCCGGTCTCGCGGCATTCCTCACCGGCACCGGCACGCGGGACGAGCGCCGGCTGGTGGGCATCTCCTGGAACCTGCTCTGGGTGGTCCTGGTGGTCTCGGTGATCGCCGGTGAAGCCACACTGGCCGGTGCGATCACCTCGGTGCTGCTCGGCCGGGCCGTAGGCCTGGGGATGCGGTATGCCTCCGGGGTGCTGAGTCGGCGGGCACACGGGCAGGTGCTGGTGGAGGGCATCCGCCGCGCCGGAGCGGATGCGGTCAGCGTGATCCGCATCGGCGACTCCACCGATACCGCCAGCCTGAAGGGCGAGTCGGTGCTCGCCACCAATCCGATCGGGTACGTTCCCCCCGTCGGCCAGCCTTCTTCGGCCGACGACGGCGCAGCAGGCTCCGGTGCTCAGCTCACCTCCGCCGGGGGTCAGGAATGGGCGGACCCGGCCGGACCGGCCGGTGGCGTGCCTCCGGGGGCGTTCGGGGGCGGCGGGGCCGCCCCAGCCGAAGGAACCCCCGCCGCTAGCGCTCCGGGCGATGACACCCAGCCCGAGAGCGCCCAGGCCGGTGGCGCCCACCCCGGTAGTGCCCAGGCCAGCCCGGCCAGCCCGAGCGCTCCCGGCTCCCAGCCGCCACCGTCGGCGCCGGCAGCCCCCACCGGGGCGTCCCACCCGCCCGCAGTGCACCCGGGCGCACCCCACGGGGCGAACCCTGGCGCGGTGGTGCCCGACCACCTGCAGGAGTCGGCCACGGTCGCCACCGAACGTGAAGGCGCCAACCGTGTCTACGCCGTCACCGATACTGCAGGGCGGCGCTGGGACGCGGTGGTACTGGACGCGGACCGGCAGGTGATCGGCTGGCTGAACGGGCTGATCACCACGCTCACCCGGCGCGGCCTGGACCGGCGCACCTCG
>DXBY01000044.1 GCA_019116305.1 Candidatus Ruania gallistercoris | reverse complement strand
GTGCCGAGCCGGTCGCCGACCATCACGCACCGGCCCAGATCCACATCCAGCCCGGCGAGCGCAGCGCGCACCATCGCCGGATCCGGTTTACCCACGTTCTTGGCCAACGTGGTGGACGTGCACGCCTCGATCGCGGCCACCACGGCGGCGGCGTCCGGCTCGCCTCGTCCTCCCGGGAACGGGCAGTACCGGTCCGGGTTGGTGGTCACCAGGATGGCGCGCTCGTGGAACCAGATGGCGTCGAATGCCACCTGCAGCTTGGCATAGGCGAACGTGCGGTCGTAGGAGGCGATCACCACGTCGATGCGGGCTGGATCGTCACTGATCTCGATCCCGGCGGCGGTCAGCGCGTCGATCAGTGGCTGCTCGGCGATCGGGAACACCACCGCACCGGGATGCTCGGCCTGCAGCCAGCGCACCATCGCCACCACGGTGTTGGTGACCTCCTCAAGGTCGGCGGCCAGCCCCAACCCGGTGAGCTTGTGCACGTACTGCTCCAGGGACTTGGTGGGGTTGTTCGAGAGGAACCGCACCGGCAGATCACGACGGCGGAGCTCACCGAGGAGCTCGGCCGCACCGGGAAGGAGGTCCTCCCCCAAGTAGATCGTTCCGTCCAGGTCGAAGACGTAGGCGTCGTAGAGCTCGCTCCCGCGGGGGCTGAGCGTCATCGTGGGGTTCTCCTTCAGTGTCGCCGGCCACGGCGGGTGCACCACCTGCGGCCATCGTGCCGCAGCGGGTAGCCAGACCAGGTGGACCCGCGCAAATGTGCGCGCGGTGATCCGGGCAGGGCGGGCCTCAGATCGTCATGGCGTAGTCCCGCTCCAGGCCGATCCGGCGGATCTCGCGGGCCGAGCCCGACTCGTCCAGATCGAGCAGGACAGCACCGAGCACCACCGGCCCGGTCGCCAGCCCCGCGGGCGGCAGGTCCCCGCCGGCCGCGCCCCGGGCCATCGCGGCGAAGTACCCGGGCTCGCTGCCGAGCACACCGCCGAGCGGGCCGGTCATCCCCACCTCCGCTACGAACCCGGTGCCCTGTGGCAGCCGGTGCGCCTGCACGGTCGGCTCGTGCGTATGGGTGCCGAGCACCGCCGACGCCTTCCCGTCCACGGCGAAGGCGAAGCCGAACTTCCGGCCCACGAGGTCGCCGTGGTAGTCCACGATCACCGGACCGGGGGGCAGCTCCAGCGCGGTGAACGCCGCATACGCTGAGGTCGTCTCGGGGATCGCCGACTCGTCGGCCACGTTCACCACGGTCACGGTCTGCCCGGCCACCGGGATGCTGATCACCCCGCACCCGTACCAGCGATTGGGTACGTTCAGCGGGCGCAGCACCCGCGGGTGCAACAGCGCCTCCGCGCACTGCGGACCGTCCCAGGCGTGGTTGCCCGAGGTGATCACATCCACCCCGGCGGCGAGCAGCGCCTCGATCTGCGCCGGGAGCATACCGAACCCGGTCGGCGGGTACGGCCCGGACAGGTTCATGTTCTCGCCGTTGGCCAGCACCGCGTCGGCGTGGTACCGGTCCCGGAGCGCAGCCACCTGGTCGACCACGAGGTCGACACCGGGCTGCCCGACGATGTCTCCGATGAACAGGATCTTCATCTCTTCACTCCCGGATGGCTGGACCGGCGGCGGCTACGACATCGACACTACTGCGTAGCCGAGCCGGTCCAGCACCTCGTCCGGGACCGCGGGATTGCTGACCAGGCAGTGCACCCGCCCGTCCTCCGGGTCCTGACGTGCCCAGGTGCGGCAGCCCGCCTCCCGGGCGATCAGCACACCGGCGGCGACATCCCACCAGTGCACGCTGTCGGTGCCGAACACATCGAGTCGGCCGGCCGCGACCCGGCACAGGTCCAGCGCCGTCGACCCGGAGGAGCGGACATCACGGATCACGTGCGCAGAGTCGACGAGTCGCTGCAGCTGCCGGGTGCGCACCTGTGCGTCGTAGTCGAAGACGGTGCCGAGCAACGGCTGAGCAGGAGAGACGGAGGCTCGGGTGCGGACCGGCGCGCCGTTGAGGTGGGCACCGCCACCCCGACCGGCCGACCACAGCTCGTCCCGGCCCGGGCTGTAGACCACCCCGACCACCGGAACGCTGCCCAGGCAGGCCGCGATCGAGACGGCGTAGCCGGGATCGCCGTACAGGTAGTTCACCGTCCCGTCGATCGGGTCCACCAGCCAGGTAAGCCCGTCGGTGCCGAGCACGGCGTCGGTCTCCTCGCCGAGGAACCCGTCCTCCGGGCGCTGGGCGAGGATCGTCTCCTTGATCAGCGCCTCGGCGGCCAGGTCGGCCCGGGTGACGATGTCCAGGTCGTTGCTCTTCGTCGCCGCGACGTCCACGCCCTCCCGGCGTCTGGCCTCTGCCCCTGCGCCGGCCCGGCGGGCGGTCCGCACCGCCAGCTCCAGCAGCTGCTCGATCTGCTCCGGGCTCAGCGCCGGCGCAGCATCAGTCAGGTTCTCCACGGTCCTCCATCATCACCAGGTCAGGTCCCGGCCTCGGCCGCGGACACTGTCGGTCAGGCCGAACCCTGTTCCTCGTGCGCGAGGATCTCGGCGACCTTCGCCGCGGAGGCAGAGCTCGGGTCGAAGACCAGGGGCAGCCACTCCGCAACCAGCATCCGGGCGTGCTCGAGGCCGATCACCCGCTCCCCGAGGCAGAGGACCTGGCAGTCGTTGGACAGCACCGAGCGCCGCACCGAGTAGATGTCATGGGCCGTGGCGGCGCGGATGCCCCGGACCTTGTTGGCGGAGATCGCTACCCCGAGCCCGGTGCCACAGATCAGGATCGCCCGGTCGGCCTGCCCGGCAGCGATCCGCTCACCGGCCTCGATCGCCACGGACGGATAGTGGGTAGCCGCCTCGACGCCGTCGACCCCCACGTCCACGACCGAGTCGACGAGCCGATGCGCCTCCAGGTCGCGCTTGATCGCTTCCTTGTACCCGAATCCTGCGCCGTCGGAGCCGACCAGCATGTTCCAGCCCATATTCGTTCCTCCTCGACCGAGAGCTCCCGGTGCACTGACGGGCGGGCAGCCGGTGCAGCCGTGCTGCGGCGCCACCCTGCTGGCCCGGGACACCCATCCGCGATGTGTGCGAATTTTCTATCATCAGTTCTCATCGGTCGGCAAGAGGGACCGCCGCACCACGGCGCCGACCCGCGCACCGGCGCCATTGCGCTCGTGTTCAAGCGCGACATTTCGGGACCCACTCACTGTCGACAGCCAGCAACACCTTGTGATAGAAATCCTTCCTTGAGAGCACCTAGTAGATAGAGTTCTCGAACCGTTGCCATCGTCGGCGGCGGGTCGACCGCTGCAAGGAAGGCAGATTCGTTGACTCACCAGGACGTGATCTCCACTCCTCGACCCGCAGAGGAGCCCGCTCCGGACGCGCTCAGCCGGCGCCGGGGACGCCGGCGTCGCAATCGGCGCGAGTACGGCCTGTTCGCCCTGCTGATCCTGCCGAACATCACCCTGGTGCTCACGTTCGAGTACTGGCCGGTGCTGTACAACGCCTGGTTGTCCCTGACCCGGTGGAACATGATCTCCGGCTCGCCGGTATGGGTCGGCCTGAAGAACTACATCGACCTGTTCACCAGTCCGGGCTTCCACACAGTGCTGCTGAACACCCTGGTGTTCGGCGGTTTCGTGGTGATCGGCAGCGTGAGTCTCGGCCTGGCCCTGGCCGTGCTGATCAACCAGAAGCTGCGGCTGCGCGGCATCGTGCGCACGGCGGCCTTCGCCCCCTACGTGATCAGTGGTGCTGCAGTCGCCACGCTCTGGCTGTTCATCTTCGACCCGAACTACGGCCTGTCGCGGGTGATCTTCGACTTCTTCGGCTCCTCCTCACCGCACTGGACCACCGATGCCACCTGGGCGATGCCCGCCCTGATCATCGCGTACCTGTGGAAGGGGTGCGGATTCGTCGCCATCGTCTATCTCGCCGGCCTGCAGGGTCTGCCCGAGGAGTATGAGGAGGCCGCCCGGATCGACGGCGCCGGCCGGTGGACGATCTTCCGACGGATCACCCTGCCGCTGCTCTCGCCGGTGACCTTCTTCGTCATGGTGATCACCATCATCGGCACCTTCCAGGCCTACGACCTGATCGCGGTGATGACCTTCGGTGGTCCGGGCAACGCCACCACCACACTCTCCTGGTTCATCTACGAGCGGGCGTTCAGAGGGGGTGATGCAGGTGGGGCTGCTGCCGCCGCAGTACTGCTCTTCTTCATCCTGCTCGCCCTCACCGCTGTGCAGAACTTCTACTCCCAACGCAAGGTGCACTACCAATGAGCGCAGACACCACGACGCACAACGGCTCCGCTGCCGCTCCGGCCGGGTCCGGCCCAGCAGCCCCCGCACGGCGGCGCAGGGGTGGGCCGATGCGCGACTCCACCCTGCGCAAGATCCTGCTCTACGTGGCACTCGCCGTGGCCGGTGCCACCTTCCTGGTACCGATCTACTGGCTGTTCTCCTCCGCGGTCAAGGACAACGGCTCGATCTACCAGTACCCCCCGGACTGGTTCCCGTGGCCGATGATCCTGGAGAACTTCGGCGAGGCCTGGCGGGCCGCGCCGTTCGACCACTTCCTGGTGAACTCGCTGATCGTGACCGCCGCCGGTGCCACTCTGAAGCTGCTGAACGCGACGTTCACCGCCTACGCGTTCACCCACCTGCGCTTCCCGATGAAGAACCTGCTCTTCCTGTTCATGCTGGGTTCGCTGATGGTGCCGAACAACGTGACGCTCATTGTCAACTACATCACCGTGGCCAACCTCGGCTGGATCAACACCTACATGGGGCTGATCCTTCCCAGTGCCGGTTCCATCTTCGGCATGTTCCTGCTCCGGCAGTACATGATGACCCTGCCCAGGGAGATCAACGAGGCAGCCAAGGTCGACGGCGCAGGTCACCTGCGCATGCTCTTCCAGGTGGTCCTGCCGATGTGCAAGCCGATGCTGGTCACGGTGGGCGTCATCGCCGTGGTGGACATGTGGAACGACTTCATCTGGCCGCTGATCGTCACCAACACGGTGGAGATGCGCACGCTGCCGATCGGGCTGCTGTACCTGCGTTCCACGGAGGGCTACCAGAACTGGGGCGCGATCATGGCCGGGACAGTGATCGTCGCCGTCCCGATGCTCATCCTCTTCCTGTTCACCCAACGCCACATCGCCCGTGGCCTGACCGCCGGAGCTGTCAAAGGCTGACCGCACCGGCACCCGCTCGCAGTCCCCACCCCTGCCCCGAAAGGATCTGAGATGAACTCCCCCCACTCCGCACCGCTGCTGGTTCCCAGCCGACGGACCTTCCTCGGCCTGGGCGCCGCCGGCCTGACCCTGCCGTTCCTCGCCTCCTGCGCCGGGGGTGCGACCAACGAGAACGCCGAGCTCGGCCAGGTCGACTTCAACGCGCCGTCGAAGTACTCCGGCCGCGAGCACAACGTCGTCATGTGGAGCGCGATGGGCGGCGGGAACGGCGAGCTGATCCAGGAGCTGATCACCAAGTTCAACGACTCCCAGGAAGATATCTACGCCGAGGTCCAGTACCAGGGCAGCTACGAGGAGTCCGGGCCGAAGCTGACCGCCGCACTGCAGGCGAAGAGCGTGCCGGACATCGTGATGTTTGCCGACACCTGGTGGGGCCGGTTCCTCCTCAACGACGTCCTCGAGCCGCTGGACGACTACTTCGACGACGAGTTCAACGGCTCGATGTACCAGGAGCAGCTGTACAACGAGGGCGTCGTGAACGGCAGCACGTACTGGCTCTCCTACGGCCGGTCCACCCCGCTGATGTACTACAACAAGGACGCCTTCGCCGAGGCGGGACTGCCGGACCGCGGACCGGAGACCTGGGACGAGCTCCGGGAGTGGGCTCCGGAGATCACAAAGCTTCAGGTGGCGGGCAAACCGATGTCCGCCCATGCGTTCAACCCCGGCGACGACTGGCCGTTCATGGCGATGATCTGGCAGTTCGGCGGCCGGATCTCCGACGGCCTGGACATCCAGATCGACCAGCAGGGTGCCATCGACGCCGGGCTCTGGGCGCAGGAGTTCGTCTTCGAGGACGAGTTCGGGTACCTGTCCCAGAGCCCGACCACCGACTTCGGGGCCGGCGTGGTGGCCACCACTGTCGGTTCGACCGCATCCCTGCGCGGCATCTACGACGAGTCCGACTTCGAGGTCGGCGCCGCGTACCTGCCCGAGCAGGTCACCACCGGGGTGCCGACCGGCGGGAACGGCTGGTCGATGCTCAAGGGCGTCCCCCAGGAACGCAAGGACGCCGCGTTCCAGGTGCTGAAGTTCCTCGGCAGCCCGGAGAACGCCGCCGCGTGGACCCTCGGCACCGGGTACCTGCCGGTGATCACCGAGGCGGCCAACGAGCCCGAGCTCGCCGAGGTGCTCGCCGACGACCCGAACTTCTCCGCTGCCGCCGACCAGCTCGAGCTGGCGCAGCCGACCGATGCTGTCCGCACCTTCGTGCCGGACAGCACGAGCACGATCATCGGCGGGATCCAGGAGATCCTCTCCGACCGGAGCAAGGACGTCGAGACCGTCTTCACCTCGGTCGCCGACCAGCTGCGCGACGGTACCGAGCAGATCCAGGACAGCTACGACCAGTGGTACGGCTGACGTCGAGGATGCTGATCCACCCCTACCCCCCGGAGTACATGTGAGTACCTACGTCGTCGGTCACCGTGGAGCGAGCACAGTGGCACCGGAGAACACGATCGAGGCGTTCGCGGCAGCGCTCGAGATCGGCGTCAACGAGCTCGAGCTCGATCTGAGAGCCAGCAGTGACGGTCACCTGGTGGTGATGCACGACGCCACGGTGGACCGGACGACGGACGGCACCGGCGCGGTCGCTGAGCTCACCCTCGCCCAGATCCGCGCGCTGGACGCCGGGGGCGGCGCACAGGTCCCGACGTTCGCCGAGGTGCTCGAGACCACCACCGGCTCGCTCCAGGTCGAGATCAAGGATCCGCGGGCGATCGATCCGATGGTCGAGCTGGTCCGGGCCCGCCCCGAGGTCATCTCCCGGCTGGCACCGACCTCGTTCGATGCCGACAGCGTCGGGCGGATGGCGAGCCTGCTGCCCGAGGTCCGCGTCGGCCTGATCAGCAAGGAAGCCACTGAGGAGGTGCTGGACCGTGCGGAGGCGCTCGGTGCTCGGCGGGTGCTGGTCCGGATCGGCGCAGCCGACGCGGAGTTCGTGCAGAGGGCCCATGCGCGCGGGTTCCAGGTGGACGTGTGGCCGATCGACACCCCCGATCAGGTACGCGAGGCGGTGCAGCTCGGTGCGGACGGGTTCACCACTGACGACCCCCGGATCGTTGCCGAGGCCGGATTCCGCGTGACTGCCGACGGCCTGGTCCCAGCCGGCTGAGCGGTTCCCGGAGAAGGAGAGGTGGTTGCCGTGGGAGTCCGTCCGGGCGCCGAGCTCGTCCTCGGTCTCGACTTCGGCACCGAGGGCTGCCGTGCCGCACTGGTCGACGGCACCGGCACTGTCCAGGGAGGCGGTGCTGCCGGGTACGCCACCAGCTATCCACGGTCGGGCTGGGCCGAACAGCATCCGCAGGACTGGTGGGCGGCTGCCGGAGTCGCCACCCGGGAAGCGATCGAGCGCAGTGGTGTCCCGGCAGCAGCGGTCCGCGGCGTGGCCTGCGACGCGACGTCGCTGACCCTGGTCGCGGCTGACCGGCAGGGGCGAGCGCTGCGCCCGGCGATCATGTGGATGGACGTGCGGGCGATCGACCAGGCGCGGCGCGCCGACGAACTCGACTCCCCCGCCCGGCGCTGCTCCGGGGGCGGCACGATGCCGGCGAGCGCGGAATGGTATCCGTTCAAGGCCGCATGGCTGAAGGAGAACGAACCGGAGCACTACCGCGCCGCCGCGTACCTGGTGGACGCGGTGGACTGGATCACGTTCCGCCTCACCGGGCGGTGGAGCGTGAACATCAACTCGGCGGCCCACCGGATGTACTACGACCGCAACCACGGTGGCTGGCCTACGGACCTCTACGACGCCGTCGGCGTGGGCGATGTGTTCGCCAAGGTGCCGGAGCCGGTGCTCGACCTGGGCGCGCAGGTGGAGGGGCTCAGCGCCAGCGCGGCCGAGGATCTCGGGCTGGTACCGGGCATCCCGGTGGCGGCCGGGGGGATCGACGCCTGGTGTGGTCAGATCGGTCTGGACGCGCTGCGCCCGGGCCGGATGGCGCTGATCACCGGGTCCTCCCACGTGCTCACCGGGCTGAGCGACCGACCGTTGTCCGGGCCGGGGTTCCTCGGCGCCTTCACCGATTCCGTGCTGCCCGGCAGCTACACCGTCGAGGGCGGTCAGGCCTCCACCGGCTCGGTCCTGAAGTGGTTCACCGACGGCTTCGCCCGGGACACGGTGGCCCAGGCCGAGCACCAGGGCACGAACGCGTACGACCTGCTCACCGCACGCGCCGCCGATCTGCCGCCAGGTGCGGACGGCGTCATCGTCAACGAGTACTTCCAGGGCAACCGCACACCGTACTGTGACGGCCGCGCACGCGGGATGATCTGGGGGTTGAGCCTGCACCACGGGCCCGAGCACGTCTTCCGGGCCATCCAGGAGGGCGTCTGCTACGGCACCGAGCACATCCGGCGGGTGCTGGTCGCCTCCGGGCACCGGATCGAGGAGATCGTCGCCTGCGGTGGGGCCACCCGCAGCCGGCCGTGGATCCAGATGCACGCCGATGTGCTCGGGCTACCGATCACGCTGCCACGGGTCGGTGCGGCCACCGTGCTGGGCGCGGCGGTCCTCGCCGCCACCGGAGCCGGCCTGTTCGACTCCGTACCCGAGGCGGCGTCGGCGATGGTGCACCCGGCGGAGACGATCGAGCCGGACCTGGTACGGCACGAGGAGTACCGGTTCTTCGTGGACCGTTACATCGAGGCCTTCCCGCAGATGCGGGAGTCCCTGCACACGCTCAGCGCACATGTGGACGCCGCGCAGCGCACGACCGCGCGCTAGGAGACCGACCGGCCGGCGTCCAGCGGGATCACCGTGGTCGGGACCTGCTCGGCCACGTCGGTGGTGAAGTCCGTGGGTCCGGGGTCGGTGAGCACCAGCTCGTCGAAGGCCGAGGACGGTGCCAGCCGGTGCAGGGCGGTGCGCTCGATCTTCGTCGGGTCCATCAACAGGATCCGTCGCTCCGCGGCCGCCATCATGGCCCGCTTCATCGTCACGATGTCCTGGTCCTGGTGATAGGTCTCCTCGGGCGTCATCGCCGAGGTGCTCAGCACCGCGAGATTCACCCGCAACGACTCCGTCATCGCCACCGCGTCCATCCCGAAGAAGGCGTCGTGGTTCGGGTTGTAGCTCCCGCCGATGACGATCAGGTCCACCCCCTCACAGCTGCGCAGGGTCTGCAGGATCGGCAGGTAGTTGGTGATCACGGTCAGCTGCACCGGCTCGCGCCGAGCGATCAACCGCGCCAGGAACACGTTCGTGGAGGAGGTGTCGAGCATGACCGACATCCCGGTGTCGATCCGCCGGAGGGCCTCGGCTGCGAGTGCCTCCTTGTGCTCGGACTGGACGTTGAGTCGGTACGCCGAGCTGCTCTCGAACACTGAGGACGGTTGGGCGGAGACCCCACCGTGGAACTTGCGCAGCAGCCCCTTGCGCGCGAGCTCGTCGAGGTCGCGGTGCACGGTCATCAGGCTGGCACCGGCCACTTCGGTCAGCTCGTTCGGAGTCGCCACCCCTTTGGCGAGCACGTAGTCGGCAATGGTCTGCTGTCGCTCCGAACGCGCTCGATTACGCGCGGAGAGGTGCCGGCCAGAACTGGGTGCGGCCATCCACGCGTCCCCTCCTGCTGCGATTCTCCGGGGCTCCACGGTATCGCAGCAGGATCCTCGGCCGGGTGGCGCCGGGCCGGGCGGTGATCACTCGGGCACCGCCCGATCGCGCGGGTGCACGTTCGTGCGTTGTGATTGCACGTCAGTGCGACCCGCGGGACGATCGTGGCCCAGCCGAGAACCGCCGTCGGGAACTTGCCCAGGAGAGAACGTGCCCAGCTCAGCGTTGACAGCCCAGTCCCGCACCCAGGCCCTCGCCGCGATGAGCGAGGGGGAGCCATTGGACGTGCTCGTGGTCGGCGGCGGGGTGACCGGCGCCGGCGTCGTGCTCGATGCCGTCACCCGCGGGTTGCGCACCGGCATCGTGGACATGCAGGACTGGGCCGGTGGGACGTCGTCGTACTCCTCCAAGCTGGTGCACGGCGGGGTGCGCTACCTGTACAACCTGGACTTCAAGCTGGTGGCCGAGGGCTTGCGCGAGCGCGGGCTGCTGCTCACCCGGACCGCCCCGCACCTGGTGAAGGCCCAGCCGTTCCTGTGGCCGTTGAAGCAGCCGGTGATCGAGCGGATCTACAGTGCGCTCGGGATCGGGCTGTATGACGCGATGGCGGTGATCGGGCACCGCGGTAAGGCTGTGCCCACGCAGCAGCACTACTCCCGGGACGGCGTTCACAAGCTGTTCCCCGATGTGCGCTCGGACAAGCTGGTCGGCGGGATCAAGTTCTACGACGCACGGGTGGACGACGCACGGCTGGTGATGACGCTGGTGCGCACGGCCCAGTCGTTCGGGGCCCAGGCAGCCACCCGCACCCAGGTGGTGAACTACCTCACCGGACCCGGTGGACGCGTCACCGGTGCCACAGTGGTGGACCTGGAGACCGGTGAGCGACACACGATCAACGCCCGGCACGTGATCAACGCGACCGGTGTGTGGACCGAGGACACCCAGAACCTGGCCGCGACCTCTGGCGGAGTGAAGATGCTCGCCTCCAAGGGCATCCACGTGGTGGTCCCGAAGGAGCGGATCAACGGCCAGACCGGGCTGTTCCTGCGCACGGAGAAGTCCGTGCTGTTCATCATCCCGTGGCAGCGGTACTGGATCATCGGCACCACGGACACCCCGTGGGAGGAGGAGCGGCTGCACCCGGTGGCCACCCGCGCGGACGTGGACTACATCCTCGAGCACGCGAACGCCGTGCTCTCCTCGGACCTGACCTTCGATGACCTGATCGGGGTCTACGCCGGACTGCGCCCGCTGGTCCAACCGGGCAGCGACTCCGGCTCCTCGACGAAGGTCTCGCGCGACCACACCGTGATCGAACCCGCGCCCGGCCTGACGGTGATCACCGGCGGGAAGCTCACCAGCTATCGGCTGATGGCCGAGCACGCCGTGGACCACGCGCTCGGGTCCGTACGGGCGAGGGCGAACCCGTCGGTCACACCGGACACCCCGCTGGTGGGTGCGCCGCGACTGAAGGCCGTCACCCGGCAGGCGCCGCAGATCGCCGCCCGGTACGGCTGGAACCGGGAGCGGTTGGAGCACCTGCTCGGCCGGTACGGTGCGGACATCTCGGCGATCACTGCCATCGTGGAGGCGGACCCGGCGATGGGCGAACCGCTCGAGGCCGCCTCCGCCTACCTGCGGGCCGAGGTGGCGATGGCGGTGACGCACGAGGGCGCCCTGCATCTGGAGGATGTGGTGATGCGCCGGCTGCGCCTGTTCTACGAGTCCCGCGACCGCGGCCTCGCCGCCCTGGAGGAGATCGCCGCGATCATGGGCCCGCTGCTCGGCTGGGACGAGGCCACCACGCGCACCGAGATCGACTCCTACACCGAGCTGGCCGCCGCCGAGGAGGCCGCCCTGGGCACGCTCACCGATGCCGAGGCCGAGGCGGCGCGCCTGGTGGTGGAGGACCTGGTTCCGCTGGTGCCGCTCGAGGACTGAGCAACCCGGCGGCGCCCCACGCTCTCCCGTACTGCCGCCCGCGGGCACGCACGCGCTCCCCGGTCGCCGTGCCGGTGCCGTTCCGGCGTTGCCGACGGCGCCCCATCGGTCCCACATCTGCCTCACCGAGCTTTCGTGACAGTTTCGTAACCTTTCACTGGGCACTTTCGTTCGCTACTATCAGGTCACGGCCTCCAACGATGGAGTAGACGATGACGACCCGTGACCAGCGCATCCTCGATGCTCTGGACGCGCGCGGCTCCGTGCAGGTCAGCACACTCGCCGAGGAGCTCGGCGTGTCCACGGTCACGATCCGCAAGGACCTGCGCCAGCTGGAGCAGCGCCACCTGCTGCACCGCACCCGCGGCGGGGCGCGCCCGCACCGACCCAAGGACGAGGGTGCGTTCACCGAACGGATGCACGTGGACGCCGCCGCCAAACGCGCGATCGCCGCCGAGGCCGCCACCCGGGTCCGGGACGGGGACGTGATCGCCCTGGACACCTCCACCACCACCCACCACCTGGCCGGCCGGTTGCTGCAGCGCCGCGGCCTGGTGGTGATCACCTCCTCCCTGCCCACTGCGATGCTGCTGCACACCCGCAGCGACGCCCGGGTGGTCATGCCCGGCGGAGTGCTGCGGCGGGAGAGCGCCGGACTGGTGGGCTCAGTGGACAACGTGCTGGCCGACCGGGGCCGGATCATGACCACGTTCGTGGGCACCTTCGGCCTCTCCCCCACCGCCGGTCTGATGGAACTTTCTCCGGAAGAGGCCGAGGCGAAGAAGACCCTCATCCGGGCCGCCACCGCGGTGATCGGAGTGTTCGCCTCCACCAAGATCACCGGATTCGGTCTGTACCCGTTCGCCCAGCCGGGCGAGCTCTCCGAGCTCATCACCGACAGCGATGCCGATGAGGAGTTCGTCCACGAGTGGGCCACAGTCGGGGTGCCGGTCACCCGGGCTCCGCTCGAACCCGACCCCCACCTGGTGGCCGGACCACCAGGACCACCGACAACGAGCACGACGAACCGCTAAGGAGCAGCGATGAAGACCTCCCGGAAGCTAGCGATGATCGCGGCGATGACCGCCACGGCAGCCTTGGCGGTCACCGGCTGCACGCAGCGCAACAGTGACGATGACGGCGGCACCGGAGCCGAGGGCGGCGAAGGTGGCGGCGACATCAGCGTGGCGTTCGTCCCCAAGCTGCAGGGCATCCCCTACTTCGAGGCGATGAACACCGGCGGTGAGCAGGCCGCTGAGGAGCTCGGCTTCGAGTGGCTCTACCAGGGGCCCACCGAGGCCGATGCCGCCGCTCAGGCGGAGATCGTGCGCTCCTTCATCCAGCAGGATGTGGATGTGCTGTTCGTGGCCCCGAATGACCCGGACTCGATGGCGCCGGTGCTGCAGGAGGCGCAGGACGCCGGGATCGCGGTGGCCACCACCGATACCGATGCCCCCGACTCCGTGCGCGAGCTGTTCGTCAACCAGGCCGACGCCGAGGGCATCGGTACGGCACTGACCGACGAGATGATGTCCGCGATGGGCGGGAGCGGCCAGTATGCGATCGTCTCCTGCGGGGAGACCGCCGCCAACCTGAACTCCTGGATCGCGGTGCAGGAGGAGTACACCGCCAGCGACTACCCGGACGCGGAGATCGCGGACATCGTCTACGCCGGTGAGGACCAGGCACAGGCCACCCAGATGGCGACCAACCTGATGAACGCCAACCCGGACCTGACCGGGCTGATCGGGGAGTGTACCTCCTCCGCACCCGGCGTGGCCCAGGCGGTCACCGACGCCGGCCGGATCGGGGAGGTGTTCACCGTCGGACTGGGGACACCGCAGTCGATGGCGCCCTACCTGGAGTCCGGCGCCTCCAGCGCCTCGGTGCTCTGGGACGTGGAAGCCCTCGGCTACCTCACCGGCTGGGCCGGTGTCCAGCTCGCGGGCGGTGAGGAGATACCCGCCGAACCGTCCGTGGAGGGCATCGACGGCGTCAGCTACGACGCCGACACCGGTGTGCTGCTGCTCGGCCCACCGCTGATCATCACCGACGAGAACGCCGGCGACTACGACTACTGACCCGACCCTGCGCCGTCGCGGGCCGGCACACCGCCCACCCCGCGACGGCGCACCTGCCTTCCAGCAGCCCAGACGCAGCAAGGAGCCTCATGACCCAGCCACGACTGGAGATGCGCGGCATCTCCAAGCGGTACGGCGGCGTGCGAGCGATCCGCCAGGCCGATCTGGTGGTGCCGCCCGGGTCCGTGCACGCCCTGGTCGGGGAGAACGGCGCCGGCAAGTCCACACTGATCAAGATCCTCGCCGGGGCCGAGCAGGCCGACACCGGCACGGTCAGCATCGACGGCGACCCGGTCCGGATCACCAGCACCGGGGAGGCGATCGGACTCGGGGTACAGACCGTCTACCAGGAGCCGCACCTGTTCCAGGACCTGTCGGTGGCGGAGAACTTCTTCGTCGGCCGGGAGATGACCGCCGGTCTGGTGATCGACTGGAAGGCTCAGGCACCGCGGATGTTCGAGCTGTTCGACCTGGTCGGCCTGGACCGGCGGGTGGCGGCTCTGCCGATGCGGCGTCTGTCCATCGCCCAGCAACAGCTGGTCTCCATCGCCAAGGCGCTGCTGGAGGATGCCCGCATCCTCATCCTGGACGAACCGAGCGCCATCCTCACCCAGAACGAGATCGATGTGCTCTTCGGCGTGATCCGCCGTCTTGCCGCCGACGGCGTCGCGATCGTGTACATCTCCCATCGCCTGGATGAGCTGTTCCAGATCGCAGACACGGTCACCGTGATGCGGGACGGTTCGACCGTCTCCTCGGACCCGATCGAGGACCTCAGCGTGCGGGTGATCGCCGAGCGCATGGTCGGTGGGGAACTCTCCGAGGGGGTGCGCACCACCAGCGGCGCCGGCGATCCGATGCTCGTCCTGGACGGACTCACCCTCGAGGGGGCCTTCGAGGACGTCAGCCTCACCGTGCACCGGGGCGAGATCGTCGGGCTGTACGGTCTGGTCGGGTCCGGGGCGGCCGAGGTCGGGGACGTGGTCTACGGCATCCGGCAGACCTCCAGCGGCACGATCCGGATCGGCGACCGCAGCCAGCCGGCCACCTCCCCGGCACAGGCCAAGCGGCGCGGGGTGCGGATGGTGCCGGCGAACCGGTCGCAGCAGGGCACGTTCGCGTTCCAGTCGATCGCGTTCAACATCGGCATCGGGTCGTTGCCGAAGCTGTCCTCGGTGGCCGGGTGGGTCAGCCCCCGCACCGAACGCGGCATCGCCCGGAGGCTGATCGAACGGCTCGCGATCAAGACCCCGAACGAGCGGGTCCCGGTGCGGTCGATGTCCGGCGGGAACGCCCAGAAGGTGGTGCTGGCCCGCCAGCTCGTCCAGCGACCGGAGGTGCTGGTGCTGGCCGAACCCACGCAGGGGGTGGATGTGGGGGCGAAGGAGGAGATCCACCGGATCGTCTCCGAGCTGGCGGACCAGGGCACCGCCGTGCTGGTGATCACCACCGACCTCGGTGAGGTGCTGCGGATCTCGGACCGGATCCTGGTGTTCCGGGCCGGCGCGGTCGCCGCCGAGCTGGCCCCCACCGCCGGGCAGGCGGAGGTGCTCGCGCTCGCCGCGGGCGAAGCCGGGCAGGAGGCGTCATGACGGCACCAGCTCAGGCACCCGCCGGCCGGCAGGCGATCGGGCGGATCCTGCCCCCGGTGGTCACCGGTCAGGAGGTCGTGCTGGCCGCGGTGATCGCCGTGCTGTGGGTCCTGCTCGGCGTATTCACCCCGAACTTCCTCAGCCTCGGCTCGATCGGGCCCCTTTTGGTGAGCGTGGCTCCGGTGGCGCTGATGGGTATCGGGATGACGTTCGTGATCATCACCGCCGGCATCGACGTCTCCATCGCCGGGATGATCATGGTCTGCTCGGTGGTGACCGCCAAGCTGCTGGTGCACACCGGCCTGTCCCTGGCCCCCGCCGTGCTGCTCGCAATGCTGCTCGGTGGGCTGCTCGGCGCTGTGAACGGGCTGCTGGTGGCCTACGGCCGGGTGCACCCGATCATCATCACCTTCGGCACCTGGAACTTGTTCCTGTACATCGGCTACCGGGTGTTCGACTCCAGCACGGTGAACAACATCCCGGGCACGATGGCCTTCTTCGGCCGCGGCGCCGCCGGGAACACCGCCGGTGTACCGCACTCGTTCGTGATCGCGGTGCTGGCCGTGGTCGCCGCCTGGTGGTTCCTGCGCTACACCCGCGCCGGGCGGAACCTGTACGCGATCGGCGGGGACCAGGAAGCCGCCCGGCTCGCCGGTATCGCAGTACGGCCGCGGCTGGTCTCGGTCTACGTGGTCACCGGCCTGATGGTCGGCCTCGCCGCGTGCATGACGATTGCCACCGGGACCGCCACGCTGGACCAGTCGGTCGGTAACGGCAAAGAGCTCGAGGTGATCGCCGCCGTCGTGATCGGCGGGACCTCGATCATGGGCGGGCGCGGTTCGGTGGTGGGCACCCTGCTCGGCGCCATGCTGGTGGCCTCGGTGCGCACCGGGGTGATCCAGCTCGGCTGGCCCTCCCAGCTGGCGTTCCTGTTCGTCGGCGTGTTCATCATCGTGGCGGTGGGTACCGATCTGCTCCGCGAGCGGGCGAGGAGGGCAGCATGACGACCTCGACCGAGACCCGGACTGGTATCGCCGAGCGGGTGCGCAGCTGGGTGGACTCCGGTGGTCTGCGGGACCGGAACGTGCTCCTGCTCGGGCTGATCCTGCTGCTGGTGATCACGATGACGATCCTGGACGCGGCCGGGGTCACCACCGGCCGGTTCAACTCCGACTACCTGGTCGGCTCGCTGATCAACTACGTGCCGCTGGCGTTGCTGGCCCTGGCGCAGCTGTTCGTCATCACCACCGGCCGGGGCAGCATCGACCTGTCCGTCGGTTCGATCGTCTCCGTGGTGGGGATGGTTTTCGGGCTGCTGTACGTCGATGCCGGGTGGCCGCTGCTGCAGGCGATGGCCGCGGCGCTGGTGGTCAGTGCCCTGCTGGGGGCGATCAACGGGGTGCTCACGGCCTACTTCGGCTACCCCGCGCTGATCACCACACTGGCCACCTACTACGCGTTCCAGTCGATCGCGCTGGTGATCACCGGGGCGAGCCCGATCTCCGGCCCGGAGATCGCCGGCCTGTACTCGGCCGCCGATGCGATCGAGCTGCCGCTGATCGGGCAGTACCTGCCGCTGGTGCCGCTGGGGATGTTCACGTTCGTGCTGCCGGTGGCGGTGATCGCCTGGCTGCTGCTGAACCGCACCACCTACGGCCGGTCCCTGTATGCGATCGGCACGAACACGGTGGCGGCGCAGTGGGCCGGGATCGACACCCGCCGCACCCAGCTGCTCGCGTTCGTGGCCTCGGGGTTGATCAGCGGGCTGGTCGCGATCTACACCGTGGCCCAGTTCGCCTCCGCCCGGCCGGACGCCGGCACGAGCGGTGCCGGGATGGCACTGCCGGCGATCACTATCGCGGTGCTCGGCGGAGTGGCCATCACCGGTGGCATCGGCCGGCTCAGCGGAGTGCTGCTGGCGGCACTGCTGATCGTCTGGTTGAACGCCTCGATCCTCATCGTCGTCCCCGGCAACGCCGGCACGCAGCTGCAGTTCCTGGCACTGGCCGTGGTGCTGCTCGGCGCCTCGCTGGTGGACGCGCTGCCCACCCGGCGGGCCAGATCCGGGAAGGATCCCGGCGAACCGGAGCTTCCGGTCCCGGTCACGAGCAAGCCCCAGTAACGCCCCATTCGCCCACGCCCGTGGGCACACCACTTCAGGAGGACAGCAATGCTCATCGGCGTTCACGGACTCGTCTTCACCGGCGTCTTCGACACCGACGGTCTGGTCACCGCAGCCTCCGGTGCACAGACGGCCGGTTTCGATCTCCTCGAGGTCCCGCTGATGGACCCCTACAGCATCGACGGCACCGAGACCAGGCGCATCCTGGACGACCACGGTCTGGCGATGACCGCGTCCCTCGGCCTCTCCCCGGCCACCGACCTGTCCAGTACCGACGGAGCGACCTCCCGCAAGGGTGAGGACCTGGTGCGGCAGGCGATCGACGTCGTCGCCGAGGCGGGCGGGAACGCCCTGTGCGGGGTGATCTACTCGGCGCTGACGAAGTACCTCGCCCCGGCGAGCGAGCAGGCCCGGGCGACCTCCGCGGCCGCGCTGCGCCGGCTCGGCGACCACGCCGCCCAGGCGGGGGTGGAGCTCTCCCTGGAGATCGTGAACCGGTACGAGACCAACATCGCCAACACCGCCCGCGCCGGACTGGCGTTCCTGGACGAGATCGGGCACGACAACGTGCACCTGCACCTGGACACGTATCACATGAACATCGAGGAGTCGGGGATGGTGGAACCGATCCTGGACTCCGCCGACCGGCTGCGCTACTTCCACATCGGGGAGAGCCACCGCGGCTACCTGGGCACCGGGACCGTGGACTTCGACGGCACGTTCCGGGCCCTGGCGCGGTCCGGCTACGACGGGCCGGTGGTGTTCGAGTCCTTCTCCAGCGCAGTGGTCAGCGAGGCGCTGTCGAACACGCTCGGCATCTGGCGCAACCTCTGGGAAGACTCGGCGGACCTGGCCGCGCACGCGAACCGGTTCATCCGCGACCACCTCCGCGGTGTGCAGACCATCGCGCTGCACTAATAGACGGGCCGCGAACGTTCCCTCGTGCGACTTTCCAGCCGGATTTGCCGCACCAGCGAACGTTCGCGATGTTGGTGGTGGTGGGTCAGGACTGCACGGCGAGCGGGTTGGTGAGCAGGCGGGCGGCCTCAGTCAAAGCAGCGCCGACCCGGGTGATGGTGTCCTCGTCGGCGTCCTGGGTGGGCAGCGCCGCGCCGATGGCGAGCAGCGGGTCGCTCGGCGTCCACGGGGGCAGGGCCACGGCCACTCCGGTCACCCCGGCAAAGGAGTCCTCCCGGTCGACGGCGTAGCCTCGTCGCCGTACGTCGGCGAGCCGGGCCAGGAGGTCATCCGGGCTCCGGGGGCCGGTCGCGGACACCGGCTGCACCGGGACCCCGGCCAACAGGTCACGCACCTCAGCATCGGTCATCGTGGCGAGGATCGCGTTGCCGGTAGCGCTCAGCGCCGCGGGCAGCCGGGACCCGATGGGGGTACCCAGGCTGCGCGGTGCCCGACCCTCGTGCCGGGCCAGGTAGAGCACATCGGTACCGTCCAGCAGGGCGATCTGCACCACCTCACCGGCCAGCTCCACAGAGGCGGCGCAGACGTCGAAGAACTCCCGGATCTGATTGAACCGGAGCGCATAGGCGCCGCCGAGCTCCGCGGTGCGGCGCCCGAGCAGATAGCCCTCGGCGGTGCGCTGGATCATCGCCCCTTGCTCCAGCGCCAGGCACAGGTTCGCCGTGGAGGACTTGGCGATCCCGAGGCTGCGGGCGATATCGCTCAGCGTCTGTGCGCGCCCGCCGGACTCGGCGAGCAGGGTGAGGATGCGCAGGCTGCGGGTGACCGCCGGGGCCGGATCGCGGGCCGGGGCCGGGTCAGGAGCAGGATCGCGCTGCTGGTCCGCCGTCATCGCCGCACCGGTCAGTAGAACTCGACCGTGTCCACCACATTGCGCAGCGGGCGGCCGTCCAGCAG